>NZ_BFAG01000010.1 GCF_002897375.1 Deinococcus aerius | reverse complement strand
CTCGTGTCAGGTGCGGGGGCTTTCGAGCAGGCGGCCAGCGCCAGCAGGGGGGCGAGCAGCAGCGCCGCGCGGCCCTGCCATCGTGGGGTTGTCTTCATCTTTTCCTCCTGAGAAGATTGCGAGTTGCGTGGAATGTGGATTGGTGGTGCCCCCCACGATGTGACGAGCAGCGTAAATTTTTCGTTGAGCGGCGGTGCCCCTGCCCCCGCGTCCCGGCGTCCTGAGCCGGCTGGGCCAGCATGAACACGTCCTGCACACGTCGAAAGAGGAAGGGCTATTTATATTTCTTTAGCGCCCCCTGAATACGGTGTGAGCGGGTCGCCCCCAGGAGAACCTGGGGGGCGGCAGCCGGAGGCGCTCCCAGGTGGGAACTACCCCGGCGCGAGGTAAGGAGCGGCGCTGTGCTGAGAACGGTTTCGGGCGAATGGACGAGGTCTTCCTGGGGGCTGGCGGCCCTGCTGGGACTGCTGGCAAGCGCCCTGGTGTTGTGGAATCCTGCGGGAGCCGTCGTGGTCACACTTGCGGGCAGTGGGGTGCTGGCGGTTCTGGGCCAGCGGCGTGGGCTCCCCGGCGTGGCGCTGGGCTTTCTGGGCGCCTGCTTGCTGGGCTACGCCCTCCTGGGCCGCGGCTTCGCCTACCTGGGCGCCCCCCCGCTGTACATCGGCGAGGTGGCGCTCTTTCTGGGGCTGCTGGTACTCGCGCTGAACGGCCGGGTGCGGAGCCTGGCGGCCTCGCCCGTGGCGTACGCGCTGCTCGTGTTCCTGCTGATCGGGGCCGCGGCCACCCTGCCCTACCTGGGCCGTTACGGCATCGACGCGCTGCGGGACGCTGTGCTGTGGGCCTACGGCCTCTTCGCGCTCGTGGTCGCGGCGCTGCTGCTGCGCGTAGGCGGCGTGCTGGAGGCCGCGCGGCAGTACACCCGCTTCGTGCCGCTGCTGCTGCTGTGGCTTCCCCCGGCGCTGCTGCTGTATGAACTCGCCCCCTTCCCGCTGCCCCAACTGCCCGGGGCGAACGCCGCGCTGCTCGACCTCAAGGGGGGCGACGTGGCGGTGCACCTGGCGGGAGTCGCCGCCCTGCTGCTGCTGGGGCTGCCCCGGCTGCTCGACCGGGAGACCCCGATCCGCTGGCTGGGCGGGCGCTCCCTGCGCCTCACCCGGCTGGACTGGCTGTGGTGGACCCTGTGGTTTGCGGCGGCGGCCATCCCGGTCTTCCGGGTGCGGGCGGGATTGCTGGCGATTGCCGCCGCCGTCCTGGTGGTCCTGCTGTTCCGGCCCGGCACCCGCTGGTGGAAGCCGCTCGTGCTGTTCGCCTTCATCCTGACCTGCTTCCTCACCTTCAACGTCAGCATCAAGCTGGGCGAGTCGCGCAATACCATCTCGGCCCAGTCGCTGCTGCTCAATGTCCAGAGCATCACCGGGAACACCGGCGAGGGCTACCGTGACGGCTCGCGCCGCTGGCGGCTGGAGTGGTGGCAGAACATCGTGAACTACACCGTGCACGGGCCGTACTTCTGGACCGGCAAGGGCTACGGCATCAACCTCGCCGACGCCGACGGCTTCCAGGTCAACGAGGACAGCTCGCTCCGCAGCCCGCACAACGGCCACCTCAACATCCTGGCGCGCTCGGGGGTGCCGGGGCTGACCGCCTGGGTGCTCTTGCAGGGCCTCTTCGCCCTGAGCCTGCTGCGGGCCTACCGCCGGGCCGCCGCCGCCGGGGAGGAGCTGTGGGCGCGGCTCAACCTCTGGGTGCTGGCGTACTGGGCGGCCTTCATGATCAACGCGGCCTTCGACGTGTTCCTGGAGGGGCCGCAGGGGGGTATCTGGTTCTGGAGCCTCTTCGGCTTCGGGATCGCGCTGCTGGAGGTCCAGCGACGGCGCTTCGCGGGGCGCCCGGCCCTGCCGGAGGGGGCGAGGTGAGGGGCGCGGGCAGGCCAGCCGTCCTCCACGTCGTCACCCACCTCGACCTGGGCGGGGCCGAGGAGGTGGCGATCTCGCTGGCCGGAGGGCTTGGCGGCGAGTACAGGGCCGAATTCTTCGCGGTCTACGGCGTCGCCGACACCGAGATCGGGCGGGGGATGGCCTCCCGCCTCGCGGCGCTAGGGGTCCCCGTCCACGGCGGCACGCGGCTGGATGTCAAACGCGGCGGCCTCCTGCATGCGGCGGTCAAACTCGCCCTGTTGCTGCGGCGCACGCGGCCCGACCTCGTCCACCTGCACACCGATATTCCCGAGGCGGTGTACGCCCTGGCGGCCCGGCTGAATAGTTGGCTGGGGGGGCCTTCCCCGGCTGCCGTGCGGACCATCCACAACACCACCCTCTGGCCGGTCTGGCAGCGCGTCGGCGCCTGGGTGGAGCGTCAGCTCACGCCGGTCAGCGCCGTGGCCGTGTCGCAGGCCGCCCTGGAGGGGTTGCGGGACTTCCGCGCCCGCCACGCCCTGCCCGCGCTGCCCCGTGACCGCTGCCACGTCGTTCACAACGCGGTGACCCTGGCCGGGCCGCGGGAGCCCCGGGCGCCGTCTTCCGGTCCAGTCCGGGTCCTGTTCGCCGCCCGGCTCGAACCCCAGAAGGGCGCCGACCTGCTGCCCGCCATCCTGGAGCGGGCCGCCGCACTCACGAGCCGGGACGCCGAGGTGACGGTGCTGGGAGAGGGCAGCCTCGGGTCCCTTCTGCGGGACTGGGCTCAGACCACCTCCCTGCGCTGGCCGGTCACGCTGGGACCGCCGCGGGCCGGGCTCTCCGGCGTGCTGGCCGACTTCGACGTGGTGCTGATGCCCTCGCGCTTCGAGGGCTTCGGGCTGCTGGCGGGTGAGGCGCTGCTCGCGGGCACGCCCGTCGTGACAACCGATGTCGCCGGGCTGCGGGAGGTGCTGCCCGCGGAGTACCCGCTGCTCGCCCCGCCGGAGGACACGGGGGCGCTCGCCCGGCACCTGGCCGCCGTGGTGGACGACCCGGAACCGTTTCGCGAGCTGGCGCGCGGGGCGCGGGGCGAGATCGAGCGTCGGTTCGGGCTTCCCGGCATGCTGGAGGGGTACCGCGGCGTCTACCGTGACCTGCTGCGGGGCGACCTGAAGGGAGTAAGCCATGAACGTGCTCGTGGTGCATAACTTCTACCAGCAGGGCGGCGGCGAGGACGCGGTCTTCCGCGCCGAGACGGGGGCGCTGCGGGAGCACGGGGTGAACGTCGTCACCCATACCGTCCACAATGACAGCATCGGGGAGGGCAACCGGCTGGGCACCGCGCTGGGCACGGTGTGGAATGCCCGGGCGGCGCGCACGCTGGCCGACCTGGTCGAGCGGCACGGCAGCGAGGTGGTGCATTTTCACAATACCTTTCCCCTGATCTCGCCCGCCGCGTACCGGGCCGTGCGGGCGCGCGGGGCGGCGGTGGTGCAGACCCTGCACAACTACCGGCTGCTGTGCGCGAACGGCACCCTCTTCCGGGACGGCCACGTGTGCGAGGCGTGCGTGGGCCGCACCCCGCCCTGGCCCGCCGTGCGGCACGCCTGCTACCGGGGCAGCCGGGCCGGATCCGGCGTGGTCGCGGCGATGCTCACCACCCACCGCCTGTTGCGAACCTATGAGCGGCACGTGGACCTCTACGTGGCGCTGACCGAGTTCGCCCGCGGCAAGCTGATCGAGGGTGGCCTGCCCGGGGACAAGCTGGTGGTCAAGCCCAACTTCCTGACGGGGGCTGCCGAGGACGTGGGGCCGGAGCCCACCGAGCCCTACGCCCTGTTCGTGGGCCGCCTCTCCCCGGAAAAGGGCACGGGGACCCTGCTGCGGGCCTGGCGTAAGCTGGGGGCATGGCTCCCCCTGCGCGTGGTGGGCGACGGCCCCCTCGGCCCCCAGGTCGAGGCGGCGGCCCGCGACCTGCCGGGGGTGGAGTGGCTGGGCCGTCAGCCTCCGGCCCGGGTGGCGGAGCTGATGCGCGGGGCGAAGGTGCTCGTCTTTCCCTCGGAGTGGTACGAGGGGTTCCCGATGACGCTGCTCGAGGCGTTCGCGGCCGGGCTGCCGGTCGTGGCGAGCGGGCACGGCTCCATGCCCGGGATTGTCGAACACGGGGTGACGGGGCGGCTCTTCCGCCCGGGCGACCCCGACGACCTGGCGGCGCAGGTGCGGTGGATGCTCGACCACCCGGGGGAGCACGCCCGGATGCGCGCGGCCGCCCGGCAGGCGTACGAGACCCGCTACACCGCCGGGCGCAACGTCGAGGAGCTGCTGGGCATCTACCGGCAGGCCGCCACACGGCGCGGCCAGGCCGGGGTCCTGCCCACACGCGGCTCCTTCTCGTGAGGCTGGGGGCCAGGGGCCGCGGGTCGAGAAGCCCCCCGGTACCCCAGGTCCTCGGCGTCCCTGCGTCTCCTTTTGCCTGTCCCCAAGGAGTGTGTCCATGAAGAGCCCCCGGACTCCCGTTGCCCCCCCGCGCCGCGCCGGAAGAGCCCTTGTCATCGCCACCCTGCTCGTGGGCTGTGCCCAGCCCGCCGCCGCCCCGTCTTCGGGAGCGGAGTTCGTCTACGACGGGCTGGACCACAGTTGGAGCAGTGACGGGTCGGCCCTGCAACCTCTGACCATCAACCCGGGGGACAACAACCTCAGTTACGAGACCTGGACCTCCGCCACGAGCGGCTGGGGACCCATCGAGCGCAACCGCAGCAACGGCGAGCGCAACGGGGACGACGGCGGCCCCCTGAGCATCGGCGGGGTGCGCTTCGACCGGGGCTTCGGGGCCCACGCCAACTCGGCCATGACCTTTGCGCTGGCGGGCCAGTGCCGGGAGTTCACGGCCAGCGTGGGGCTGGACGACGAGGTGGGGCAGCGGGGCAGCGTGGTGTTCCAGGTGTACGGGGACGGCACCAAGCTGTATGACAGCGGCGTGATGCGCGGCACCGACGGGGCCAGGGCGCTGGGCGTGGACGTGAGCGGCAAGGACGAGCTGCGGCTGGTCGTAACGGACGCGGGCGACGGCATCTCCCACGACCACGCCGACTGGGGAAGCCCCATGCTGCGCACCTGCACCCCGGGGGCGAACCCGCCGCCGCAGGGTCAGGTCCTGGACCTCACCCCCGCCGAGCAGATCTTCAGCGGCGTCGTGAACAGCACGGGCGCGCCCCAGGCCGTGACCCTGCGCAACCGGGGCAGCGCCCCCCTGCGCATCAACAGCGTGGAGCTGACGGGGAAAAACGCCGCGGACTTCCGCCTGGTCAACCCGCCCGCCTGGCCGCTCACCCTGCCCCCAGGCGCGAGCGCCGAGGTGGCGACGAGCTTCACCCCCAATGAGGTGGGTGCGCTCCAGGCCGCGCTGCGCGTGACGAGTGACGCCTTGGGGAAGCCAGCCCAGACTGTGGGCCTGTACGGCCTGAGCGCCCGCGGCGAGCAGGGCAACCTGGAGCCGCCCCTCGCGCAGATCGTGCAGACGCTGGGGTACGACATCGACGTGGGGGGCAAGAACCTCATCCTGGGCACGGGGCCCGGCCCCATTGGCGACGAGGTGCTCGCCCCCCTCTTTACCAAGGCGGGACCGGGGCCGGTCACCCTGCGTCCCGTCGCCCGCTACTCGCCCGATGACCCCCTGCCCTTCGGGTACTACACGCCGGGGAGCGGGAGCCCCGCGCTGCACCCGGTCGCCGAGATCGCGCGGGGCGGGGAGCAGCGGCTCAACCCGCCGGTCAGCCCTGGCGGGCGGGAAACCTTCGACCCGGGCAGCGCCACCTTCGGCCTGTACGTGGGGGCCACGAGCTACGCCCCACAGAACAGCTACACCCAGGACGAACTCAACACGGCGCGGGTCGAACACGCCGCGCGGATCTACCCCCTGAACAACCGCGCGGGCCAGCCCCTGGAAAACAGCTACCTGGTCGCCTTCGAGCCCGCCGTCAACGGGGACTACCAGGACTACGTCTTTGTGGTGAGTAACGTGAAGCCCGCCGCCCGGGCCGAGACGGGGCTGAGGTGGACGCCGCGCGCCGACGCCCTCAAGGCCGTGAGCGAGGCGCAGGGGGCGGCGGTGAACGGGCGGCTGTACGTGTTCGGCGGCTTTGACAGCGCCCTGCGGGCCACCACCCGGTCCCAGAGCTACGATCCCGCGGCGGACCGCTGGGCCGATGTTACCGCCATGCCCGAACCCGTCACCCACGGGGCGGTGGCGGTGGACGGCACGACCGTGTACATCGCGGGCGGGTTCGTGGGCAACCATCCCGGGCCGCAGACCGACCGTGTCTGGAAGTACAACGCGGCGACTGACGCCTGGAGCGCCGGAGTGCCGCTGCCCGCGGCGAGGGGCGGGGGGGCCCTGGTGCGTCTGGGCCGCGAGCTTCACTTCTTCGGCGGGGTTGAGCGCAACCTCAGCAACACCAGCATCTACCTGCGGGACTCGGCGGACCACTGGGTGCTCAACCTGGATGGGGGGAGTGCCTGGAGGAGTGCCGCGCCCATGCCCAACCCGCGCAACCACACCGCTGGGGTGGCGCTCGGGGGGCAGATCTATGCCATCGGCGGTCAGCACCTCGGGGACGAGCAGGCGGGCAACCAGGCCTCCGTCGACCGCTATGATCCGTCGACCGACACCTGGACCCCCCGCGCGAACCTGCCGCTCCCGCTCGGCCATATCAATGCCTCGACCTTGGTGTGGAATGGCCGGATCGTGGTGGTGGCTGGGGTGACGCAAAAGTCCCTGGAGGTCGCCAACGTTTCCGAGTACAACCCGGCGACCGACACCTGGACGGCCCTCACGCCCCTGCCCGCCGCGCGGCAGTCCCCGGTCGCCGACGTGATCGGGGGCGAGCTGATCGTCACGGGCGGCTCCCTCCCCAGCGGTGCCAAGGCGACAACCTGGGTCGGCACCCGCTGAAACCGTCGCCCGGCGGCGGGTACAGTAGGCGTGCGGGAGCGGAGGGCAGGTCACACGCTGCCGCACGCCCCAACAGCGAGGTCAATGTGCAACGAAAACTCAGGGTGCTGTTCATCTTCGAGGGCCTGTACGGACGAGGTGCCGAGCGCGTCTCCCTGAGCCTGGTTTCCCAACTGGACCGCGAGCAGTTCGAGCCCCGCATCTGGATTCTGCGCTCGCACGACGAACTGCCCGGCGAGGTGCCCGCTGACGTTCAGCCCTGCGTGGCGCTGGGGCCAGGCCAGCGCATCCGGCACCGGCCGTGGGGCGCCGCGCGTGACCTGCTCCGGGAGGCTGCACGGGCCGACGTGATCGTGGCGACGGTCGAGCTGCTGCCCACGTACCTCGCGTATGTGGCGGGCCTGCTCACAGGGAGGCCGGTGGTGGGCTGGGTGCGCAACTCCCTGGACCGCGTCTTCCGTGAGCTGCATCAGCCCGCCCTGCACCGGTGGCTGGGCCGCCTGATCTACCCGCGCCTGCCCCGCCTGGTCTTCGTGTCCCACGGCCTCAAGAACACGCTGTCCCGGATGTTCCCCCTGCGGGAGGAGCGCCTGAGCGTCATCCACAACCCGCTGGACCTCGGGCGGGTGCGGGCGCTCGCCGCGGAGCCGCTGCCCGAGTGGGCGGCATTCATGACCCGGCGCCCGACGGTGCTGGGGGTCGGGCGGCTCACCACGCAAAAGGGCTTCGACCTGCTGATCGAGGCCCACGCCGCCCTGCGCGCCCGCGGCCTGGAGCACGACCTGCTCATCCTGGGCGAGGGTGAGCAGGAGCAGCTCCAGGACCTGGCGCGCCGGCTGGGGGTCGAGGGGAGCGTTCACCTGCCCGGCTACACCGCCAACCCCTACCCGTTCATGCGCTACGCGGCGGTCTTCGCCCTCTCCTCACGCTACGAGGGCTTCGCGAACGTGATCACCGAGGCGATGGCCTGCGGCGCCCCGGTGGTGGCGGCCGACTGCCCCTCGGGCCCCGCCGAGATCCTGGAGGGCGGGCGCCACGGCCTGCTTGTCCCGGTGGATGACGGCGCCGCCCTCGCCCAGGCCCTGGGCCAGGTGCTGGAGGACGGCGGGCTGCGGGAGCGGCTGCGCGAGGCGGGCCTGCGCCGCGCGCAGGATTTTGCCCCGGAACGCGTTGTCCCCGCCTGGGAGGCGGTGCTGCGCGGCGCGGCGCGGCAGCCGGGCCGGGGTGGGCGGCGAACGGGGCGGGGCCGGGTGCGGATATGACGGCCCCCACCCGCCCCAGGCCAGTCGGGAAGCCACCGGCTGGCCCGCTTTTCGCCGCGTCCCCCCTGGCGTCCGCCCCCCGGCCAACAGGCGTGGGGTCCTATTTTGCGTTCACGTAACGAGGCCAGGCGCAGCATGGGACCCAGCAGAGCTGCCTCTCACGCCAGCCGCCCGAGGAGTGACCCCATGCAAGTCTCAAGTGACCGCCTCCAGTACTTCAACGCCACCCGCGACGCGGCGCGGCTTTTTCGCAACCGGCAACTGCTCAACGCGCTCGTGCTGGCGCTGGGGGATGTCCTGGCGTTGAGCCTGGCCCTCGCCGGCGTGGCGTGGTGGCAGCATGCCGAACTGAGCACCATGCCGGTGAGCGCCGGGGTCTGGTTCGTGCTGGTGACCTGGCTGGGCGGCGCCTTTTTCCTGCAACTCCTCCCGAGTTGGGGGCTGGGGGCCCCCACCGAGATCAAGCGCCTCACCGAACTCACGCTGCTGGTGTTCGCCAGTGCGGTCGTCGCGCTGTACTTCGCCCAGGACGAGCCCGGGCCGGGGCGGGTGGCGCTTGTGCTGGGCGTGCTGCTCGCGTGGCCGCTGGTGCTGCTCCTGCGGTACGGCGCCAAGCGGCTGCTGCTGGGGGCGGGCCTCTGGGGCGTGCCCACCGTGGTGTATGGCGGCGCGGAAACGGGCCAGCTCCTGATCGCCGCTCTTCAGGAGAACACCGGCTACGGCTACCAGCCCGTCGGCGTGTTCGACGACGATCCCGAGCTGCGCGGCACCCAGATCCGCGGGGTGCCGGTGCTGGGCTCGGCCTCGGGCACCCTGCCGCAGGCGCCCATCGCCGTGCTGGCGATGCCGGGCATCGGCCGGGAGCGCACCCTGGAGCTGCTGGAGGGCCCCCTCTCGGGCTACCGCAGCGTGGTCCTGATCCCCGACCTGTTCGAGATGGAGTCGCTGTGGGTCAAGGCGAGCGACTTCGGCGGCGTGCTGGGCCTGGAGGTCAGCCGCAACCTGCTCGACCCGGTGGCGCGCACCGTCAAGCGGGCCTTTGACCTCACGGCCGTGCTGCTCAGCGCCCCCTTCTGGGTGCCGCTGTGCGGGCTGGTCGCGCTGGCGATCTGGCTGGAGGACCGCCAGAACCCGCTCTTCGTGCAGCCGCGGGTGGGCTACGGCGGGCGGCTGTTCGGCACCTACAAGTTCCGAACCATGGTCCCGAACGCCGAGGCGGTGTTGCAGCGGCGCCTGGCCGAGGACCCCGCCCTGCGCGCCGAGTGGGAGGCGAACTTCAAGCTGAGGAAAGACCCCCGCATTACCCGGGTGGGGGCCGTGCTGCGCAAGACCAGCCTTGACGAGTTCCCGCAGCTCCTGAATGTCCTGCTGGGCCAGATGTCGCTCGTCGGGCCGCGTCCGCTCCCCCCCTACCACCAGGAGCAGCTTTCGGGGCAGGTGCAGCGGCTGCGCGAGCGGGTGCATCCCGGCATGACCGGGCTGTGGCAGGTGTCGGGCCGCTCCGAAGCGGGCAACCTGGGCATGGAGCGCTGGGACCCCTACTACGTCCGCAACTGGTCGCTGTGGCTGGACATGGTGATCCTGCTGCGAACCCTGCGCGTGGTGCTGCGCGGCAGCGGGGCGTACTAGGACGAAGTCGCGGCGGGGCGCGGACGAAGAGCAGGTGGACGGGCAACGCCGCGCATCCGGGCGGGGGCCAAGAAGACCGGCGGGCGGCGCTGGACGACGAGCGGGCGAGCCGAGGTTCAGTGGCCGCAAGAGGAGTGACCAGCAAAGCCCCCGGGCCTGGGACCCCCCGAGCGTCAGGCGGGATCATCCCCGGGGCGCGGGCACCGGTGGTGGCGTGGGGTCATCCGGCACCACCCCGCCGTTGGGCTGCGGGTGCCGCCACCGCCACAGGGGTATGCCGGGCGCGGGCCACCGGGAGGGCCATTCCCTCCTCGTAACGAAACGTTAGCGGGCGGGGCGTCATCCTACACACTGTCCCGGATTTCGCAGCCTCCCCGTTTCCACCCGTGGCACCCGCTTGCCGCCGAGAAAGGATTGCCGCATGTCTTCACGTAAGCCCAGCCTTCACTCCTCCCTGCGTCTGGGTCTGACCCTCGCGCTGACCCTGAGCCTGGCGGCCTGCTCCTCGCCCCAGGGTGAAGCGCCATCCGTGCCCGACCCGGTGGCCGCCTACCCCTACGAGCCGGGGACGGACTACTCGTGGACGGACGCGGCCCAGGGCGGGGACCCCTATCCGGGCAACCAGGGTTACCCGTGGCGCGGCCTGGCCGTGAGTGCCCAGGACACCCCGGTTGTCCTGAACCTGACTGACCAGGTATGGACGTCCGCCGCCAACGGCTACGGCCCGGTCGAGGTGGACCGCAGCAACAACACCCGGGTGGCCGGGGACGGGAAGACGCTGACCATCGGCGGCGTGACCTTCCCGCGGGGGCTGGGTGTACACGCCAACTCGGACGTGCGCTACACCCTGCCCAGTGGATGCACGACCTTCACCGCCAGCATCGGCCTCGACGACGAGGTGGATGACGCGACCACCAAGCGCGGCACCGTCGTCTTCCAGGTCTGGAACGGCACGGCCACGAAGCTTTACGACAGCGGCCTCGTGCGCGGCCGGGACGCGGCCAAGGACATCAGCGTGGACATCTCCGGGGTGCGCGACCTGCGCCTGGTAGTGACCGACGGGGGCGACGGGATTCAGTACGACCACGCGGACTGGGCCGCCACCACGGTCACCTGCACGGCGCCCGCGCCCTCGGGGGAGAAGTTCCTTGCCGACCTCACCCCCTCCGCGGCGCCCACCAACGGGTACGGCCCGTACGAGAAGAACATGAGCAACGGCCAGCGGGCGGCGGGGGACGGCAATCCCATCACCATCGGTGGCACAGCCTATCCCAAGGGCCTGGGCGTTCACGCGGCGTCCCAGCTCACCTACGACCTGAACGGCACCTGCTCGACCTTCACGGCCGAGGTGGGCGTGGACGACGAGGTGGGGGACCGCGGCAGCGTGGTGTTTCAGGTGTCCACCGACGGCACGAAGGTCTATGACAGCGGAATCCTGACCGGCCGCGACCCGGCCCGCTCGGTGAGTGTCGATGTGGCGGGCAAGCAGCGCCTGACCCTGACGGTGACGGACGCGGGTGACGGGATCAACTCGGACCACGCCGACTGGGCTGCCGCCAAGGTGAGCTGCTCGGTCACCCAGCCGACGGTCAGCAGCGTGACGGTCAACCCCGGCAGCGCGGTGATCACGGTGGGGGGAAGTCGGCAGTTCACGGCCGACGTGCAGGGCAGCGGGGCGTACAACTCGGACGTGACCTGGACGAGCAGCAACCCGGCGGTCGCCACCGTCAGCAGTGCCGGGCTGGTCACCGCCGCCGCCCAGGGCACGGCGACCATCACCGCCACCTCGAAGTTCGACCCGAGCAAGTCGGGCAGTTCGCAGGTGACGGTCAACCCGGCCTCCACCCTGCCCGCGGGCGGCATCCTGATCAACTTCCAGCCTGCCAGCTCGGCCACGCCCCCCGGCTACACGAGGGACACGGGCGCGGCCTTCGACACGGCGCGCGGCTTCGGCTGGATCAGGGAAGACAGCGTGGGCACGGGCACGAGCGTGCCGCTCGACATCACGCCGAACACGCGGGACCGCGCGCTTGTGGGCGTGGACGCGCGGCTGAACACCCTGGCGCACATGCAGTTCCCGCCCAGCAGCCCCAACTCCAGCGCCGTCAAGATTCCCGCCGCCTGGGAATACGCGCTGCCCAACGGCGTGTACACCGTGACCGTGGGCGTGGGGGACGCCGCCAACCTCTACGACAGCGCCCACCAGATCAACATCGAGGGGCAGCTCGCCATCTCCCGCTTCCAGCCCGACGCGACGAGGAAGTTCGCGGCGACCACCCTACGCGCCAACGTCACCGACGGCCGCCTCACGGTGGATGCGCGCGGCGGCTCGAACACCAAGATCGACTACGTGACCATCCAGCAGGGTGACCGGCCCAGCGTGCGTTCGACGGGCCCGCAGGACGCCCAGACGATGGTGCCCCCCACCGTGTCGATCACGGCGGACGTGAACCTGCCCAACAGCGCCATCGACCTGAATACCCTCACGTCCTCGACGGTGCGGCTGATCGACGCGGGCACGAACGTCGCGGTGCCCGCCACGCTGAACACCTCGGGCGGCGGGGACGTGATCGTGCTCAAACCCAACGCGCCCCTGAACGCCAACACCAAGTACACCTTCGAGGTCACCGACGGCGTCAAGGACACGAGCGGGGTGGCCTTCCTGCCGCTGCGCTCCAGCTTCGTGACGGGCGCGAGCGGCACGCCCAGCCCGTACAGCTTCGAGCAGGTCGCGCTGCCGAACGTCCCGGCCATGCCGTACACCACCGTGGAGATGGGGCCGGACGGCAAGCTGTACGCGGGCACGCTGACCGGGGAAATTCTGCGCTTCGGCGTGATGCCCGACGGCACGCTCACCGCGCCGCAGACGATCACGTCCGTCCAGACCGCCAACGGCGGGCCGCGCACCATCATCGGCATGAAGTTCGACCCGCTCTCCACGCCCGACAATCTGAGCCTGTGGATCAGCAACAACTACTTCTGGGACGGCAGCGCCAACGCGCCCGACTGGAGCGGCAAGATCACCCGCCTGAGCGGCCCCAACCTGGAGAACGTGCAGGACTACGTGATCGGGCTGCCCCGCTCGATCCGCGACCACGAGACGAACTCGATCGCCTTCCGCCCCGGCGAGCTCGGCGCGCTGTATGTGCTGCAGGGCAGCAACTCCGCGATGGGCGCGCCCGACACCGCCTGGGGCAACCGCCCCGAACGGCTGCTGAACGGCTCGCTGCTGCGGGTGGACCTCACCAAGATCACCTCGCCGCCGCTGGACGTGAAGACCGCCGAGGGCGGCCTGTACAACCCCTACGCGCTCGGCGCGCCCGTCACGATCTACGCGAGCGGCATCCGCAACGCCTACGACATGGTGTGGCACACCAACGGGCAACTGTACGTGCCCACCAACGGCTCGGCGGCGGGCGGCAACACGCCCGGCACCCCCAACCCGCTGCCGGATTCCTGCCAGACCCGCCCTGGCGGCCCCTACACCGGCCCGGCCGTCCCGGCACTGAACAACGTGTCCGTGCAGCACGACTACCTGTTCCGGGTGGAGAAGGACGGCTACTACGGCCACCCCAACCCGCTGCGCTGCCAGTGGGTGCTGAACGGCGGCAACCCGACGGCGGGGCCTGATCGGGGCGAGGTTCCCGAGTACCCGGTGGGCACCCAGCCCGACCCCAACTGGAAGGGCTTCGCCTACGACTTCGGCGAACACGCCTCGTCCAACGGCGTGATCGAGGAGTACACGACCACCGGGAACTCGCAGCTCAACGGCAAGCTGCTCGTGGTGCGCTACAGCGCGGGCAAGGACATCATCGTGCTGACCCCCGGCGCCCCCAACCAGGACATCGTGAAGGCCGAAACCCAGGTTACGGGCCTCACCGACTTCAACCCCAGCCCCCTGGACCTCACCGAGAACCGCTCGACCGGCCACCTCTACGTCGCGCAGCTCGACGAGCGCACCGGCAGCGGCAAGATCACCCTGGTACGCCCGAAGTAAGCCCCGGGTCACCCGCCTCCAGTACAAAAGAGTGCCGCGCCGCCTGGTTCCCGCCCGGCGGCGCGCCGCCCTCCCGGGAGGAACGTCATGATTCCACTCCAAAATTCCAGGCTGCTGGCCCTCGCCTGCGCGCTCATCCTCCAGATGGGCCCGGGCGCACCCTCCCCGCTGGCCGCCGCCACACCCGTCCCGGCGAGCACCCCGTCCCCCCGCGTCCTCCAGGTGGGCAGCCTGTACGCGGGGCCGCTGGCCTTCGCGCCCGGCGGCGCGCTGCTCGCCACCGGGAACGGTCAGGGCCAGCTCCGGCTGTGGCGTCTGCCCGCCGGGGCGGTCGAGCGCACCCTCACGCAGCCCGGAACCGTGAACGCCGTCGCCTGGAGCCCCGACGGCCGCCTGCTCGCCGCGGCGGGCACCGACGGCCGGGTGCGGCTGTGGGACGCGGCGACCGGCGCGCTGCAGCGCACGCTCGTGCTGAACACCTACTACGTCACGTCCGTCGCCTTCAGCCCGGACGGCACCCTGCTGGCGACCGGGAGCGGGGACAACTCCGCCCTTTCGGGTCCGGCCAACACCGTCCGGCTGTGGGACGTGGCGACTGGCCGCTTCCTCGCCGCGCTGCGGGGGCACACCGACGTGGTCACGGCGGTCGCCTTCAGCCCGGACGGCACCCTGCTGGCGAGCGCGAGCCGCGACAAGACGGCCCGGCTGTGGAGCGTCGCGGCCCGGCGCGAGACGCGCACGCTGCGGGGCCACACCGACTACGTGAGCGCCCTGGCCTTCAGCCCCGACGGCACCCGCCTCGCCACCGCGAGCTGGGACGCCACCCTGCGGCTGTGGTCCGTATCCGATGGCCGCGACCTGGGCACCCTGCGCGGCCACGCGGCCCCTGTCGAGGCGGTGGCCTTTGCCCCCGATGGCCGCACGCTCGCCTCGGGCGGCGAGGACCGGCAGGTCTGGCTGTGGGACGTGTCCACCGGGCGCCACACCCGGACGCTGGGCGCACACGCGGGCGTGGTGAGCGCCCTGGCCTTCAGCCCCGACGGCGCCCTCCTGGCGTCGAGCGGGGGCCGCGACCACACCGTGCGCCTGTGGACCTGGCGCTGAGGCGCGGGGCGACGACGGCGAGAACCTTTTGAAGATGTCCGGCCCGGGCAACGGTGAAAAGCCCCCGGCGCGGCGGGGCACGCGGGGGGCGGGGTCATCCGACTTCACTCGGTCGGGTCAGCTTTGGGCCTGGACTCAGGGTAGCCGGGGGCGCCTACAGAATTCTGACAACGCCCTGCGGCTCTCTTCATCTCCCGCGGCGCGGGGCTCAGGCGAGGCGGGGCTGGCGGAACAGGAGCATCAGCCTGACCCGCTGGAGCAGGTCGGGGCGCTCAGGGCGGGCGGCGCGGGCTTCGCGGTCGCGGCTCGCCTCGGCGCGGAGTTCACGGGCGCGGTCCTGGTGGAGAACGAGGTTGGGGTTCACGGCGAGGTCTCCTTTCGCCGGTCGGACGGTCCCTCTCGGCTGCCCCCATAGTGCCTGGTGGGTCCGCGGGAAACATCGGCGCAGTGGCGCAAGGAGGACTGCGCCGAATGGCGGAGGTACGGGGACAAGCGGCGTAGCTTCTGCCTCTTGCCCGGCCACCCCGGGGCGTGAGGAGAAGAGCGCCCGTCGGGGAAACCGCTCCGGCGCGCAGCAGGGCCAGAACAGTCGGGAGGAGAGGGCGTGGGGGCTGCCCACCCCTCCGGCAGTTCGGACAGTTCGGGTTGGGTGCCCCACACGGGGGTTCAGTCCAGGTCACTTCAGCCCACGGATGAACCCTGCTCGGCCCCTGGCGCCCGGGCGGGCAGGAACACGAGCGCCACGACGCCCCCAAGCAGCGTGATGCCGGCGGCGAGGACGAGCATGGGCACGGTGCCCACCCGCGGCCCGACCAGGCCGGCCGCAGCGGTGGCAAGGACCCCGACGAGGGCATTGGTCGTCCCCAGGGCGCCGTACACCCGGCCCCGGTAAGCGTCGGGCGTTACCGTCTGGATCATGGTGGATAGGGCGACGTTCGACACCACCATCGGCACCCCCAGGAGGGGCACCAGGGCGAACAGGGGTGGCAGGGACGCCCCGCTGTACATCCGCAGCATCAGAACCCCGACGAGGAGCGTGCCGAACGCGATCAGGAGGCGTGGGGGAACCCGGTCGCCCAGCCACGCGGACGCGGCACTCCCCAGGAGGGCACCGAGGCCGCCCAGGGTGCCCAGCAGCCCTATCGTCCGCGCGTCGGCGTGCAGCACCGACACCAGGAACGGCGTGTAGAACGGGTCGATCAGCGTGCCGCCGAGACTCGTGATGCTCAGGACCGCCAGCAGGGCCAGGATGACCGGGCTGCGCCGGATGACCCTCAGGCCCTCACGCCACTCCCGGCCCAGGTCACGCCAGGTGTTCAGGAGCGCCGTGGCCCCGACGGGGGCATCCGCCGGGACTCGCGCGGGCACCCGGAGGCGAAGGAAGCACAGCGCCGCGAGGACGAACGACGCGGCGTCGAAGAGCACGACCCCGGGAATGCCGAAGGTGGCGATCAGCGCGCCGCCGACCACCGGACCCAGCAGGCGGGCGCCCGTTGTGCCCAGGGAGAGCGCGGCGTTCGCCCGCATCAGGTTCTCCTCGGGGACCAGGGAGGGGAGCAGGGCGCCCGCGACGGGGGTGGACAGCGTGCTGACGGTGAGTTCCGCGAAGGTCACCGCGTAGGCCACCCACACCAGGCCGGGCTGCGGGGCGAGCAGCAGCAGCGTCACCAGGGCCCCCTGGATCAGGTGCGTGATGACCAGCACGCGCTTGCGGTCCCAGCGGTCGGCGAGTACGCCCGCGAAGGAGCCGAACAGCAGGCCCGGCAGATAGTAGGACAGGGCGAGCAGGGCCGTGGCGAGGGTGGACCCGGTCTCCCGGTACAGGAAATACGGCAGCGCGAGCAGCAGCGCCCGGTCACCGATCAGGGAGACGACCTCGCCGAGCCAGAGTCGGCGGAAGTTGGGAAGGGTCAGCAGGGTCAACATGGCGGCCTCATGGGGCAGGGTGCGCGGTACCCTGGTGAAAATGACACAAGGCGATTCACCCAGGGTGTGGCAGCGCCTGGACGACCCCGGGGCGGCGCGGGTCCTGGCGGACGCGCAGCTCCGGCGATACTTCGAGCCCTTCATCTGGCGGGAGCGGCGGGTGACGGACGTGGCTGCGGAACTGGGCGTCACGAAGCACGCCATGCTGTATCAGGTGAACAAACTGCTCCGGCTGGGCCTGCTGGAGGTCACCCGCACGGAGCCGAGGGCGGGCCGGGCGGTCCGCTACTACCGGTCCTCCTCGCCGGGCTACTTCGTCCCGTTTGCCGTAACCTCGGCGGAGTCCATCCACGCGCTGTACGAGTCCTCCCTGGACCACACGCGCCGCTCGGTCCTGTCCCTCCTGACCCGGGCGTGGAGCGCCCTCGCGGACGATCCCCGGTGGTTCGGGCTGTACACCTACGGTGACGCGGGGGGCCTCAAGAGTCACGCACTCCTGCCCGTGCGGCCCGCCTCACCCGCCTCGCCCGTCCCGGGGCTCTTGCAGTGGCTTTTGCAGGAGGACGTGCCCGCCGTGTGGGATAACACGGCCCCCGTCCAGCTCTCCAGGGAGAACGCCAAGCGGCTGCAACGTGACCTGCATGACCTGCACGTGAAGTACCGGGCCTTACAGAAGGACGCGCCCGGGGAGACGTACATTCTGCGGCTCACCCTCGCCCCTGTTCCCTGACGATCGGGTCGATCCGGCCTCACCGGCTGGGGAAGGCTCTGCCCCTGTTCAGCGCCACTTCCCTGACTCATCCCCTGACGGAACGCACTTCATCCCGGCCGCACGACCAGGTACTGCCGCCCCTGGGTGTTCCACAGCACGTCGAAGTCGTGCTCGGTCAGCGCCACGTTCGGCCCGCTCAGCGAGTCGCTCATGATCAGGATGCCCTGCGCGTCGTCGTAGCCGCGCACCACGCGGAAATGGGGGGTCTGCCCGGGAACGCTGTGAAACTGCAACACGATCACCGGGAATCCCTGCGCCACCTGCCGCTTGATGTCCTCGACGGTGCCGTTCCTCCCGACGGGCGCCTGGAAGCCGAGCCCCTGGAGCAGGCGCTGCGCGTCGGGAAACCACATGTTCCGGCCCCCCGGGCGCAACTCGCCTTGCCAGGTGGCCTGGTCCGCCTGGACGCCGTAGTGCCGGAGGGCGGCGGCGATGGCGGCCGGGCCGCAGTTGTTGCGCGTCTGGTACGCGAAGCCCACATCCTGGAGGTACGCGCTGGCCGGCCGGGAGTTGCCCGTGCCCGCCGTGCGGAAGGTCAGGGTGCCGGCGGGCGGGAGCCGGGAGGGGGTGAAGAGCCCGCGGTCCAGCCCCGCCGCCTGGGGGCGAGTCGCCGGAGCCGGGGCGGACGTGACGGGGGACGCGCCCTCCGGGAGCCGCAGCACTTGCCCGACCTGCACCGTGCTGGAGGTGAGCCCGTTGAGTTCGGCGAGCAGTTCCGGCGTCGTCCCGTACTGCCGGGCGATGCGGTACAGGGTGTCGCCGGGCTGAACGGTGTACCCGGTCTGCGGGAGCCGGAGAATCTGCCCAACCTGGAGGGTCGTGGTGGACAGGCCATTGAGGGTGAGCAGGAGACCCGCTGTGGTGTGGTAGGTGCGCGCAAGGCTGCTGAGGGTATCGCCCGCCTGAACCGTGTACGTGGTCTGCGCGTGGGCCGCGCCGAGGGCCAGCAGGAGGAACAGGGCGCGTACCTTCATGGAGACTTTATTTTCGAATCAGATATGTCACGAAACTCTGACCCACCCGGTCAAGGGCTGCCGAGGATGGATCGGTCAGGTGGTCCGTTCCCCAATAGCCAGGCCGCTCGGCAGGCCCCTGCACGAGCCCAAGATGCCCTTGAACGCTGCGGGCCACCTCGACCGCGGCGCCCTCACCGTTGGGGTGCCATCGGGCTGCTCGGCCCGTACCGCCCGGGGTGGGGCCTGCGGCGAGTTCCGTCCTCAGCCCACCGCTCTCCTCACGAGGGCGGCGACCCTGGCCTCGACCTCGGCGGTCCATTCCGTCAGCGCGAAGGAGGTCGGCCACATCGCCCCCTCGTCGAGGTTCGCGGTGTCGTTGAAGCCGAGCGTCGCGTACCTCGAGTTGAACTTCGAGGCGGGGGTGAAGTAGCAGACGACCTTGCCGTCCCTGGCGTACGCGGGCATCCCGTACCAGGTTTTCGGCGAGAGGGTGGGCGCGCTGGCGGTGACGAGGGCGTGCAGCCGCTCGGCCATGTGACGGTCGGGCTCGGGCAGCTCGGCGATCTTCGCCAGCAGGTCACGTTCCCCGTCCGCCCGGTCCCTGTTCGCGCGCGCCTCCGCCTTCAGCTCTCTGGCGCGCTCCCTCATTGCGGCCCGCTCCTCGCTCGTGAAGCTCTGGGCCGCCTGATCCGGCGCGGCCGACCTCGCCGGTTTCCTGGATGTCTTTGCCGTCATGATGCCTCCTCCAGTGGGGTGGGATGGGGGTGATCGCCGGGTGCTCAGCGCCGCTCCTGGATGCGGATCAGGTTGCCCGCGGGATCGCGCAGAGCGCAATCGCGCACGCCGTACGGCTGCGCGGTCGGCTCCTGAACGACCTCGGCGTCGCTGGCCTGCAAGCGCTCGAACGTGCCGTCGAGGTCAGGAGTGGCGAGGACGATGGTGGCGTAGCTGCCCTTCGCCATCATCTCGGCGATGGTGCGGCGCTCGGCCTCGGTGATGCCGGGCGTGGCGACCGGCGGGTACAGGACGATGGAGGGGCCGGACTGACCTTCGGGGCCGACCGTGATCCAGCGCATCCCACCGTACCCAACGTCGCCCCGGACCTCGAAGCCCAGGGTGTCGCGGTAAAAGGCCAGCGAGGCGTCCGGGTCGTCGTGCGGGAGGAAGGTCTGGTGAATGGTGAGGTCCATGTCCTCACTCTAGGCGGGGCGCGGGGTCCGGCGCTTCTCGATTCCTGACCGGGCGCGTCACCTGCTTCGCCACGCAGGGCGGCATCCCCGCCGCCTCGCCCGCCGCCTGGTTCCGGTAGGCGCTGGGCGGCATCCCGACCAGCTCGGTAAAGCGCGTGCTGAAGGTGCCCAGCGACGAGCAGCCGACCTCGAAGCAGACCTCGGTGACGCTGAGGTGGCCCAGGCGCAGCAGCGCCATCGCGCGCTCGATGCGCCGCGTCATCAGGTAGCTGTACGGCGACTCCCCATAGGCGCGCCGGAATGAGCGGCTGAGGTGCCCCGCCGACATGTTCACGCCCCGGGCCAGCGCCTCCACGTCCAGTGGCTGGGCGTACTCCCGGTCGATCCGGTCGCGCACGCGGCGCAGCCGCGCGAGGTCGCGCAGGTGCGGCGTGGCGGCGGGTTGGCCCGTCATCCCCCTGATCGTGCCACGCCCCAGCCCAGGGCTCAAGCCGACCTGTCCACAGAAGGAGCCCAGGCGGAAGGGCACGGGCATTTCATTCCGGCGTACGGCGGGTGTGCCCTCGCCGCCCCCGGTGACGTGGCTCACGCGGGCACAGCCGGGGGCGTACGGCGGGGGAGCAGCGCCGCGATTCGCGGCTATCACCGGGCCCGGGCGAGGTGACGCGGGACACGTGCCGGCCCCGCCCACCTCTGGACCCCCGGCGGGCCGGAGTTCGTCCAGCCACAGGCGCTCAGGTTCCGGGCGTTCGCGGGCGTGCAGCACCCCGGCCACGAGGGCGGCCCCGCCCTGCTCGCGCCAGCCCCGCCGAAGTGCGGTGTTGCGGGTCTCCCACATCCCCATAAGGGACTTCAAATCCTTGTGGGGGCGAGCGGGGCGGATTGGGTTTCTCGGGGAGTGGCAGGCCCGACGGTTCTTCAGGCCCCGGCGAAGGCGGGTTGGGCCAGACGCAGGGCGTAGTCGCGCACGTCCTCCGGCCAGGCGCGCGTCAACTCCGCGAAGCGCTCCCCCTGGCCGCCGTACAGGGCGCGGCTGGCCTCCTCAAAGTTCGGCAGGTCGCCCGCGAGTGCCGTAATCACGCGCCCGGCAGCCTCTGCGGCGCGGGCCGCGTCCTGCCCCGGGGTCCCCTGCCTGCGCGCCTCGTCGATCAGGCGGCGCAGGGTGGCCGAGGCCCCGCCGCGCTGCTCGTCCAGCCAGGCCCAGTGGCGGGGCAGCAGGGTCACCTCGCGGGCCACGACGCCGAGCTTCGGGCGCCCGGGACCCTTGCGGGGCGCCCCGGGCACGTGGCGGGCCAGAACGTCGTCCACGCTGCCGCGCAGGTCGAAGTCCACCTGCCGCCCGGTCTGGTCCTCGAACACCAGGATGGCGGCGTCGTGGTGTGCCTTGAGGACGCGCAGGAGTTCGGGAAGGGGGGCGGTGATCAGGTGTCGCCCCCCGAGAAAGGCGGTGTAGGTGGAGTCGCTCATGACCCGAGTATTTCCCGGGTAAAAAGGATTGTCAATAACACCCGGCTAAAATGCCTAACACGCCCCACGGGCCACACCGACCTTTGTGAGGTGAAGGCGGGCGCGGAACGGGGTCCCGATGGGGAGGCCGGGCAGAGGGCAAGCCAGTCGCAGGGAAAGCCCGGCCGAACTCAAGGGGGTGGGCAAGCGGCGGATGTCCAGCCGTGTTCCGGGTGATCAGGGGCGAAGGACGGCGGGGATTCGGAGCCCGTTTCACCCTGGGGCGGGGCGCAGCACCCCGTCATGCCGGGCGAGTGCGGAGCATCCCTGGGCAAGCCCCTTTCGTGTTGCTCAGGGTGAGGACCCCGGTGGGCATGGGGGCACAGCGCGGGCCGGTCCGGCCTCGGTTCCCGGGCCTCCCCCGATGCTGGGGTGCCCCAGAGGGAGCGGGATGAACGCCCATCCGTGGCGCCCTCCCAGGCCCCCGCCTCCCGTCACGGCGAACCGCTCAGGCCCGCCCGGCCCCGCCCAACTGCTCCTCCAGCAGGGCCATCAGGCCGCGCAGGGTCCCGGCGTCGAAGGCGAGGCGGGCCCCCGCCGCCCGGAACAACTCGGGGAGGGGCCGGGTGCCGCCCAGCGCCAGCGCCTCCTTGTAGTGGCGCAGCGCCCTCTCCGGGTCGCGCAGGGCCGACTGCCACACCTGTAGCGCCCCGATCCAGGCGAGGGAGTATTCCAGCAGGTACAGGGGAATGGCGAAGATGTGGACGAACTGCCAGCCCTTGGCCCGCACGTCCTCCAGGCCCCGCCAGTCCACCCCGCTGTCAAAGCGCCCGGAGCATTCCAGCCATTTCGCGTCGATCTGCTCTATGGTCACGTCCCCCGGCGCCTCGGCGTAGAGCCACTGCTGAAAGGCGTCCCCGGTCGCCTGCCCGGTGAACTGCCGCAGCACCGTCTCGATCTTGTCCCGCCGGGCACGGGCGGCGTCCTCCGGCGAGTAGTACCCCACCGGCTTCTCCAGGAGTGGCAGCGTCAGCAACTCCATAGCCTGGCTGCCCACCTCGGCGAACTCGATGGGGGAGAGCAGGTTCCAGATCAGGTCGCCGGGCTTCCCCGAGGCCAGGAAGTGAAAGGCGTGCCCCGCCTCGTGCAGCAGCACCCGCACGTCCGTGTCGGTCCCCACCGCGCTCCAGTAGATGTACGGGGAGCCCGTGCGCGGCAGGTAGTTGCAGTACCCGTAGCCCGGCACCTTCTCCGGGCGGGGGTCCAGGTCGAGGAAGCCGCCCTCGCGCATCGCGGCGAACTGCGCCCCCAGGTCCGGGTCCAGGGCCCTGAAGATCCGCTCGGCGGTGGCGATGTACTCCTCGGTGGTCGTGAAGGGCCGCAACGCGGGGCGCCCCAGCGGATCGGCCTGGGTGTCCCAGGGGCGCAGCGTCTCCAGCCCCAGCCCCTCCCGCCGCTCGTCGTTCATCCGGGTCTGGAGGGGCACGACATGCTGCTCCACCGCGTCGTGGAGCTGCCGCGTGTCCCCCGGGGTGTAGTCGAAGCGGTTCATGGCCCGCCACACGTAGGCCCGGAAGTCCTCGCAGCCCGCGTTCCTGGCGACCTGGCGGCGCAGGCTCAGCAACTTCAGGAAGAGGGCGTCGAGTTCCGGCGCGGCGCCCAGGTTGGCCTCGGCGATGCCCCGCCAGGCGGCCTCCCGCTCGGCCCGGTCCGGTCCCAGGAGCAGGCGCTGAGCCTGGGGGATGGTCAGCTCCTGGCCGTTCACCCGGGCACGCAGGGCTCCCGTGATCTTGTTGAACTCGTTGGCGAGGGTGGTGATCTCGCTCAGCAGCGGCAGGTTCTCCTCGCGGTACAGGGCCGCCTCGTTCCGCAGCCGCCGGAGCATCTGTACATGTGGCCCCTCCGGCTCCCAGCCCGTCTGTGCCAGCAGGCGGTCGTTGAGGCGTTGCCCCGCCCGCATGACATCGGGCTGCACCTCCTGCACGAAGCTCACAAAGGCCCGCTCGGCGTCCCTGTCGGTGGGGTCGGCGTCCTTGGCCCGCATAAGCTGCGCCTGCACCTCCATCACGTCCTTTTCCAGGTCGCTCCAGCGTTCCAGCCACGCCGGGATGTTCCCCGGGCTCAGCGGCTCGGTGGCGAGGGCCTCGTAGCGGGGGGCGAAGGTGGTCCAGGCAGTCGCGGTGGCGTTGGTCATGGGGCTCCTCGAGGGGGGATGGGCGGGCGAGGCCAAAAGGCCCGGCCAACAAGGGGGCAGCATGGGTGAGTTCGGCTTCCCCGTCAGCCTGCCACAATTGGAGGCCAGCCAGGGCCGTGGCGCGGGACCTGCCATCCCCGAGAATCCGGGTATGACGGCGAACCGCCCAGTCCCCCTCTTCAAAGCCTGTGTGGACGTGGACTACCGGGAGCAGGAGGCTGTCTGCGCCTGCCTGCTCTTCGAGCGGTGGGGGGCAGAGAGGCCCGCGCCAACCCTGATCGAGCGTGTCCCCCTCACCGCCCCCTACGTGCCGGGCCAGTTCTACCGGCGGGAACTGCCCGGCCTCCTCGCCACGCTGCGCCCGGTCCTCCCCCGGGTGGACGTGGTGATCGTGGACGGCCACGTGTGGCTGGGGGAGGCTCCCGGTCTAGGCGCGCACCGGTACGAGGCGCTGGGGCGGCGAACGGCGGTGATCGGGTTCGCCAGGTCCGCCTTTCGCGGGGCATCAGCGGTCGCGGTGCGGCGTGGCCCGAGCGGGCGACCGCTGCACGTGACGGCGGCGGGCCTGGATGCGGAGGCCGCCGCCGGGCACATCCGGGCGATGCACGGCGAGTACCGCCTCCCCACCCTGCTACGGCAGGTGGACCAGCTCTGCCGACGGGCCTGACCGCGCCGGGTGGAAGTGCGGGCAAAAGGCCCCTCCCGGAGCGTGGCCGGTGAACCGCAGGCCGATGTTAGCGGGGCGCGCCCAACGGTTCCCGGTCAGGCCCTACCGGGGCCCCAGGTGGTACAGCTCGATCCCGATGGCGCTGCGGGCGGGAAAACCCTTCCAGTACGTGTCGTCGGGCTTGGGCGTGCCGTCCGGGTTGCGGCTGTAGACCCCGTTCTGGGCGACCGGCGTGGGCACGTTCAGGTAGGCGGCGGCGGCCTGCTGCCCCTTGAGGCGGTAATTCAGGAAGGCCGTCACGAAATGCTCGTTCAGGTTGTTCAGCCGCCCCATGTCCCAGACGGGCTCAGCGTAGTGGGCGTACTCCTCGGGCTTGCCCAGGCTGGCGGCGGGGGGCGGGTTGGGCGCGGAGTTGTGGCGGGCGTTCTGGTAGACGACCATGTAGCGGTCGGAGTTCACCGCGTTCTCGAACAGCGCCTTCACGCCGCGCTCGTAGCCCGCCACGTCGTCGTGGTCCCCCACGATGAAGAGGGTCGGCACCCGGATCGCGGCGAGTCCGGCGGCGTTCCAGAAGCCGAACTCGGCCGCCGTGTTCACCCCGATGGACCGCACCGCCGCGTCCCCACCCCAGGGGGCGAAGGCCACGACCGCCTTGAGCCGGGGGTCGACCGTGAAGTTCCCGTTCTGGCGGGCTTTGAGCGCCCCACCCGGCACGAAGCCCAGCACCTGATCGGCGAAGCCCGCCCCGGCGAAGTTGAGCGCCCCGTAGCCGCCCATGCTGTACCCGATGAGGGCCGTGTTGTTCGCATCTACCAGCCCGTTCAGGAAGCCGCTCCCCGCGGTCGAGAGCGCGGCCATAGCGTCGAGCACCGCCTGGTCGTCCTGCGGGCGGTTGAGCAGCGTGGACGCGAAGGCCGCCTTGTCCGCGTGGGTGCTGTCGGTGTGGTCGATGGAGGCGACCACGTAGCCCTTGCTCGCCAGGTTCTCCGCCAGGTAGCTCATCAGGTAGCGGCTGCCCGGATAACCGTGCGAGAGGATCACGAGCGGGTAACGACCGCCCGTGGCATTCGGCGCGGCGTCGCGGGTGGCGCGGCCCGGGAAGGTGAAGGGCACGACCGCCCGTTTGGGATCGCCGGGGCCGCTTCCCAGGGCGTCCTGGTACATCGTGGACTGCATCTGACCGGGGGCCAGCGTGGCGGGATACCACACCTCCACGGTGAGGCGGCGGTCGTAGCGGGGCAGCGGGTCGGGCGCCGGGGAGGTGGCGGCGGCCCGGGCGATGTCGGGCACATCCTTGCGCGTCACCGTCAGGGTGCGGACGCCGACCATATACGGGCCGCGGGCGCTGAGTTCGGGAGCGTCGGGTCGGGGGTCACCCGGGGAGACGGGCTGGGAAACGGCTGTGGAGGCGGGCGCCATCTGGGCCAGGGTAACGCTGCCGCAGAGCGCCAGCAGCGAGGTCAGGGCGAGGGCACAGGAGCGCCGGGACAGGTGGGGCATGGGGGAACCTCCGCGAGAACGGGCTGGGGAAGCGGTCTGGGCGAGGGGGCCGCGGTGCCGTCTCGCCGCCCGGCGACCCTTGCTAGCGGCGCACCCGCCCTGCCGTCCACTGAATTGCAACTGCCCGCACACTATATACCCCCTCGCGGGCGGGCCACCTTGTCCAGTCCTTCAAGATGGGGAGCGCCGTCCCCCTCAGCGCACGTCGCTGCGCCGCAGCCGGAAGACGATCCCCAGGGCGAGGAGCGAGGCGAGGAGCGCCGCGAGGCCCCACGCCTGCCCCCGGGTGGTCGCGTACGCCGCCGCACTCAGGGCAAGCTGGAACACCAGGCTGAAGATGACGTTGACCAGGGGCCGCGCCTCCCGCTTGCGAAAGGCGTCCGCCCGGCGCAGGGGGAGGGGCTGCCACAGCACCATCAGGGCCGCCCCCCCGGTGCCCAGCAGCACCAGCCCCAGGAGGGGGAGGCCGAACGGGGCACCCGGGCCGAGCACCCCCCGCGCCGCCAGCGACAGCAGGGCCAGGCTGCCCAGCAGGGCCGGGGGCAGGGCGGCGGCCAGCCACTTCTCGCGCCGCAGGGCGGCCGGGTTCCGGGGCGCCGTCACGAGCAGGTCGGGGGCGTCCTCGGCGTCCAGCGTCAGCCGGGCGAGGCTGGAGGCGAGGTTCGCCGTCAGGAGGACCACCGCCGCCCCCGCCGCGCCGGGCACGCTCGCGCGGCCCACCGAGACGAACAGCGGGATCAGGTACACGAGTTGCAGCAGGGTGCGGGACAGCACCTCCGGGTCGCGCCCGATCAGCCGCCATTCCTTGAGCAGCGTCGCCCGCGTGCCCGAGGCGAAGCGCAGGGGCCGCGTCCTTCCCCCCGCGCGTGCCCGGCGCCCGCCGGACTCGCCCGCCTCCTGCACGCCCCGGGTGAACTGGCGGGTCAGGGCCGCCACCGTGCCCGCGAAGATCAGCACCGAACCCGCGAGGAGGGCGAGCAGCGGCAGCGGGTCCAGCCAAGCCGCCCGGGCGGGGAACCACAGCGGACTCTGAGGACCCGGCCACCCTCCAATTCCCGGCGCAAAGCGGGCGACGGTGGCAAACAGGGCCGTTCCATTGCCCCCCGACAGATTCCCCCACTGGGACAGCAGGAACACGCTCGCGCCCAGCACGGCGCCGACGACCGAGGCGGCGGTGCGGGTGCGGCGCACCCCCAGCCACCGGACCAGCCCGAGCGTGAGCCACAGCCCCCCGCTGGCCGCGAGGAGGGACGCCGCGACCCACCAGCCCAGCACCCCCAGCCCCCGCCACGCCCCCAGCACGAGCAGGATCAGCAGGAGCGGGACGAGGATCAGCGCCGAGGCCAGCCCCGCCGAGAGCGTCACCCCCAGCGCCCGCGAGGCCAGCACCGTGCGCGGCGGGATGGGCGAGTGCAGCAGCAGGTCCAGGTCACCCCGGGTAAACAGCGCCTCCAGGGCCGCCGTCACCGCCGCCGAGACCATCACGGTGAGGAGGAACCCCTCCGCGAGGAGCACCGGGCCGAGCACGGGGTCCGGCAGGGGGGCGTTCAGGTTCACCTCCGCAAGCAGGGGCCGCAGCCCCACGTACCCCCCCAGGGTGAGCAGCGCCACGACGGCCAGCACGGCGAACAGCCCCCAGCGCTGCCGCCCGCCCAGGCCCCGCCACTGCCAGGCGAGCTGCTGACCCACCAGCCACCGCAGGCTGCCGGGAGCGGCCCTCACCGCGCCTCCAGCGGAACCCCGGCGGGCGCGGCGTCCAGCCCGGTGAGGTTCAGGAAGGCGTCCTCCAGGCTCGCCGTGCCCGTGCGGGCGAGCAGTTCGGACAGGGTCCCCTCCGCGACGAGGCGCCCGCGGGCGATGATGCCGATGCGGTCGGCGAGGCGCTCGGCCACCTCCAGGATGTGCGTGGTGAGCACCACCGCGCCCCCCTCCGCCACGAAGGCCCGCAGGGCGTCCTTGACCTGCCGCGCCGCCGCGGCGTCGAGCCCGGTAAGGGGTTCGTCGAGCAGCATCAGGCGCGGGTCGTGGATCAGCGCGCCCACCAGCGCGAGCTTCTGCTTCATGCCACGCGAGAAGCCCTCCACCCGCTCCCCGCGGTGCTCCCACAGGTTCAGCCAATTCAGCAGCTCCTCGGCCCGGCGGGCGGCCCACGCCGCGTCCATCCCCCACAGCCCCGCGACGAACTCCAGGTACTCCGGGGGCGTCAGCTTGCCGTACAGCAGCGGGTCGTCCGGCAGGTAGGCGAGGAGCCGCTTGGCCTCGCGCGCCTCCCCCTGCACGCTGAAGCCCCCGATTCGGGCCTCCCCGCGGTCGGGGCGCGTCAGGCCCGCGATCATGCGGATGGTCGTGGTCTTGCCCGCCCCGTTCGGTCCCAGCAGCGCGTACAGCTCACCCGCCCCCACCCTCAGACTGACGCCGGACACCGCCTCCCGCCCGCCGAAGCTCTTGTGAAGGTCGCGCAGTTCGAGGGCGGCGGGGGCGGACGGCAGGGCACTCATGCCGTCCGGTACGCCGTGGGTGCCGCGGGGGTTTCCACTGTGCCGAGGGTCAACGTCCATTCATCCGGGTGGGATGTCCGCCCCGGAGCGGGTCCCCTACCCTCAGTCAGTTCGAAAGGAGCGGTGATGACAGACCCCCAGGACATGACGGACATGGACGACAGCAGGCACCTTCCCGACGGTGTCACCGAGGAATACCGCGACATCACCGATGACGACCTCGTGGATATCGGCACGAACCAGACGACGCTGGGCGAGGCGAGCGGCGGGATCGACGATCTGGACGACCGGCTGGACGAGGACCTGGTCCCCCTGGATGAGAAGACGGGGGAGTGAGGGGAAGCGCCGCGGCACTCTGCCTTCAGACCAGTTCGAGCCTTAACCGCTTGCCCAGCACGCCCGCCGCGCGCTCCAACGTGCGGAGCGTCACCGCCTGATTCTCCGGGTCAAGCAGGCGATCCACGGCTGAGCGGCTGGTCCCCATACGGGAGGCCAACTCGCTTTTCGTCATGCCGCCGCGCTTCATCTCCTGCTCAATCTGAAAAGCGATCACGCGCTTGATGGCGACGGCCTCAACATCGGGCAGCAGGCCGTCCTCGGCCAGGAAGTCGTCAAAACTGCTCCCGATATGCTTGTTGGGAAGCTCATGGTCTCCCGTCATGGGTTCTCCAGACGTTGCAGGCGCTTGCGGGCGGTGGTCAGTTCGTTCTCGGCAGACTTTGATCTCAATCAAAGTAGCTGCCGGGTGATGACAGGGGCATCACCCCGAACGGAGTGAGCAGGCAAAAAGTGGCTGGTGGTGGAAGTGGAGCGTTTCCCGGCGCCCTTTCCGGGAAGGGCGTAACCGTAGCCGCCAGCCACTAAGGACAACGCACTTGTGCCCCTTCCTCTGTGGCTGTCCTGACCCTCTCCCCTCGTGGGAGAGGGCCTGGCGCAGCCAGGGGTGAGGGGGCGCCCACCTCGCGAAATCGGCCTATCAGGGCAGGTCCCAGAGGCGTTCCGGCGTAGAGAGAAAAGCCCGCGTTCTCGGGCGTTTTCTGTGATCTCTTGACCCCACCTTTTGTCCTGTTTGCCCGTTGAAACACCTTTCTGGGAGCCGCAAGCCTACGCCTCCCGCTCCTGGGGGCACGGCTCGATGAACTCCACGTCGAGCCAGTACTCCGCGTCTCCCAGGTCCGTCCCGCTGGCCTCCAGCCTCGTCTGCCACACGTCCCAGGCCGCCGCGCGCACTTGCTCGTGGCAGCCCAGGTAGTCGGCAAGCGTGGTGCGCTGCTCCAGGGTGAGGCCGATCCCGTCCCCGCCCCGCTCGTGCTGGAAGGCGGTGTCGAGGAAGTCGGCGATCTGTCCGGGAGTCAGCTCGGCGGGGCGCATACCCCACGCTAGCGCGTTGGGGAGAGGGGCAGGGCGGCAAGTGACGGTCGCCTGCGCTCAGTCACGCCCCCTCAGCCCACCAGAGCCAGCCAGGTGTTCGGCCCCACCACGCCGTCCGCCGTCAGCCCCTGTCCCGACTGGAAACTCCGAACCGCGCTCTCCGTGCCCGGGCCGAACGCGCCGTCCACCGCGACCGCGTAGCCCCTGGCCCCGAGCTGGCCCTGCACCGCCCGCACGGCGTCCCCGCTGTCCCCCTGACGCACGGTGAGGATCAGCCGTTCCCAGGTAGCCGAGCCGACCACCCCGTCCGGCGTGAGCCCGGCCCCCGACTGGAAGGCGCTGACCGCCGTTCCCGTGCCACTGCCATACGACCCGTCCACCGTCACGGCCTGGCTGCGGGCGCGCAGCAGATACTGCACGCTCCTGACCCGCTCGCCGCTGTGCCCGCTGCGGGTGGTGGGCCAGACCCGCACGCTGACGCCCAGCCGGGCCGCCACGTCCCGCCGGAGTTGCGGCAGCCGGGCGTACAGCGCGTCCCCGGGGCAACTCGTGTTTACGAAGTCCCGGTGGCCGTACAGCTCGGTGGCGGGGATGCCGTACTGCCCGCACAGCCACGCGCACAGCCGCACCAGAGTGTCGTACTGCGCCGCCGGTGGCGTGGTGCTCGTGTACGTCCCCTCGTTCTCGATGCCCACCGACACGTCGTTGAAGCCCTCGCAGTGGGCGCCGCGCACATGCTGGCCCCCGCCCTGCGCCGCCTCCAGGCTGCGGTGGCGGCCCTCCATGACGTACCCGCCGCGGCTGACCGTGAAATGCTGCCCCGTGTCGATCCAGCCCCGGTCGAAGTGGGATTGCTGGATGGACCGCGCGAGCGCGTAGCCCTGCGCCTGCGAGTAGTCCGTGACGTTCGCCGTCGCCGTGTGGTGGACGATCACCCGCGTGGGACGGGCGGCGAGCAGGGTGATCGCCTCCTTCGGGGCCTGCGCCTTCCAGGTCGCGGTGCCCGCCACGGTGGGGGCGGCCACGGCGAGGGCGTTCAAATCATTGGTCCCCTCCGGCGGGCCGAGGACCGTCACCTTGTTCAGCCCGCACCCGGCGAGGAGCAGGCCGCCGCCCAGGGCCAGGCCCCACCGCAGCACCTCGCGGCGGTTCGTGGGTGTATTCATGTCGTCTCCTTGGAGGGTGGGCGGGGTCAGGCGAAGGCCCCGCCCACGGCGTTCTCAGTTCCAGGCGCAGTGGACGTGGTTCTTGTGTCCGCCCGTCGGATCGTTGTACGCATTGAAGGTCTGGCTGGGGTCCGACCCCGCCGCGATGCAGGCGTTGCGCGCGGCGGTGTGGGCGCTGTTCGGCGACGAGAGGCTCACGCCGTTCCAGATGCCGATGTCGAAGGCCAGCCCCGCGTAGTGGTCCGAGTAGGTCGAGTGGACCCCGCCCGCAATGGACGTGACGTAGAACGAGTTCCCGGCGTTCGCCAGCGCCAGCATGCCCTGAAGCATCGAGCGTTTGAGGTACACGGTCAGGCCGCAGTTGGCGTCGCTCGCGCACCCGCGCCTGGCCGCCAGCCCGTTCGCGGTGTCCACGATGTTCTGGCGCGGGTTGCCGCCGGAGGTGCTGCTGCTCGTGCCCAGCGTGATCCGGCCGTTATTCAGAATCTGTGAGGCGAGGCTGGAGGTCGTGCCCGTGCCGCCCGTGCTGCTGCCGGTCACCAGGGCGTGCCAGGTGTTCAGGCCCACCACTCCATCCACGCTCAGGCCGCGTTTGCTCTGGAAGTCCCGCACCGCCGTGTTCGTGCCGCTCCCGAAGACGCCGTCCACGGTCACGCCGCCGTACCCGTACCCGCTGCGGAGCTGGTCCTGCACCGCCCGCACCGCGTTATTGCTGTCCCCCTGGCGCACCGTGACGATCAGCTTCTCCCAGGTGTTGCCCCCCACGATGCCGTCCACCGTCAGGCCGTTGGCGCGCTGGAAGTTCCGAACCGCCGTGTCCGTCCCGCTCCCGAAGGCGCCATCCACGCTGAGGGTCTGCCCCGCGTGGCGCAGCAGGTATTGGAGTGTGACCACGTCGCGGCCCGAATCTCCCTGCCGCAGCGCCTGCCAGCTCAGCACCGACTGCGCAGTCATTGTCCCGGAGGGGACCGCGGCGACCGGCGCGGTGTTCCGCGCCCCGCACGCCGCCAGAACCAGGGTGAGGCCGACCAGCATCCAACTTTTTTGCATAAGGCTCCCTTCCCACCCCCTTGCGAGGTGGAACGCATCAATCTTTTGCTGCCCTGGTCACCTTAACCGGGCACCTGTGATGGAGCGGGGCAGCGGGAGGCTTCGGGGGAGGACAGAGGCCGGGCCGCCCAGTCCGCGGGGGTTCCACAACGGCTCGGGAGGTGGACTGGAGGGCGGGCGCGGGCCGGTGAACCTCCCGCGCCGTCACCGACTCCTCCGACGGACCGGGGGCTGTGGGCCAGCTTCCCTACACCCTCACGCTTTCGTCAAAGCCCAGGGCCTCCAGCACCTGATTGAACGCCCCGGGGGGAAGCTGGCCGCCCGACGCCTGGTCGTGCCCATGCCCGTAGCTGCCGCCCACGTCGCCCACCTCGATGCCTTGCAGGATAGCGGGAAGGTTCAGGTCCTTGCGCGCGGTTCTCATGCTGAAGGCGACGGTGTCCGGCAAGTAGCCGGTGTTCGCGGCGATCACCGCGTGCCCGGGGAGTCGCCCCCGCCACTGCTGCGCGATCAGCGGGTGAATCTGTGCCCCCGAGTGCAGCCGGAGCAGGGCGTAAGGTCCCGTGGCGCTGAACTTGGGGGCCGCCCGGCGCGCGGCGGCGAGTTCGGCACTCACCTCCGCCCGGTAGGTGCGCAGGCGGTCGGCGCCGTGCGCGTCGTCCGTCGCCAGTTCCTTCGGGCCAGCGGCGCTCAGGAGCAGGTTCAGCGGCGTCCCGATGTCGAAGGCGCTCGACCGCCGCGCCGCGTTCACGAGCGCCACGGCCTCGCGCAGCCATTTGGCGGTGTACCGCTTCTTGATCTCCGGCAGGGCGTCCCAGGGGGCGCTGTCGCCGAGGTCGCCCAGCGTCCCCACCGCCCCGATCCAGGCCAGGTCCGCGATGTCCGCCAGCGGCGCCAGGAGTTCATAGGCGAGCCAGGCGCTGGCGGGGATGGGGTCCCAGGTGTAGCCGCTGACGACCGTGACGTTCCCGGTCGGCACTCCGTCAGGCTGGTGGTGGTCCACGTAGAGCGTCGGCACATCCGGCAGGACGCCCCGCCCGTTCACGCCGAGGTCGGTGACGATGAGCCCCTGAGGGCCAAGCGCCCCCAGGCGGGCCCGCGCCGCATCCGAGAAGGCCGACTCCCCGCGCCCGGAGGGAACCACCCGCACGTCCCGGAAGCCTAGGCGCGGCAGGGTCCGGCCGAACAGGGCCCCCGCCGAGAGGCCGTCGGCGTCGAAGTGGCAGAACACCACCACGCGCCGGGCCGGGTCGAGTGAGTTCAAAAAGGCTCGCGTCGCCTCTTGCGCCGGGGGCAGGGCCGTCTGGAGGGGAACGCCGCTCATGCCCGTGTTGTACCAGGCCCGGGGCAGGCACTGGGAGTCTGTGAAGCCGCGCCGGGCCTCGTGATGAGGGAACGTGACGGGGAGGGGACCCCGGACTGTTCCGGGCCTGTGCTGGAAATCGCCCTCAGGGTGAAGCTAGGGCACGGGACGCAAGAGGAGGAGCCACCCTGAGCGCGAGCGTCGGGTCCAGACAAAGCGTCCGGGAACGCTCCGCGGGACAGCGTTCTTTCGTCCACTGATCTGCGGTCGTCCGTCACGTCCCCCACGGAACGGTGACCACGCGGGAGGCCCAAGGTCAGGGTGCGTCCCCCGGCGTCCTCCTGTCTGGGCCGCCCAGAGGCCCCGCAGGACTCCTTACCGCCTGGCCTTGACGGCGGCCTTGTGCTGGTACAGGCGCCGATCCGCCAGGCGCAGCAGCGACGGGATGTCGCCCGCCTCGCCCGGGAAGTGGGCGCAGCCCAGCCCGGTTCGCAGCGTGCCGCCCTCCAGTTGCTCCAGGGCGGCGAGGACCCGCGCCGCCTGCCCGGCCTGCTCGGGACCGCCCGGCAGCAGCACGGCGAACTCGTCCCCGCCCAGCCGGAAGGCGAGCCCGGCGTCCGGGAGGATGCGCTGCAAGCAGCCGCCGACCTCCCGGAGCAGCGCGTCGCCCGCCGGGTGCCCCCGCGAGTCGTTGATCTGCTTGAAGTCGTTGAGGTCGAGCAGCACCAGGGCGAAGCCCTCGCCGCCGCAGGCCGCCTCCGCGAGCCGGGCGTCGAAGGCCCGCCGGTTGCCCAGCCCCGTCAGGCTGTCGAGGTAGGCGAGGCGTTCCAGCTGGACCTGCGCGGCGTGGGCCGCCGAGTAGTCCTCCTGCACGCCCACGAAGTAGCGCACCGCGCCGCCCTCGTGGACCGGGCGAATCCGCAGCTTGTAGCGCATGGTGCTGCCGTCCTTGCGGTAATTCAGCACGACCCGCTGGACGGGCTCGCCCCGGTCCAGGGCCTCGCGCAGGGCGGCGATGTCGGCCGCGTCGGTCGCGGGCCCCTGGAGAAAGCTGCACGAGCGGCCCAGCACCTCCTCGGCGCTGTAGCCCGTCTCGCGGGTGAAGGTCGGGTTGACGTACACGATGCGCCGCTGCGCGTCCGTCACCAGCAGGCCGATATCGGCGGCGGCGAGAATCTGCCAGAGCATCTCCTCGTCCAGGCGGGGCGGGGGCGCGGTCACGGGCAGGGCCGTCATGGCGCCGCCCAGAAGCGCGCCGCCTGGGGGGCGAGCCCGCCCGGCTGGGGGGCGGGGCGGCCCAGGAAGTAGCCCTGCGCGTAGTCCGCGCCGAGTTCGGCGACCATCCGCAGCTCGCCCCCCGTCTCGATGCCCTCGGCGACCACCTGAATCCCCAGGTCATGCGCGTAGCGCACCAGGGCCGAGACCAGGGGCACCCGCGGGTCGTCCCCGTGCAGGCCGCGCACGAGGTCGCGGTCGAGCTTCACGAGGTCGGGCCGCAGCTCGGCGAGGTAGGTCAGGCTGGTGTGCCCGGCCCCCAGGTCGTCGAGCGCCACCCGGGCACCCTCGGCGCGGTAGCGTTCCAGGATGGCCCTGAGCAGCCGCAGGTCGGGAAAGGCCTCGCTCTCGGTGACCTCGAACAGCAGCCGCGAGAAGTCGGCCCCGACCTCCCGGCAGGTCTCGAAGGTGGTTTGCAGGCAGATGTCGGGGTTGTACACCACCCCCGGCGCGAAGTTGATGAACAGCACCTGCCCCGGCCCCAGCAGCGGGTAGGCCTGCTGGATCGCCCCCCGCCGCGCGTGGGCGTCAAAGCCGCGCGACTGCCCGTGGGTGGCGGCGGCCTTCAGCAGCGGCCCCGCCCCGATGAGCTGCCCCCCCCACTCGGCGCGCACCAGGGCCTCGTAGCCGTAGACCCCCCCGCCCCCGAGTTCCACGATGGGCTGGAGGTGAAAGCGCAGCCGCTCGCTCGCCGCCCCGAACCAGCCGCTCGACAGCCGCCCCACCCACTGCTCCAGCGGGGCGACGTGCCAGAGGTCCAGCCGCTCGCCGGTGCGCGGAACGGCGAGCAAATCCGGCCGCTCGGTGCCCGAAAAGGCTGCCAGCACGTCGGCCAGGCGGTCAAACCCGGAGGCCGGAATCACGAAGGCGTCGTCCCGGACCTCCAGCGGCAGGCCGTGGGCCGCGAGCAGCAGGGCCAGCTTGCGGTGCAGGTGCCGGGAGGCGGCGTGAAGCAGCAGGGCGGTCAGGGCCCCGCAGTCCAGGGGCTGCACGGCGTGGCAGTCGCAGGCCGTGAAGCCCGCCGCGTGGCCGGTGCCGGGAGCGGGGGGGGATTGGAGGTCGCGGCGGAGGCGGGCATCTCCCCGTGTTGTAGGTCCCCGGGCCTGACAGCTTTCTCTCTCTGGCCCTCCCCCCCGGCGGGGGTATCCGGCGCGCCCATCAGAAGTCCTCCACCTCGCCCGCCACGTCGTCCTCCTCGACGGCGACGTAGCGGCGGGTGGTGTCCACCGAGGCGTGCCCCAGGAAGAGCCCCACCCGGGTGAAGTCCTTCGTCGCCCGGTACAGCCGCGTGCCCGAGTGCTTGCGGGCCGCGTGAAAGCCCCGCCAGGCGTCCCCGTGCCCCGCCGCCCGGAAGGCCGCCCGCATCCGGTACGTCGCCTGCGCGTACCCCCAGCCGAACAGCGACCCGTCGGACAGGGCGGGGGAGAGGCCCGCCAGCGCCGCCCGCACGCGCCGGCCCAGTGGCACCCGCCGCACCTTCCCGCCCTTGCCGCGCACCGTCACGCGCGCCCCCTGGATGTCCGAGACCTTCACGCCCAGCGCCTCGCTGACCCGCAGCCCGGCGTGCGCGCACAGCAGCAGCAGGGCGGCCAGCCGGGGCTCGCACTGCTCCAGCACCGCGTCGATCTCGCGCATGTAGGGGGGATTCTTCACGATGCCGGGGGTGGGGTCGGGCGGCACGTGCGCGTCCTCGAAGGGCTGCGCCTCGGTCGCCCCCGCCCAGCGCAGCGCCCGGTACAGCGCCCGCGCCCCCGCGACGTACTGCGCCACCGTCGCCGCCGAGAGGGGGCCCGTCCTCCCGCGCCCCTGCGAGGGCCGGGTCTGAAGTTGCGCCACGTACCGCCCCCCGTCCCGCCGCCCGGGCCGCAGGAGCTGCACCCCGTTCTCGCGCGCCCACGGCACGAAATCGCGCACGGCCAGGCTGTAGGCCTCCAGCGTCTTCTCGCTCGTGCGCGCCCCCTTGCGGCTGGCGGTCGTCATGTACGCGCGGGTGATCCCCACCAACGTCTCGGCGTCATACGTGCTTGCCGCCTCGACCGCCCTCACCCGCAGCGCCTGGTCGGTGAGGTTCGCCAGCGCGAGCGTGTCCTGGGGGCGAACGAGGGTCACGGGGCCTCCGGTTTCGTGGACGGGGTGGAGGGGGGACGGCCCCCAGCCCTGCCGCGTGGTGGGCAGGGGGCGGCCTTGGGAACTGGCCACTCCGGCATCCCCACCAGCGACGGGAAGAGGCACTCGGCGGCGAGCATGGATGTGGGCAGTGTACCTGGCCCCCGCGCCCCTTTGGAACCCGACTGACGCTGCTGGGGCACGGGAGGATGAGGCGTGACGCCGCCTCAGCGCCGACCGGAAGCGGGTGCCCACGGGTGGAACGAACGTCTCTGGCCAGATCCCTCCCGCGGCGCGCCAGCCCTCCCGGGGGATCGGCATATCTTCTGGCCTCGGTGCGGGGTTCACCTCCCCGCATTTCCCCGGGGCCCCAATGGGCTAAGCTTAGTCCATGCCGGAAATGGTCAATCTCCACGCCGCCAAGACCCAATTCTCCAAGCTCGTCGACCGGGCACACGGCGGCGAGGAGATCATCATCGCCAAGGCGGGCAAACCCTACGCGCGCCTGCTGCCGCTGGCCCCGTCCCAGCCGCGTGACTTTGGGTTCCTGGCTGGGCGGATTCAGCTCAGTGACGAGGAGAACCGCGAACTCATGCGCCCCCTCGGTGAGGAAGAAGTGGCGGACTGGGAGTGAGGCTGCTGCTCGACACGCACATCCTGATGTGGCTGGTCGCCAGTGATGCTCGCCTGCCCCCGACTCTTGCCGCGCAGCTTCAGGCGCCGGAGAACGGTCTCCTGGTCAGTGCCGCCAGCGCGTGGGAACTGTCCATCAAGTTCCACCTGGGCAGGCTCCCCAGCGCCGCGCCACTCCTGGACGATTTTTCCGGCATCGCCGCGCGCCTGGGCGCCGGGGTGCTGAGCATCACGCCCGCGCATGCCGTGCAGGCCGGGGCGCTCGACTGGGGCCACCGCGACCCCTTCGACCGGGTACTCGTCGCGCAGGCGCTCGCGGAAGGCCTGCGGCTGGTCACGCTCGATGGGAACATCATGTCTTACCCGGGGGCGCCTATCCTGCGCTGATTCCCAGAGGCCGACCGTGACGCTCCCCCTGCTGGCCGTCCCGCCTGATAGAGGCGGCGAAAAAGCGGGGCGCACGGACTCTTGAACCGGCTGCCCCCTCGCCGTGGAAGACATCCTCCTCACGGCCCAGAATGCGCCGCGGACCTCACTCCGCCACGCCCGAATGCCCGAAGCTTGGCGGCGGGTCCCCCCGTTCGCCGCTTCCCTCCCCGAAAGGACCGCCCATGACCGCCTCCAGCTTCACCCTGCTCGACCCCTTCCCCTGGTACGCCGACATGCGCCGCGCCTCCCCCGTGGTCCGCGATCCCCAGTCCGGCATGTGGATGGTCTTCGACTACGCGGGGGTGCAGCGCACGCTCTCCGACTGGAAAGCCTTCTCCTCCGAGCGGGGCCGCCCGCGCGGCGAGAACGCCGAGAGTGCGCTGTCGTCGAGCATCATCTCCACCGACCCGCCCCGGCACCGCCAGCTTCGCGCCCTGGTCGAGCAGGCCTTTACCCCCAGGCAGGTCCGCGCCCTGGCGCCGCGCATCGGGGAACTCGTGGACGAACTCCTCGCCCCGGTGGAGGGGTCCGGGCGGATGGACTTCGTCCTCGACCTCGCCTACCCGCTGCCGGTTATCGTGATCGCCGAGATTCTGGGCATCCCCGCCTCGGACCGCGACCGCTTCAAACGCTGGTCGGACGCGGTGGTGACGGGCGACCTGAGCGGCAGCCGCGAGATGGCCGCCTACTTCGGGCGGTTGATCGAGGAGCGCCGGCACGTGCCCGGCGAGGACCTCATCAGCGGTCTGATCGCCGCGCAGGTGGGGGGCGAGCACCTGAACACCCAGGAACTCCTGGGCTTCTGCATCCTGCTCCTGGTGGCGGGCAACGAGACCACGACCAACCTCCTCGCCAACACGGTGCTGTGCTGGCAGGGCGCGCCGGAGGCGTATGAACGGGTCGTCGCCGACCGCGACCTGCTCCCCACGACCATCGAGGAGTCGCTGCGCTTCCGCTCGCCGGTCCAGTCCATGTTCCGGGTGACGGCGCAGGACGTGGAGCTGGGCGGGCAACTCATCCCCGAGGGCAGCCCGGTCCTGGCCTGGATCGGCTCGGCCAACCGCGACGAGGCGCAGTTCCCGGACGCGGCCCGCTTCGACCCCGCCCGCACGCCGAACCGGCACCTCGCCTTTGGGCACGGGGTCCACTTCTGCCTGGGGGCGCCCCTCGCCCGGCTGGAGGCGAGCCTCGCGCTGGAGGCTTTACTGGAGCGCCTGCCGAACCTGCGCGTGGCGCCCGGTACCGTCCTCGACCCCATCCCCAGCCAGATCGTCTCGGGCGTGAAGCGGCTCCCGGTCACGTTCGGCTAGAACCGGTCCACCACCGTCACGCCGCTGCCGGGAAAGCGGTCCATCCCCATCAGGGCGTCCGGGGCCTCGGCCAGGCTGATCCGCCGCCCGACGAGTTTCTCCGGCCGCAGCGCGCCCCGCTCGATCATGCCCAGCATCTCCGGGTAGGCGTGCGCGGCCATCCCGTGGCTGCCGTAGATCTCCAGCTCCCGTGCGATCACCCGGTCCATCGGAACTGGCGGGTGCCGCTCCCCGGCGAGCAGCAGCCCCACCTGCACGTGCCGCCCCCGGGTCCGCAGGCTCTGCACGGAGTTGAAGCAGGTCTGCGGGTGCCCCAGCGCGTCCAGCGACACGTGGGCGCCGCCCCCGGTCAGGTCCCGGACCGCCCCCACCACATCCGGGATCATGCGGCTGTTGAGGGTCACGTCGGCCCCGAGGTCCCGGGCCAGCCGCAGCTTCTCATCGTCAATGTCCACGGCGATCACCCCCGCGCCGAGCGCATGGGCGATCATGACCGCCGAGAGCCCCACCCCGCCGCAGCCGTGGACCGCCACCCACTCCCCGGCCCGCACCCGCCCCTGCTGGGCCACCGCCCGGAACGAGGTGGCGAAGCGGCACCCCAGGCTGGCCGCCGTCACGAAATCCAGGCCCTCCGGCAGGGGCACGAGATTCCCCTCCGCGTGGTGCAGGGCGACGTACTCGGCGAACGAGCCCCAGTGGGTGAAGCCGGGCTGGAACTGCCGCTCGCACACCTGCTGGTTTCCCGACCGGCACTCCGGGCAGCGCCCGCAGCCCGAGACGAAGGGCACCGTCACCCGGTCGCCCACCCGCCAGGTCCGAACGTCCCTCCCGACCGCCACGACCGTTCCGGCGAGTTCATGCCCGGGCACGTGCGGCAGGGTGATGTCGGGGTCGTGGCCCATCCAGCCGTGCCAGTCGCTGCGGCAAACGCCGGTCGCGCCGACCTGCACCACGACGCCGTCCCCAGGGGGCGTGGGGTCGGGGACGGTCAGCACCTCGGGGCGGGTCTGGAACTCGCGGTACAGGGCGGCCTGCATGGGGAGACTGTAGCGGGTGGGGGTACGTATATTCCGGGGGTCCAGGCGGGACGTGCCCCGGCGCTGGGCGACTGGGCCTGACTTCTCCCCCGGCATCACGCCGGGACGACCTCCCCCAGTTCAGCCCTGTCGTCCGCTCGTCCCCGAATGGGTGCCAGAGTGGGGATACTCCCCACCCCCGCGGGAGGGCCACCGACGTGAGCGGCCGCAAAGGCCACGCCCCTACGCTGTCATGTTGCTGTACGAGGCGGCCCGCCATACTCCTCCCCGAGGGCTTAAGGGGAGGCGCCCACCCTCTCAAAACGGGCGCGCGAGCGGGTCGGTGTTGGCCCCGGACTGGTTCGAGTCCAGTCACCCGCATGTTGCCGGAGGAGGGAGCCCTGGGCTCCCTTCGCTGCTGGTGGCCTGCGTCCGCCCCAAGGCCTGGCCGATCTCCAGGCCGCTCCCCCGCAGGCGAGCGCGGGCCGGTGCAGCCCTCTGGCGGGCCGGCGTCCCTCGCGCCGCCAGAGAGACGTTCCGCCCCTTCACCAGGAGAGGCGCCCCGTGATGAAGAGGTAGCCGTTGACCCGGCTCAGGGGCAGGCCCCTCAGCGCCAGCGGCTGCCCCCGCTCGTCCAGCCCGCACAGCGACACCCGCTCGCCCTCCACGAGCAGCCCGCGCGGGCCCGCTCCCGGGTGGGGCCCCACCAGGTACACCGTCCGCCCGTGCGCCGTGATCGCGTACGCCATCAGCCGGTGGCCCCGTCCCCGCTCCAGCTCATGCCTCCAGGCCCGGAGCAGTGCCGTGGCGGAGAGCGGCCCCAGGGTCACGCCGCCAGACAGGAGGACCAGCCAGTCCTGGGCCCCGCGCTGGAACCGGGCGAGGTCGCCGCCCGGTGTGCCGGGGTGCCCGTCCTCATCGTTCATGGCCCCACCTCCCGCGGCCCTGTTCCTGCCGCCCGCGGAGCTGCTCCGCCAGAAGGGCGACCTCTTCGAGGATGGCCGTCTGGCGGTCCTCGGGCAGACGGCAGGACCGTCGCCGCAGACCCACCAGACGGTCCTGGGCGCCAGCATCGTCGAGGTCCTAGGCGAGCGTCCATGCCTGGGCAAAGACCTGGAAGATCAGCGGGGCGTCGCCATACCCAGCCGGGTACTGGGAGAGCTCATACCCAGAACTCCACTTGGCCTAACGCCGAGTTTGTGTCAACGCATACAAAAGAGGGAGCTGACATGAAGAGTCCTTCATAGTGCCTCTTCAGGGTGGCTGGTTTATCTTCGGGGCACGGTCGGCCTCACTTCCCGCCCCGACGAGGGCAAGGCACATCCGGCGCCTTAATATTTTCTTCACATATAGGGCCAAGTTTTCGAACCTGACGGGCATGTGAGGGAAATAACACATACTTAAGAATGGAACGCACGGTGGACCCCCATGAGGCCCAGCGGCTGGAGTGTCTCCACCGGTACCAGGTGCTCGATACCCCGCCCGAGGCCGAGTTCGACCGCATCACCCGGTTCGTCAAGCACCTGCTGGAGGCGCCCATCGTCATCATCTGCTTCGTGGCCGTGCGGCGGACCTGGCTCAAGTCGAGCGTCGGCACGAACATCCACGAGATGGACCGGGAGAGCGTCTGCTGCGGGGAGGCCATTCGGCGGGACGAACCCTTCGTCGTGGGGGACCTGCACGCCGACCCGCGGTTCCAGAACGACCCGATGGTGAAATTCGAGGGCGCCCGCTCGTATGCCGGTGCCCCCCTGATCACCCCGGACGGCTACCGGATCGGCACCCTCGCCGTGTATGACCACCACCCCCGCGAGTTCACGCCCGAGCAGCGGACCTTCCTCCAGGACCTCGCCGCCATCGTGATCGACACGCTGGAGCTGCGCCTGACGGTGCTGAACTGGAAACAGGCCCAGGAGCGAAGCGAGCACCTGGCGCACCACGACGCCCTGACCGGCCTGCCCAACCGGCTGATGCTGCTCGACCGCGCGGAGCAGGCCCTGCGGCAGGCCGACCGGCGCGGCACCCCGGTGGGGATGCTGGTCCTCGACCTCGACGGCTTTAAGGTGATCAACGACTCCCTGGGGCACGCGGTGGGGGACGCGCTGCTGCGCGCGGTGGGGGAGCGGCTCTCGCACGTGCTGCGCGCGGAGGACACGGTCGCGCGCTTCGGCGGGGACGAGTTCGTGGTGCTGCTCCCCGAGCTGCGCGGGACGCTGGACGCGGCGAACGTGGCGCTCAAGCTCCAGGAGACGCTGCGCGAGCCCTTCCAGGTCAGGAGCCACACCCTGGTCACCAATTGCAGCGTGGGCATCAGCCTCTACCCGGCGGACGGGCGCGACGCCGAGGCGCTGCTGCGGGCGGCAGACACCGCCATGTACCAGGCCAAGGCGGTCGGCAAGGGGCAGTGCTGCTTTTACGAGGAGGAGATGACCCGCGCCGCCCAGGAAAAACTCCACCTGCGTGGCCGCCTGGCCCAGGCCCTGGAGCGGGAGGAGTTCCGCCTGCACTACCAGCCGCAGGTGGACCTCGGCACGGGCCGGGTGATAGGCCTGGAGGCGCTCCTGCGCTGGCCGCAGCCGGACGGGAGCTGGACTCCGCCGGGTCAGTTCATCCCGCTCGCGGAGTCCAGCGGCCTGATCGTCCCGCTGGGGGCCTGGGTGCTGCGGGAGGCCTGCGCGCAGCTCGGGCGCTGGCGGGAGCGGGGCTCCCTGGGGGTGGACCTGTCGGTCAACGTCTCCGCCCGCCAGTGGGAGGACCCCAGCTTTCCCGAGCAGGTGCGCCGGGTGCTGGGGGAGGCCGGGCTGCCCCCCGAGCGGCTGGTGCTGGAGGTCACCGAGAGCGTGCTGTTCTCCAACCCGCAGGGCGCGCGCCGGCTGGCGCAGGGTCTCGCGTCCCTGGGGGTGCGGGTCGCGGTGGACGACTACGGCACGGGCTTCTCGAACCTGAGGCAGCTTCAGCACCTGCCCATCGGCCAGCTCAAGCTCGACCGCTCCTTCGTCCAGCCCCTGCCCGGCGGGGACAAGGATCAGGCCCTCGTGCGCAGCGCGGTCACGCTGGCCCGGGGCCTGAACGCGGCGGTGGTGGGGGAGGGCATCGAGACGGAGGGGCAACTCACGGCCCTGCGGCGCCTGGGCTGCACGGTCGGCCAGGGCTTCCTGCTGGGGCGCCCGGTGGGGGCGGAGGAATTCGAGGCGCGCCACCTCCGCCCCTGACCCACCCCCTCTCAGGGCAGCACGTTGCCCGCCGCGCGGTAGAGGGCGTACCACTCCTCGCGCGTCAGGTGGACCTCGCTCGCCCGGCAGCAGTCCTTCAGCCGCCCGACATTCATCGTGCCGATCACGGGCTGCATCCGCGCCGGGTGCCGCAGCAGCCAGGCGATGGCGACCGTCGTGTTGCTGACCCCGTAATTCGCCGCGACCTCGTCGATCTTCGCGTTGAGTTCTGGGAACTTGGGGTTGTCGAGGAACACGCCCTCGAAGAAGCCGTACTGAAAGGGCGACCAGGGCTGGATGGTGATGTCGTGCAGCCGGCAGTAGTCGAGGATGTAGCCGTCGCGGTCCACCGCCGCCTCGTTTTCCATGTTCACGTTGAAGCCGCTCTTGATCATCGTGGCGTTCGTGAGGCTCAGTTGAAGCTGGTTGGCGACGAGGGGCTGCCGGACGTATTTCTTCAGCAGGTCGATCTGGTGCGGGTGCTGGTTGGAGACGCCGAAGTGGCGGACCCGGCCCGAGCGTTCCAGTTCGTCGAAGGCCTCGGCGACCTCCTCGGGCTCGACGAGCGTGTCGGGACGGTGCAGCAGCAGGATGTCGAGGTAGTCGGTCTTCAGCCGCCGCAGGATGCCGTCAACTGACGCCAGGATGTGTTCCTTCGAGAAGTCGAACATGCCCTGCCGGATGCCGCACTTGGATTGCAGGATGATCCCCTCCCGCACCGTGCCGTTCATGCCGATGGCGTCCGCGAAGATTTCCTCGCAGCGGCCCCGGCCGTAGATGTCGGCGTGGTCGAAGAAGTTCGCACCCTCGTCGAGCGCCGCCTGCACGAAGCGTTCCGCCTCGGACCGGTCGAGCGAGTCCAGGCGCATGCACCCCACGGCGATCACGGGAACGTCCAGGGAGCTGGTGCCGAGCTTGATGGTTCGCATGATGAGTGACCTCCGGGGGAGTGGGCGAAAGAGGGGACCCGCCCCGTGACTCTATCCGAGCGGGGCCGGGATGCGGCACCTTGTCCCCGCACGATCCGGGCGGCGCCCCCCGGATCGCAGGACAGGCCGCCTCGCCCCGCCCCCACGTGCCCACGGCGCTAGAGTGCCGGAACTCGGGGAGTGCGGCGTCTCCCGCCCGTCCGTCCCCGCCGACCGTTCAAGGAGGACCCATGACGAACCCTTCCCCCGGACGATTCGCAGGCCAGGTGGTCCTCGTGACCGGTGCGGGCGGCGGCATCGGCCGCGCCGTCGCCGAGCGGTTTGCCGCCGAGGGCGCCCGGGTCGCCGTGAACGACGTGAAGGAAGACGCCGTGCGGGCGGTGGTGGAGGGCATCACCGCCGCGGGTGGCGCCGCCCTGGCTGTCCCCGCCGATGTCTCGGACGCCGCGGGGGTGGAGGCCATGTTCGCCCGCGTCGAGGCGGCACTCGGTTACGTGGACGTGCTGTACAACAACGCGGGCCTGATCGACACGGCGCGCCACTTCCTGGAGGCGGACGAGGCCTGGTGGGACCGCATCGTGCGGGTGAACCTGGGAAGCGTGTTCCTGTGTTCGCACCGGGCCGCGCGGGTGATGGTGCGGCGGCGGCGCGGCGTCATCATCAGCACCTCGTCGGGTGGGGCTACCCGGGCGCACCGCGGCAACGTCGCCTACGACGCGACCAAGGGCGGCATCGAGGCCATGACCCGCGCGATGGCCCTCGACCTCGCCCCGTACGGGGTGCGGGTGAACGGCGTGGTGCCGGGCTTCATCAACACCTACGGGCTCACCGGGGAGCAGCTCCGCGACCGCGAGAAGACCGTGCCGCTGGGCCGCTACGGGGTGGCGGGGGACATGACCGGGGCGGCGCTGTTCCTCGCGTCCGATGACGCCGCGTACATCACCGGGCAGTTCATCGTGGTGGACGGCGGGGTGCTCGTCCAGCAGCGGTCGGCGAACGTGGACACCTTCCCGGTCGAGGGCTTCCCGAAGGTCGAGGCGGACCTCGCGTGACGGCGGAGGCCGGGTGGGACGTGGTGGTGATCGGCGCCGGGATCGTCGGCGCGGCGTGCGCGTGGCGGCTGGCGGGGCACGGCCTGAGGGTGCGGGTCCTCGAACGCGGCCACCCGGCGGGGGGCTCCACGGGCCGGAGCGCCGCCGGGGTGCGCGCCCAGTTCGCCACCGACACCAACATCCTGCTCTCGCGGCACAGCATCGAGGAGTACGCCGCCATGCCCGGGTCCGGCTACCAGCCCGCCGGATACCTGATGCTGGTGCCCGAGGCGCAGTGGGCGGCGCACCTCGCGGGCGTGGGGCGTCAGCACGCCCACGGGGTGCCCACGGAAGTCCTCACGCCCGCCGGGGCGCAGCGGCACGCGCCCTTCCAGACGGGGGGCCTCGGTGGCTGCACCTTCTGCCCGACCGACGGCTTCGTGGACCCGCACGGCCTGACCCTCGAGTACGTCCGCCTGGCCCGGGAGGCGGGTGTGCGCTTCTCCCTCGACACGCCGGTGACGGCCATCTCCCGGGCAGGGGGACAATGGCGGCTGACCACACCCGCCGGGGAGGTCGAGGCGCCCCAGGTCCTCAACGCCGCGGGCGCCTGGTCCGGCGAGGTGGCCGCGCTCGCCGGGCTGGAGGTCCCGGTGCGCCCCGCCCGGCGCATGGTGTTCACCACCGGGCCCCTGAACCTCCCGCGCCCGCTGCCGATGGTCTTCGACCTGGAGAGCGGCGTGTGGCTGCGCTCCGAGGGGGAACGGCTGATCCTGGGTCGCGCGGACGAGGCCGACGTGGGCTGGCGTGAGGGCATGAACTGGGCGTGGCTCGAACCCACCCTGGAGCGGGCGCTGGGGCGCTTCCCCTGGCTGGAGACGGCCTCCCTGGACCGCCGCGCGAGCTGGTGGGGCTACTACGAGGTGACCCCCGACCACCAGCCCATCGTGGGCCGGATGCCGCGGGTGGACGGCTGGCTCAATGCCTGCGGCTTCTCGGGGCACGGCGTGATGCAGGCGGCGGCGATCGCGCGGGTGATCGCCCAGGAAGCGTTGGGAGAAGAGCCGTTCATCGACATCGGCCCTCTCCGGTACGAGCGATTCACGGCCGGGGCGCTGCTGTCACCGGATATTCAGGTCTGAGTCCGGGTTGCCCCAGACGTGGGGCGGCCCCTCGCCTGTCTTGCCGAGCGCGGCGGAGGCTGACTGCTCATCGCCCATCGCCGCCCCCCGCTCGGCTTCGCGGCTTTGCAGGTCCGCTCGCCCCTCGTCTTCGACTCACCGCAATTTCGGCTGAGCGTCCTTACTTCCCGGGGATCGGCACGCTCGACACCGTGAAGGGCAACTCGGGCGTCAGCCCGGGGCCGCGCTTGTTGAACTGCGAGTTCACCACGAGCAGCCGCCCGTCCGTCTGGGCGATGGTCGTGGGATACCGCAGGCTCGCATCCGAGAAGGGCGTCCCGATGGTGCCGCTGGCGAAATCCGCCGCGAGGGAGATCGGCACGATGATCTTGTCCGCGTTGCGCACCACGTACAGCGTCTGCCCGTCGAGCAGGAGGCCGTCGCCGTTCACCACGCTCCCGTCGATCTGGATCTGGGCCACCGACCGGTCGGCCACCCCGATGCGGAAGAGCTTGCCGCTATACGACTGCACCACGATGAGGTACCGGCCATCCGGCGTCGCCGCGATGCCGTTGAGGTTGAACGCGCCGGGGGCCGTCGAGTACGGGATCGTCGTACTGACATCCAGCCACGCCTCGGCGGAGGTGCTGCCCCCCGCGGCTGCCGTCCGGGGCACCCGGAAGATGACGGGGCGCAGCGAGTCCGTGAAATAGGCGTAGTCGCCCGCCAGCGCCACGTCGTTGATGAAGCTTGCGCCCGCCGGGGTGCTGTAGGCGCGCAGCAGCGCCCCGCTGTTCGCGTCGTACGAGAACATCTTCCCGGTGCTGCCCCCCGCGATGAACAGGCGCCCAGCCCCGTCCGCCTTCAGCCCCACGGCAGTTGTCCGCCCGTCCGCCCCGCCCGGCAGGAACACCGCCGTGGTGGGGTTGCCGAGGGTGCCTCGGTAGATCGTGCCGTCCGTCGTGCTCGTCACGAAGAAGGTCTGGGTGTTCGGCCTGAGGGCCACGCCCTCGGGGAACACGGCGCCCGCGTTGGTCGGCGTGTCGGGGAGGACGTAGCGGGTGACCTCGGCGCCGGGGCGGGGGAGGAGGCCGCAGCCCGTCAGGGCGCTCGCGGCGAGGAGCAGCAGGGCGGCTTGGCGTAGGGGCATGTCCTGGTTATAGGCTCCCGCGCGACCGGGGGGTGAAAGAAGAGTTGACTCCTTTTTCACGCCCGGCGCATGTCCTGTCTTCCCATTCGGACGCAAGGGACAGATGCTTGGAAAAGAAGACCCCTCACCCCGCTGCTTCGCAGCGCCCCTCTCCCCGTGGTAGAGGGGTCAAGAAGCCTTCTCTCTTGGGGAGGGGTTTTTCCTCGCCAGGGCCTTCTCAAGGCTGGGATGGGGCCGTCCATACCCACCCACGAACGGCCCGCCTACTGGCCCACAGCGACCAGTTCGGGGAGCACGGCCTCCGGCAGCGTCGCAACTGGCCGCACCTCGAGCTGCACCACCCCCACGGCGCTCAGCACCAGGAACGTGCCCCCGTCGTCGTCGAGGCACTCCATCACCAGCATCTCCGCGTTCAGGGGCTGCATGGACAGGACGCGGGCTTCCCTGGGGCCGCGCAGGTACAGGCCGTGCGCCTGCCCGCCCAGCCGCTCGCCCAGGGCCTGCACGCCGTCGATGAACCGCTGGGTGCCGGTCGCGTCCTGGGTGTATGCCGGGAACTTCCGCCTGAGAGTCACGTCCAGCATGCTCCACCTTCTCCTTCCGCGGCGCTCGACGCGCCGGCAGCAACTCCGATCCACCAGCCTGGGCCATCCTTAAGTATCCTCATATTACGTTATTGACGTAACAAGTGGATTAGATTGACCTTTAACAGAAGAAAGGGTTGGTTTTGCCGTGCTGGACGCGGTTTTGAGCAGGATCACAGGCTGATCGGACCCTCCCGCGAGTCTTTGTGCGGAGGCTTAAAAAGCTGCGCCAGGACGCTTTTATAGGCTGGAGAGCTCCATCCCGGCATTTTGCAGCGCCGCGTAGGCCCCGCCCGCGCGCAGGAGTTCGTCGTGGGTGCCCTCCTCGGCGATGCCGTCCGCAGTCAGCACCACGATCCGCCCGGCGTTTCGCACGGTGGAGAGGCGGTGGGCGATGACCAGCGTGGTTCGCCGCCGCGCCAGCCGTTCCAGGGCGTCCTGCACGACGCGCTCGCTCTCGTTGTCCAGCGCGCTCGTCGCCTCGTCGAAGATCAGGATGGGCGGGTCTTTCAGGAAGACGCGCGCCACGCTCAGGCGCTGTTTCTGCCCGCCGGAGAGCTTCACCCCGCGCTGGCCGATGTCGGTGTGGTAGCCCTGCGGGAGCGCCAGGATGAAGTCGTGCGCCCCCGCCCGCCGGGCCGCCTCGACGACCTCCGCCTCGCTGGCCTCCGGGCGCCCGTAGCGGATGTTCTCCAGAACGGTTCCGGCGAACAGGTACACCTCCTGCTGCACCACGCCGATCTGGCGCCGCAGCGAGTGCAGGCGGAGGTCCTGAACCGGCACGCCGTCGATCAGAATCCGCCCCCCCGTCACGTCGTAAAAGCGGGGAATCAGCGCGCAGAGGGTACTTTTCCCAACGCCGGAGGCCCCGACCAGCGCGACGAATTCCCCGGGCTTAATGTGGAGGTTGATGTCCCTCAGCACCGGCCCGGCGCCCGACGGGTACTGAAACGAAACGTGCTCAAACCGGATGTCGCCGCGCACGTGTTCCAGCTCCACAGCCCCCGGGGCGTCCTCCAGCTCCGGTCTCACCGCCATCAGTTCCAGAAAGCGCTCGAAGCCGGTCAGCCCCTCCTGGAGCAGCCGGGCGATGTTGACGAACCGCCCGATGGGCTCGATCAGGATGCCCACGCACAGCAGGTAGGTCACGAGCGCGTCGAGCCGCAACTCCCCGCGCAGGATGGCGAGGCCGCCGAACACCAGGACCGCGACCGTCATCAGTTGGGTGAAGGCCGTCATCCCCTGGTAGAAGAACGCCTCGCTGCGGTAGCCCTCCCGGCGGCTCTCGACGAACAGGTCGTTCGCGCGGCCAAAGCGGCCCTGCTCGACCGCCTCGCCCGTGAACGACTGCACCACGCGGATGCCCGCCAGCGAGTCCTCCACCTGCGCGTTCACGTCCCCGATGCGGGCCTTGCTGCCCAGCATGGCGGCGTTCAGACGGCGGTTGAAGTACAGGGCGTAGACGGCCATCAGCGGGAGAAAACAGAACAGCAGCAGCGTCAGCTTGACATTGATCCCCAGCAGGATCAGGAACACCCCCGCGAACTTGAACACGGCGATGGCGAGGTCCTCGGGGCCGTGGTGCGCCAGCTCCCCGATGGCGAAGAGGTCGTTCGTCAGGCGGCTCATGAGCTGGCCCGTGCGCTGTCCGTCGAAGAACTGAAAGGGCTGCGACTGGAGGTGCCGGAACAGGTCGCGCCGCATGTCCCGCTCGATCAGGGTGCCCATCATGTGCCCCTGGTAGTCCACATAGGTGTTCGCGGCGATCTGGAGGGCCACCAGCCCCAGCAGCGCGGCGCCCACCGTCACGATCTGTTCCAATGTCCCCTCGCCGGGATGCCCAAGCAGCGTGCGGGTGATGTACCCCGCGCCCAGCGGAAAGACGAGCGCGATCCCCGCGACGAGAAAGGCGCAGAAGAGGTCGATGACCAGCGTGCGCCGGTAGGGTCGGTAGTACGACAAGAAGATGCCCAGTCGGGAAGTCAAGGAAAACTCCTCTGTGTCAAGGGAGAGCTTGAGTTGTGCCCACATGTCGCGGCTCAGAATCGTTTGCCAAGGCTGTAGCAGGCCCCGCGGTTACAGGGGGTTGAGCCGCGCAGCCGAGTCGGCCAAGTGCCCACGACAGGGCAGCGTGATCATCGGCGCGCCTCTTCCGCGGGGAGCGGGCACGGTTGCGCGCCCGGGCTCCGTGCCGAGCCGCCGGGAAGATGCCCGCCAGCCGGGAGGCGTGACTCGGCACCTCCGCGACTGGACGGACGCCCGAGGCTGCGTGGGAAACCCCTGGTCGGGCTCACCGAGCTGGTCACCCCGAGCGGCGCGAAGGGTCCCAGACTTAGGGATGCTTCGCTGGCGCTCGGCATGACGACACGTTGGCCTGCGGCTGGGGCTGCGCCCTTCCACATCAGGAATGATTGGGACCCCGGGGCAACCACGACAGGCCGGAGGGCGACCCCACGCTGACCTGTGGGGGCTGCCCGGTGAGATTGTTTGTCCCCGCGTCTACCTGGGCGAGAACTCCCAAGTCAAGGATGTGCATGAACCGTCACGACCTCCAGCAAAGGGGGCTTGGTGTGGCTGGACGAATCGGCATCCTTGAGGCATGGGGGGGCTCCTTCCGGCGTACCCGGGAAATCTTTTGCAACTTAGGCACTGCGGGCCGGGAAGACCAACCGCCTTTTGGCGTAGTGCAGTAGGCCGATTTGCCTATCCGTGCGGGGCCTGCGAAGGGCATTTCCAGAAACGCGATACTCCTGACATGCTCGCCGCCCTCCTCGCGCTCGCCGCGCTGCTGACCATGGGCACTCCCGCCGTCAGCGCCGCCGACGCCGACCGCGACGGTTACCCGGACGCGCTCGAACTCGTCGGGCAGGACCGGGCGTCCTTTGCGGACTGGTTCGCCAGCATCGCCGAGAGCCAGTATTACGGCCTCTCCGCCGACTGGAGGACGGAGGACCAGGACTGCGCGGGGCTGGTGCGCTACGCCTTCGTGAACGCGCTGATGCCGCATGACGCGGCGTGGTGGGCGAAGTTCAAGTTCCTGCCGCGTCCCAGGCTGCCGGAGGTGCGGGGGCTGACCTACCCGGCGCCCCTCGTGTCGCGCTCGGTCTTCCGGGTCGCGCCCGGGCCGTATCGCCCGGGGGACGTGGACGCCGGGCGGCTGGTGGGCCGCACCTCCGCGCGCTTCCTCGCCAACTTCTCCGCCGCCCTCGTCACGCGCGACCCCTCACGGGCGCAGCGGGGCGACCTCCTGTTCTTCCTGCGCCCCGCACTCGGGGCCTACCACAGCATGGTCTCCCTGGGGGACGGGCGGGTCGTGTACCACACCGGTGCCCGCCCCGACGAGGGCGGCGAGGTGCGGCTGGTGACCCTCGCCACCCTGATGCGCCACCCCGACCCGGCTTTCCACCCCACGCCGGGCAACCCCAACTTCCTGGGGGTGTATCGCTGGCAGATTCTGCGGTAGGGCATGGGGGTGTGCTCGTGACCCGCACACCTGACGCGCCGCACCTCACCGTTCAAGGTAGGTCTGGCCGTTCAGCCAACCCCCTTGTTCCCCAACCTGGATAGTGCCAAGGGTAGGTTTGAACAGTCTGGCGCTCAAGCTCCTTCCTGATAGGAAGCGGCGAGGGCAGCGAAACTCGCCTTGGGCGTCCATCTCGGCTCCCCCGCCTGGTCCGGCCCGGTGGGATGGACCTTCACGACCCCGAAACTCGCCAGGTCCAGGTCAGGCCGCCCGTCGTCATGGTGTGGCAGATAGAAGCACGCGAAGGTACACACGAACACGCTGTCCACGCCTTCTTCCTCAAAGAGGGTCACGAGTTCCGTAATGAGCCGCGCCTGTTCCGCCTCGTCGCGCTCGTACTCTCCCCTGAGGCGAACGGGGTGACCGCCCTCGTACTCCACGATGTCCACCGCCCCCCGGTCTGCGGCACCGTGGTAGGTGGCGCACCCGAACTCGGTGACCGCCACAGGTTTGCCGGGCACCTTCAGAGCCCGCAGCGCACCCCGGAAGTGTGGGGCGGTCTCCTTGGTGCGGTAGAGGTCCATGCCCACGAAATCGAAGGGGGCCCAGTCCACGCCCTCGAAGTGGATGGAGGCGTAGGTCACGGGTCCGGCAAAGCGCGAACGTACAGCGGTGACGGCGCGGCGCAGGAAGGTGTTGATCCGTGTGGGCAGTTCGGGCAGGCCCGCGAGCACCTGTGGGTCCCGCCCAAGCAGGCCACTCAGGCGGATTTCAGCGGTGTCGCCGGGCAGGAAGCCGTGGGTAAACAGGCTCAATTCGGCACCGGTCACGAGCACGACGCGGGCCCCCTCCCGGCGCAGCCGCTCGGCGCGGTCGGCGCAGTCAAGAAGGAGGTCGAGTAGCGCTTCCTGTTTGAGTTCATAGGTGAACGGTGAGAACCAGACCTCCAGGCCCAGGTCGGCGGCGTGGCGCGCGGCGAGGTCGAGGCGCTCCGGGTCGCCCCCGGTAAGGCGAACGGCGGTGCAGTGCAGTTCGTCCCGGATCACCTGGAGGTCGCGCCGGACGGCGCCCGGGTCGAAGGGTTCGTGGGTGCTGGTGATCCCGTTGAAGAAACCCGTGTCGTAGGTAACGCCCCTGCCTCGCATACGTCCTCCCCCATAGGGTACTTAGAGTACCCTATTAAACAGCATAAACGCTGAAGGTCAGGCCGTACAGTGGACCTGCCAGCGCCATGCCCGACGACATCCCCACTTCTAAGCGCCGCCGCGGGGCGGCCCTCGACCAGGCCATCGTTCGGGCGGCCGCCGACGAACTCCTGGCTGCTGGGTACGTCAACTTCAACATGGACCGAGTGGCGCGCCGGGCGGGCACCAATAAAAACGCGCTGTACCGCCGCTGGCCGAGCCGGGCCGCCCTCGCGTTCGCGGCCTACGGGCACCTCGCCGCCGAACAGTTCACGCCGCCGGACACGGGGAACCTGCGCGAGGACATTCTCACCATCATGCGCGGCGCGAACCGGCACTGGGCTTCCCCCCTGGGAGCAGTGCTGCGCGGCCTGCTGGCGGGCATCCCCAACGACCCGGAAGTCCGGGCGCAGGTGCAGGCCCGGGGGGCGGAGGGCGGCGCGGAACTGTTCCTGCCCGTCCTGAAACGTGCCGTGGCCCGGGGGGAGGCTCGCCCGGAAGCTCTGCGGCCGCGGGTGGCGGGCGTGGCCCTGGCATTGTTGCGCCACGAGTACTTCATGCGCGGGGCGCCCGAAGTCCCGGACGCCGTTCTGATGGAGATCGTGGACGAGGTGTATCTGCCGCTCGTTCGCGCGCCCGGTCCGGTGCGGTCGTAGTGGGGGGCGACGGCGCGGCAGGCTGCACTTTCAGACCGCACCATCGCCCCACCGATCACCAGCCTCTTCCAGCCGCGCTCTGTTGGAACGGCGTGGTCCGGTCGTGCGGGCGCGCCGGAGCCAGCTCGGCTGTACGCTGGGGCCACGTCAAGCCCCGGAGGACGCATGAAGGGAACCCCCGCCCGCATTGGCCTGCTCGCCGCCCTGCTCACCGTCACGCTCGCGCCCGCCCAGCCCCCCGTCAGCCTGTACGGGGGCGTCTTTCGTCCCGGTCAGAACGTGAGCATCGGGGTCAACGCCCCGCCCCGCACCGAGCTCCGCCTGGAGCGCGTCGCCGACCCGCTCGCGGTGTTCAGCCGAGTGCCCGACCCCCACCAGCCCGACCTGCCGCCCGGCACGCGGACGACCCCCGTGCGAACCCTGCGGACGGGGGGCAAGGGTTACGGTGAGGTGAAGCTCGGGCGGCTCTCCCCCGGCCTGTACGTCCTGCGCGCGGGCCGGGCGGGCACCCTGATCCTGGTGAGCGACCTCGGCCTGGTGGTGAAGCGTGACCGGGACACGGCGCTCGTCTACGCGGCGGACCGGGCGAGCGGCGCGACGCGGGCGGCGCGGGTGTGGCGGCTGGGGACGGGGGGGACGAGCACGCTCGCCAGCCCCGACGGCCTGGCGAAGTTCACCGCCCCCGCGAAGGAGGGTGAATTCTTCCTCGCGCGCTTCGGCACCCAGTGGGCGGTGTCGGGTGCGAACTGGAACAGCTACGCCGCGCCGGGGGTGAAGGGCTTCGTCTACACCGACCGCCCGGTGTACCGCCCCGGGCAGCACGTGGAGTTCAAGGGTACATTGCGGAGCGGGCAGACGTTGAAGCCCCTGGCGAACCGGGCGGTGCGGGTGACCGTCTTCTCCCCCTTCGACGAGAGCGTGTTCCAGAAGAGCCTGACCACGAACGGCTACGGCTCCTTCAGCGCGGGCTTCGACCTCCCGGCGGGGGCCAAGCTCGGCGAGTACCGCTTCGAGGCGCGGGTGTCGGGAGTGGGCGGGGACCGCGAGGGCGTGGGCGGCACCTTCGCGGTCGAGGCCTACCAGAAGCCCGAGTACGCGGTGACGGTGACGCCGGGCCGGGAGCGGGCGGTGCAGGGCGACAAGCTCGGCGTGCGGGTCAGCGCCCGCTACCTCTTCGGCGGGAGCGTGGGCGGGGCGCGCGTCACCTACAACGTCACCCGCGCGCCGTATTACCCGCCCGGCTTCGATGCGGAGGATTACCTGCCTCCGGGCATGGACGGGCAGGACTACGGCTCCGACCTCGTGGTGCAGGGCGAGACGCGCCTGAACGCGGCGGGAAATCTCGACCTCACCCTGCCCCTGGAGCGGGATGAGAACGGCCAGCCCCTGAGCTACCGCATCGAGGCCGAGGTCGAGGACGAGTCGCGCCGCCCGGTGAGCGGCTTCGCCCGGGTCCTGGCCTTTCCCGCCAGCGTGAACGTCGAGGCCCGCACCGACGCCTACGTGTACGACGCGGGGAAGCCGATTCAGGTCACGCTGGACACCCGTGACCTCGCCGGGGCCGGTCGGGCGGCCCCCGTCACCCTCGACCTCGTGCGGCAGGAATGGGTGAAGGTGCGGGGCGAGTACACCCTGCGCGAGACCCGCGAGGCCCGCGTGACCGCCCGCACGAACGCGAAAGGGGAGGGGAGCGCCACCCTCACCGCCCGGCGTGGCGGCGGCTACCTCCTGCGCGCCACCGTGCGCGACGAGCAGGGGCGGACCTCCACCTTTGAGAACTTCGCCTGGGTCCTCAAGCCCGGCGAGGACTGGGGCTGGAACTACCGCGACCTCACCCTGCGGCCCGACAAGAGGTCGTACGCGCCGGGGGAGACCGCGACGGTCCTGATCGGCAACCCGCGCCCCGGCGCCCCGGTCCTGGTCACCATCGAGGGCGACCGCCTGCGCCGCTCGACGGTCTTGCGCGGCCGCGGCTCGGCCCTCACCTACTCGTTCCGGGTGACGCCCGACATGGGCGGGGACGTGTTCGTGGGGGCGGCGGCCCTGGGCGACGGCAACTTCTACTCCAACGCGGCGCGGGTGCGGGTGCCGGTACGGGGGGCAGAGCTGAGCGTGCGGGTCACTCCCGCGAAAGCGAAGTACCGCCCGGGTGAGACGGGCCGCCTGACCGTGCAGGTGAGCGACGCTTCCGGCAAGGGCGTGCCCGCCGAGCTGACCCTGGGGGTGGTGGACCAGTCCATCTACCTCATCCGCCCGGACACGAGTACGCCCATGCTGAACGTCTTCCACGCGCCGCGCGAGAACGTGGTGGGCACCGATTCGAGCGTGTCCTTCTACTTCGAGACGGGCCGCCTGCCCGCCCCCGCCCCGGCGATGACCGAGGCCGCCTTCGGGCAGGGGAAGACCGGGGACCGCCCGCAGGAGGGGACACCCCGCGAGGACTTCCGCGACACGATCCTCTGGGTGCCCAACCTCGTGACGGACGACACGGGCCGCGCCGAACTCAGCGTGCGTTTCCCCGACAACCTGACGACCTGGGTGGCGACGGCCCGGGCGCAGACGGTGTCGGCCCGCTTTGGGCAGACCACCGCCATCACCATGACGACCAAGGACGTGATCGCCCGGCTGAGCCTGCCGCCCTTCCTGGTGCGGGGGGACACGGCGACGCTGGCGGGGGTGGTGAACAACACGCTGCCCCAGACGGCCAAGGGTCAGGTGACGGCGCGGGTGCAGGGCCTCACGCCGGTCGCGCCGCTCGGGCTGTTCCGTGCAGCAGGCTCGCCGGTCACCGTGAGTGCCGGGGGACGGACTCGCCAGGACTTCAACGTGCGTGCCAACACCGCAGGCACCGCCCGCGTCACCTTCGGCGTGCAGGCTGGAAACGCGAACGATAGTCTCCGGCTCCCCCTGCCCGTGAAGGCGCGCGGGTACGACACGAGCCTCACGGTGGCGGGCGCGGGGGGTGAGGCCGTCCCGTTGCGAGTTCCCCAGGACGCCAACCTCGCCACGGCCCGGCTCCGGGTGTTCGTCACGCCGTCGCTGCTGGACGCGGTGACGCCCGCGCTCGAATACCTCGTCGGCTACCCCTACGGCTGCACCGAGCAGACGATGAGCCGCTTCCTGCCCGCCCTCCTCGCCCGTCAGGCACTGGGACCAGATGCCCTCCCCGAAGGCGTGCGGAGAGACCTCCCCAAGATCATGGACCTCAGCCTCGCGCGCCTCTCCGACTTTCAGCACGACGACGGTGGCTGGGGCTTCTGGCAGTTCGACGGCTCGACCCTGGAGATGACGGCCTACGTGACGCGCGGCCTGCTGCGGGCGCGGGGGCTCGGCGTGCGGGTGGACAACCGGGTCCTCGACCGGGCCCTGGTGTACCTCGCCCGGCATGTGGAGGATGGCAAGGAGCCGCAGGGCGCCCGCGCCACCGCCTACCGCGCCCTGGCGGAGGCGGGCCGGGTGAATGCCGCCAAGCTCGCCGCCTTCGCCGGGCGCGCCGAACTCGCCCCCTACGCCCTCGCGCACACGGCGCTCGCCCTGGACCGGGCCGGACGGAAGCAGGCCGCCCGCGATCTGCTCGACCGGCTGAAGGCCCGCCGCGTCGAGGGTGGGCAGGGCGCCCCCGTCCACTGGGAGGCCCCCCGCCGCGCCGGCTGGTTCTGGTCCTGGGAGGACAACAGCGTGCAGACGACCGCCGCCGCCCTGGAGGCCCTCGCGCGGCTCGACCCGGGGAGCCTCCTCATCCCGCGCGCGTCCCAGTGGCTCCTCGCCAACCGCCGGGGACCGCGCTGGGTCAGCACCCAGGACACCACGAGCGTGGTCGTCGCCGCCCTCGCCCTAAAACCTGCGGCGGGTCAGCCCCTCCCCGCCCAGGTCAGCCTCAACGGCCAGCCCGCCGGAACGGTGACGGGCGCGGGCGAGGTCAACCTCACGGGCGCGAATCTCTCCCAGCTCGCCCGCGGGCAAAACACCCTGCGCGTCACCGGGCCGCGCGGCGCCTCCTTCTCCGCCGAGCTGACCCTCGCCCGCGAGCCCCGCTCCCTGCCCGGCGACCCCTCACGCGGCTTCGCCCTCACCCGGACCTACGAGCGGCTCGTGCCGACCTGGAATGCGAAGGACAAGCGGTACACCTACGCACGCACGCCCCTCCTGCGCGGCGGACGGCTCCAGCCCGTCACGGTCGGCGACCTGATCCTCGTGACGCTCACCGTGCAGCCGCGGGAGAAGAATGCCCGCTACCTCCTCGTGAGTGACCCCATCCCGGCGGGCATGAAGGCGCTCGACGACCGCTCCCTCGCCATCTCCGGCCTGAACAGCGTGGACGAGGACGACCCCTTCGCCTGGAACTACTGGTACGCGGGGCGCGACCTCCTGGACGACCGGGTGGACCTGTACGCCGACTTCCTGAGCGGGACGGGGAAGATGACCTACGTGCTGCGCGCCCAGACGCCCGGCACCTTCACCGCCCTGCCCACCCACGCCTTCCTGATGTACCAGCCCGACGTGGAGGGCTACGCACCCGCCGCCACCCTCACCGTGCGGGACCGGGGGCAGTAGTGCGCCTCCCCGCCCTTCTGCTCGCGGGGCTGCTGGGCGTCGCCTCCGCGCAGGGGGGGCGCCTTGATGTGGCGGTGAGTGATCCCCGGGACCGCGCCTACCTGCCCGCCGTGTTTGGGGCCTGGCGTGGGGCGGGGCGGGACCTCAGCGCCCTGGGCCTCACGCTGCCCGATACGCGCCTGGCGGCGGCGGCGAGTGCCGCGGACTTCGCGCGCCGCACCGGGGAGCCGTGGTTCGTCGCCGCGACGACCCGGGGCGCGGTCATCCACACCCAGCGCCTCGGCGCCCTCGCCGCGCGCGGCACCCTCGCCCTCACCATCCGCCACGAGGCCTTCCACGTCGCCCAGCCCCGGGACCTCCCGCGCTGGCTCGCCGAGGGCCTCGCGCGGCTCTTCAGCGGGGAGGCGGGGCGCGACCCCCCGGGCCCGACCGGGCTGGAGGGGCTGCCGGAGGGGACCCTGAGCGCCCGGCTCGCCGCGCGGGGGGAGGGGGACCTGTCCGCCGCCTACCGCGAGGCCACCCGCCGCGCCCGGCAACTCGTGCGGGCGCGGGGGTGGGCACGGGTTCTCGCGCCGAGGTGAGGGGGCGGCGGCCCCGCGGGGCCTGACCCTTCCTGCCGCTGGCGCCCCGCTATGCCACAATTCGGGGGACTCCGCACGGGGGGAGGCCCTGTTCGCGCAGCTCTGCGCCGCCGAGGACCAGCCCGCGGTCTGCCTGCGCCTGGCGGTGCTGGGCGCGGACGTGGCGAGCACCGCCGCCGACAAGACCCTCTGGGCGGTCGTGGGGTCGAACGGCATGACCGTCACCCCGGCGACCAACGTGGACGACATCGTGCTCACGGCGGGCAGCGAGGTGCGGGTGCTGCGCGTGCAGGACCGCGACGGGGACGGCCTCACCGCCGCCGAGGAATACTTCCACGGCACCGACGACGCCAACCCCGACACCGACGGCGACAGCCTCTCCGACGCGGACGAGGCGCGGGTGGGCTGGACCGTGAACGCCCAGGGAGTGCCCGGGTATCCCCGCCAGGTCTACCCCAACCCGGCCAACCCCGACACGGACGGCGACGGCCTCTCCGACGCCCAGGAGAAGGCGCAGGGCACCGACCCCCGGAATGCCGACACCGACGGCGACGGGCTGAGGGACTCCGCCGACCCCGAGCCCCTGGTGCCGCGCAACCTCCCGCCCGTGGTGAGCGACGTAAGCGCCACGCCCTTCGGGTTCCGGGTGACCCTCGCGGGCCGGGCGAGCGACCCCGACGGCACGCTGAAGACCGTCTCCATCGACTGGGGAGACGGCGGCACCCCAACGGTACTCAACGACAACTTCTCGCCCTTCTCGCTGACCCACGACTACGCCCTCTGCGCCCCGAAGCCGATCCGCGTCACGGCCACCGACACGCGGGGCGGCACGACCACCGCCGCCGTGGGCGCCGCCGTGACCTGCCCCCCGACGAACGGCCTGCGCGCCTACTACCGGTTCAACAACAGCACCCAGGATGCCGGCCCGGGTGGCCTGAACGGCATGGTCACGCCCGCCCCCGTGCCCGCCGCCGACCGCTTCGGCAACCCGCAGGAGGCCTTCACCTTCGCCAACGCCGGGTCCACCGGGAACGTGCCGACCGCCTTCACCGCGAATCTCGGCACGGGTGAGACGGTGGACAACCAGATCACCCTCGCCGCGTGGGTCAAGGCCGACAACTGGATGAGCGCGGAAGGCAGCAAGTACATCATGGGCCTGGAGCGGGGGCCGACGCTCAGCGTCGCCAGCGGCCGCTTGCAGTACTGGATTCGCACGAAGTACCCCGACAACAACTTCATCGGCCTCTCCGGCCCGCAGAGCGGCGAGTTCATGCCCACGAACCGCTGGGTGTTCGTGGTCGGGCGCACCGCCTTCGTGAACGGGCGCTACGTGCTGAGCCTGTTCGTGGACGGCGTGAACGTGGCGGAAAGTGTCCTCCCCGCTGGGGTGACCTCGCCCTCCGCGTTCGAGTGCGGCCGCCTGGTGGTCGGCCCGGCCGTCTCCTCCACGAGCTGCCGCGGCGCCCTGACCCCCACGAGCTTCGGCGGCCAGGCGGACGACGTGCGCGTCTACAACCGCCCGCTGAGCGACGAGGAGATCGCCACCCTGTAAGTGGCTGGCGGCTCCGGTTCCGCCCTTCCCGGAAAGGGCGCCGGGAAACGCTCCACCTCCACCACCAGCCACTTTTTGCCTGCTCACTCCGTTCGGGGTGATGCCCCTGTCATCACCCGACAGCTACTTATCACGAGAACCGCTGGCCGCGCTGAACCGAGGCTCGTTGGGCGCCCCCCGCGGCTCAGTAGTACAGGATGTCCCAGTGGTTGGCCCAATACTCGTCGGCGTAGATGTTGCCCGCCGCACTCTGGTAACGCGGGGCGCCGTCGCCGCGGTTGCTGATGCGCGTGAAGCTGTTCTGGATGTAGTTACCGATGCAACTGGACTTGCTGATGTCGAGCTTGTACCCGTTCCAGTGGCTGTACGTCCCGCTGGCGTGCCCGGTCTCTGTGCCCCCCGTGATGGTGACCGCGCAGCCCGAGGCCCGCTTGAGGGTCAGGATGCCGTCGATGGTCCCCGAATTCACCTGTTCCAGCGAGGTGCAGGTGCTGGTGTACCGGTCGCTGCAATTCCCGCTGGAGGAGACGGTGATCCCGGCGGCCCGGACGCGCGACCTGGCCTCCGCGTCGGAGAGCTTGACGCCGCTGAGCGCTTGCAGGGGAGCAGAGGTGGGCGCCTCTGCATCCAGGACGGAGGCGGGGGCCGTCCCCGGTGCGGCGGGTTCTGGCTGGGCGGTGAGGCCGCAGGCCGACAGACTCAGGGCGGTGACGCCGAGGAACACGAGGGCCTGGGCTGAGCGTTTGATCATGAGGTGTGGCCTCCTGGGTGGGGGCGGCCCTCACGAAGGGGGCGAGGGCCGCACGGCTTATCATGTGGACCGACCTGTGATGAACCGTGACACACGGGACTCCCGCCCAACCGCGGTGACCCGGCGCTCGTCACCGGGGGGAGTCCCCGGCGGGGGCCTGCCCCTCGTCCGGCCCGCCGGGAAGCTGCACCTCGAACATGGTGGGCCAGCGCTTGCCTGTGAGCAGGAGGGTGCCCCGCTCGGGGACAAAGGCGATCCCGTTGGGCACATCCTCCGCCGTGAGGGGGCGCCCCGCCTGGTCCGCCGCCGCGCTCACCTCCCGGGTCAGGGCCTCCACGTCCAGCCAGAGGGTGACCTGACCCGTCCCGGGATCGATGCGCGCGATCCGGTTCGTGGGCCACACGTTCGCGTAGAGGCTCCCCCGCACCTCCTCCAGCTCGTTGAGGTTCCGCACGGGCTGACCCCCACCGGTTACCTGCACGCGGCGGGTGACGGCGAAGGTCTTCGGGTCACGCCAGACGAGCGTGCTCGACCCGTCACTCATGATCAGGCTCTGGCCGTCGTGGGTCAGGCCCCAGCCCTCGCCGGAGTAGGTGAAGCGGCCCACCTCGCGCAGGGTGACCGCGTCCAGGGCAAAGGCGACGCCCGTTCGCCAGGTCAGGTGGTACGCCACGCCGCCCAGGACCGTCACCCCCTCGCCGAATGCCTCCCGGATTGGCGTGGGCACCCCCCGCAGCACCCGCCCGCTTTCCAGCTCCACCCGCCGCACCCCGGACGCCCCGACCAGCCCGGTACTCTCGACCAGGACGCCCTGCCCCACGTACTGGAGGCCCTGGGTAAAGGCGTCCCGGTCATGCGGATACCGGGCGAGGACCACGGGGCTGACCACGGGAATCCCGGCCTGAACGGGCGGTGGGGCGGGCGGCGTGGGGGGTGGGGACGGCGGCGTGGGCGCCGGGCTGGAGGGGGGCGCGTCCGTGCGGGTCTGCGGCTCGCCCCCGCAGGCGAGGGGGAGGGCGGCGCCGACGACGAGGAGAAGCGCCCGCGCGAGGTCCCGGAAGGGGTGGCGCGTCCGGCCCGGCGTCGCCTGTGGTGCGTCCGGCCCCGGTTCGCGGAGCCCTGGTTCAAGTCGCATGGGAACCTCCTCGTCGGTGCCCCCCGAGCATAGGCCATCGTCCCCACCCATCAGCGGCGCCGGTCCCGCCACAGCCCCCACAGGGGCGCGAGCCAGAAGCCCACCCCGAGCCCCCCGCACAGCCCCGAGACCCACCCCGGCCAGCCGCTCCCCGCGCCGTACAGGGCGACGAGCACGAAGAGCAGGCCCCGGGTGAAGGGATGGAGGAGGGCCAGGAACACGGCGCGCAGGCTCAGGTCGATCAGGGCGTCCATGCGCGCACCCTAACGGGGGGTGGATGATCGGGGCATGACGCGCGGGCGGGAGGTCACGGCGCCGTTTCCCCGGACAGCCGGACCTGAGCCAGGGCCCGCAGCGCCCGGCGGGTCGCGTGGTCCTCCGGGAAGGCGGCCCGGAACTCCGGTGGGACGTTCCGCACCGCCCGGCCAAGCCACGCGAGGGCCTGGCGGAGGGGCACGTCGGCGTTCGGGTCCCCCAGGGCCGAGAGGACGCGGCGGTGCACGAGCAGCGGCCGCACGCGGTCGTCCCGCGGGGCCTGCTCCGGCCAGCGGGCGGCGGAGGCGGCGCTGTCCTCGTGGGCCGGGGCGACCTCACCGAGTGCGAGCCGCACCTCGGCGCGGGCGCAGGGCGCGGCGGTGATGGGGTCGGCGTGCCCGTGGGCCCGGGCGAGGTCCAGGGCGCGGGTCGTCAGCCCCAGCGCCTCCCGGTCGGGGGCGAGCTCCGCCCGGGCGAGCAGGAGGGCGCCCCGCGAGTACGAGAACGCCTGCTCGCGCCGCGCCGCCTCCGCCCTCCCGACCTCACCACCCTGCTGCACCGCCCGGACTGGACGGCGCAGAGCTGCCCAGGACAGGATGGGGTTGGGGCCTGCCCCCGGTCGTCATCCGGCCTGGCTTCATCAGCAAAGCCTTCTCGTCGCCATATGCGCCTGCCTGACCGGGCCTGACGCCCGGCGCGGAACTCCCGGGGTGGACCTCAGCGGGCCGGGCGCGGGGGGGCGGTCGACTCCCGCTCGACCAGCTCGGTGGGAAAGGGGGGTGGAAGCCCCGGATCGCGCCCCTCCGCCAGCGCCACCAGCATCTGGACGGCGACCTCCCCGATCCGTTGCAGGGGCTGGCGCACCGTGGTCAGCCCGGGCCGCGAGGCCGCCGCGATGGGCAGGTCGTCGAAGCCCACCACCGAGAGGTCCCCCGGCACCCGCACGCCGAGGTCCTGGGCGACGTGCATGGCGCCCAGGGCCATCGCGTCGCCGGAGACGAAGATCGCGCTGGGGGGCTGCGGCAAGCCCAGCAGCCGCGCCGCCGCCCGCTCCCCGCTGGGCTTGGAATAGTCGCCGTGCTGCACGTAGCCCGCCGGGACCTCCAGCCCCGCCGCCGCCATGCTGTCCAGGTAGCCGCGCAGCCGCTCATCGGCGTCGTCGCGGTCGTGCGGGCCCGGCGGGTGGGGGAAGGGCTGGCGGTCCCCCGACTCCAGCCCGCTGATGAAGCCGATGCGGGTGTGGCCCAGCCCCAGCAGGTGCCCCACCGCCTGGCGGGCGCCGCCGTAGTTGTCCACCGTGAGCGGCCTCTCCCCGGGGCCGTCCACGCTCACGACGTGGGCGGGCAGGTCCGCCCGCCGCCAGCGGCCCTCGCTTGACGGCTGGATCAGCAGCGCCCCGGCGGCCAGGCGGGTCACCACCGACACGTCCGAGCGGCCCTGCTCGCTGAGCATCATCACGATCAGGTCGTAGTTCAGCCGCTCGGCCGCCAGGGCCGCGCCCTGAATCACCTCGGCGGCGTAGGGCCGGTTGAGCTGCGGGGAGAAGACCGTGATCACCCGGCTCTGTCCCCCCGCCAGCGCCCGGGCCACCGCGTTGACCCGGTAGCCGGTCGCCTCGATGGCCTCCAGGACCCGCCGCCGGGTGTCGGGCCGCACGCCCCCCTTGCCGTTGATCACGTTCGACACGGTCATGGGCGAGACGCCCGCCCGCCGGGCCACGTCGCTCAGGGTCGTCGGGGGGCGCTTGTCTGGGGCCACAGGTGCCCGGACTTTTCCACACCCGGGCGCGAAACTCAATCCGGGCCACCACGGGGTCCGGTGTTGGCAGGTCGGGCCCAACCCACTCCGCAAAGCCCGGTGGAAGTGGTGCAGCAGGGCGCCGCCCCCCTGCTGGCCGAGTCGGGCTGCCGCAGCCCATCCCGCCCGGCGTGCTGACCGAGCCCTCGCGCGAACTCGGCGAGGACGGCCCCCGGGTGGAGGGCGAGCGGGCCGCCGTGGACGAGCCGCCGCGGCTGCCCCCGCCGTGTCGAGGGCGCCGGGCAACCACAGCGCCACGAGGAGACCGGCCAGCAGGGGGCGGGGAACGCGGAGGCTGGCCATGAACTCATCTGCGCGCGTGAAGGTGCCGGGGCAGGCTAGTGGGTCTTTTGCCAGTCGGCGGAGAAGTCGCCCATCTGCGAGACGACCTCGGCCCCGAGCCTGAAAGACAGGTTCCCGGCGTCGAAGGCGATGCTGGCGTGCGTGCGGTCCCACAGGGTCACGTACTCGAACCCGCCGCCGTACTCGAAGCTCTCGCTGCGCAGGTTCTCCAACGCCTTGGTCTGGAGCCCCGGCGTCACCAGGCTGAGGGTCGCGTGATACACCAGCCTGCCGCCCCCATCGCCACCCGCCTCGGCGCGGAAGGCCAGCCAGGCGGGGCAGGTGGTGTAGTTCTGGCCCTGGCCCAGCCCCAGGGCGGCGGCCAGACCGTTCAGTTTGTCCTGGGCCACCTTGGTCATGGCCTGGTCGGGCTGGCCGCGCAGCAGGACCTCGGCGCGCCCGACGCAGACCTGCTCCTTGCCGAAGGGTTCGAGGTTGGCGGGCGAACGGGCGGCGGCGGCGATGGAGAGGGCCGCGAGGGCGAGGGTGGTCGGCAGGCGCGACAATGCTTTCATGGTCTTCTCCTGGGCGAAGGGCCTTACATGAGGGGTTCGTCTGGGGGCACCGAATCGGGGCTGGGCGCGGCAGGGGCCGGGGACGGGGCCCCCCGCCGGAACTGCCAGTAGACGTAGGCGCGGCCCGGGGCGCCTCCGGTCGTGCCCGCGCAGCCGCCGCCGTGGGCCTTGAAGTTGACCGTCGCCTCGTTTGCGTAGTCCCCGTCGAAGCCGGATACCCGGAGGGGCTCGCGCCGCCCGTTCGCGCCGATGAAGGTCGCCCGCACCCGGTAGGTCCCGATGGGCACGTCCAGCACCATGCCGCGCGCGGGGACCGTCCTCGTCAGCGCCTTGCCCGCGCTGCCGTCGATCAACTGGCCCACAGGGACGAGCTGCACCTCGATCTCGTCCTGCTGTGCGGGGAAGCGGCCCTGCGAGGAGCCCTGCATCAGGGGCAGGGAGCCGCCGAAGTAGCCCAGGTCGCTGTAATCCTCGTTGCCGGGGATGCGGCCCGAGAGCTTCCAGACGAAGTTGCGAATCAACCCGTCCCGCGGGTTGAAGGCGTTGTAGTCCGAGACCCGGGGGTGGGCGAGGCGGTAACAGAACTGTTGACCCTTGAAGGGCACCTGCAACCAGGCATAGGCGCGGTAGCCCACGGGGGGCAGGCCGGTCACCTCGTAGCGGCCCCGCTCGTCGGTCAGGGTCTCGGCCACGCCGGTCGTCACGACGGGCTTGATCCAGACCTTCACGCCCTCCAGCGGCTGACCGCGCGTGTCGAGCACCTGGCCCTGCACGCTGCCCGGGGCAGGCTTGCCGGGGGCCGCCCAGGCGGGGCCGAGCGCCATGAGGGCCAGGACCGTTCCCGGCAGCGTCTTGTTGGTCATCCTGCGTGACATCGGTGTCTCCTTCCGGGCGCCCGGTTCGGCGCCGCATGTGGGGGCCTCGGGGAACTCCGGCGGCGCCGCGCGGGACCTGCGGCCCCTGCGAGAGGTTCCGCGGCAACGTGGGTGCGGTGGGCACAGCGCCCTTCCCGGTGTTCCCACCGCCGAGGGGGGAAGTGGCCGCTTAGCTGAAGGCGTGGTCAATCACCCACCGGCGGGCAATTCTCCCGGCGGGTGTCCTGACCGGTGGCCTCGATCTGCCGCTTCACCTTCGACCAGTCGCTGAGGGGGCGGGTCCGCATGCTGACCGTTCGGGCGGCCTGATCCGGGGTGGGCCATGCGTCCATGCGCCATACGCCCTGCTCCGGGCGGCCCGGCGCGAAGGTCCACCTGCATCTCGGCGGCGGTCCTGAGGGTGCCGCTCGCGCCGCCGGGCGGTGAGGTGCCGCACGGGAGTGCCTCCTCGGGCGGCAAAGGGGCGGGCGAAGGGCGGGGTGCGGGCCGCCCGGGTTCCCCGGCCCAGTCGCGCACGGCGTCCAGCACCCCGCGCAGCGCCGCCCCCCGGGGCGTGAGTTCGTAGCTGGTCCTCGGGGGCATGAGGCCGTGAACGCGCCGCGTCACCAGGCCCGCCTGCTCCAGCCGTTTCAGGCGCTGGGCGAGGGTGGCCGAGTTCAGTCCGTCCAGGCGCCGGGCGAGGTCGTTGAAGCCGCCCGCGCCCGCAAGCAGCGCGTCCACGATGAACAGCACCCATTTCTCCTGGAGCAGCGCGAGGGCCTCCGGGTAGGCGTGTTCTGCCGGAATCTCGGCGGTCGCGGGCATGGGTTCACCTCACGCCGGGGTCACGGCGGCGGTCGCGCGCACGGGCTTCACGTTGGCGTTGCGGGCGAAGACGTTCTCCGGGTCGTACTCGGCCTTGAGGGCGGCGAGGCGGGCGTGGGTGGAGCCGGGGAAGACCTCGCGCACCCGGTCCTCCTCCCCGACCGAGAGGAAGTTGCCGTACGTCCCCGACGCCAAGGGCCGCACCGCCGCGAAGACCGCCTCCGTCGCCCGCTGGCCCCACGCCTCCACCTCCGGGGGAGCCCCGACCGGGGTGATGTGCGAGATCATCAGGATCGCCGCCTTGTCCCGGTGGGCGAAGGCCGCCGAGGACGCGGGGACGCGGCTCATCTCACCCCCCAGCATCCGAAGTTGGATCAGCATTCCGGGGTGGCCCGCCCCCAGCGCGGAGTCCGTCAGCGCCCCGAAGAACTCCTCGGGCAACTCCTTGAGGAAGGCGGCCCGCAGCGCGTGATGGAAGCCGTGGTCGCCCGCCTGCCCGTACGGCGGCATCTCCAGCAGCCCGCTGTAGGGCATGGGCGCGACCGTGTCCAGCAGCGGCTCGGCCAGGGTCCGCAGGGGAGAAACCACCCGCTCGCCTTCCGTCAGGTCGCCGCTGTAGCACAGCGAGACGACGACCAGCGGTTTGCCGACCAGTTCCTCCGGGATGAAGGGGAGCGGCGGCGCGGCGACGAGCAGGCCCTGGGTCGAGAGGTCGTCGGGAGCTGACCCCGCGATCCGGGCGTACTCGCTCAGCAACTGCCGGGCGTGCGCGGCATCCCGCACCGGGTACATCACCAGCCCGCCCAGGACGGTGCCCCCCTCGTGCGCCTCGAACTCGTAGGCGGTGACCACCCCGAAGTTCGCCCCGCCGCCCCGCAGGCCCCAGAACAGCTCGGGGCGCTCGGTCGCGCTGGCCCGCAGGAACTGGCCGTCCGCGGTGACGAGTTCCACCGCGCGCAGGCGGTCGATGTTCAACCCGTGCTTGCGGACGAACCAGCCGATGCCGCCGCCCTGGGTGAGGCCCCCGACGCCCACCGTGGGCACGTCCCCGGCGGTGATGGCGAGGCCGTGCGGCTCCAGGGCGCGGGCCACCTCGCCCCAGGTCAGGCCGGGTTCCAGGCGCACCCGGCGGGTGTCGGGATCAATCTCGATGCCCCTCATGCCCGACAGGTCGATCACTACGCCGCGCTCCACGGTGCCGAAGCCCGCCGGGCTGTGGCCGCCGCTGCGGACGGCGACCGGGAGGCGCTGGCCCCGGGCGAAGCGCAGGGTCCGGGCCACGTCCCCCGCGTCCTGCGGCTGGACGATCAGGGCGGGGTGGGCGTCGACCTGGGCGTTCCAGACCGGGCGGCGGACCTCGTACTCGGGCTGCTCGCTGCTCAGGGCGCGTCCGGCGAGACTCAGGCGCAGCTCGAGCAGGGCGGCGGGGGACGGGTGGGTCATGGCGATGTCTCCTTCCTGGGTGGGCTGGGTGTCTCGTGGCGGCGGTCCGAATCTCCTATCCTGGGTCATGGCCCGAGCATGACCAGGGCGGCTTACCTGCCCCGTACCTGACGCCCTTCCGGGAGGACAAGGTGGACGGACCCGCGCTCCGAATTCGCTTGCTGGGACAGTTCCAGGTCTGCGCCGACGGGCGGGAGATCGCCCCGGGCGAGTGGCGCCGCCGCAAGGCCGCGAACCTCGTCAAGCTGCTCGCCCTGTCCCCCGGGCAGCGCCGCCACCGCGAGCAGGTGCTCGACGCGCTGTGGCCGGAACACGACCTGGACGCCGGGTTGAACAACCTGCACCGCACCCTGCACGTGGCCCGGCGGGTCCTCACGCCGGACCTCGCGCCCGGCGCCCCCTCGCCCTTCCTGCGCTTCCGGGGGGAGGTGCTGTGCCTGGACGAGCGCGGAGAGGCGTGGGTGGACGTGGACGCCTTCACGGCGGCGCTGACGGCGGCGGCGAGGCGGCCGGACCCCGCCCTGTACCGGGAGGCGGCGGCGCTGTACCGGGGCGACCTGCTCCCCGACGACCCCTACGAGGATTGGGCGATGGCGCGCCGCGACGAGTTGCGCGCCCGTCACGTGGAGGGGCTCGTCGCGCTGGCGGCGCTGCTGGAGGACGCGGGGGACCCCGCGGGCGCGGCGCGGGCCCTGGAGCGGGCCACGGCCAGCGAGCCCGCGGGCGAGGGCGCCCACCTGGCCCTGATGCGGCTGCACGTCCGGCAGGGGCGGCCCGTCGAGGCGCTGCGGCAGTACCACGTGCTGCGCGGCGCCCTGCGGGACGCGCTCGACATCGAGCCGGGACCCGAGGCGCGGGCGCTGTACGAGGACCTGCTCACCGCGCGGTCGCCCGCGGCCTCCCCCAGCCCAGCGGCGGTCCCCTCCGCGCTCCCGGTGCCCGCCACCCCCTTCCTGGGACGGACCCGCGAACTGGGCGAGCTGGCGCAGCTCCTGGGCGTCACCCGGCTGCTGACGCTGACGGGTCCGGGCGGCGTGGGCAAGACCCGCCTGGGCCTCGAACTCACGCGGGGTGTAGCCGGGGCGTTCGCGGGCGGCGCGTGGTGGGTCCCGCTTGCCCCCTCCACGGAGACGGAGCTGGTGGGCACCGTGGTCTCGGCGCTGGGCGTGACCCTGCGCCCCGGGCAGGACCCGGTGGGGGCGGTGGGCGCCCACCTGGACGACCGCCCGACCCTGCTGCTCCTCGACAACTGCGAGCATGTGGTGGGGGCGTGCGCCGATCTCGTCGCCACCCTGCTCGCGCGCTGCCCGGCGCTCACCGTCCTGGCGACGAGCCGGGAGCCGCTCCACGTCTCCGGCGAGGTCGCGTGGCGGCTGGCCCCGCTGCCCGTGCCCGAGGGGAAGACCGGCAGCCTGGCTGACCTCCGCGCGCTGGACGCCGTGGCCCTGTTCCGGGACCGCGCCCGGCGCGCCGCCCCACACTTCGAGGTCGGGGAGGGCAACGCCGGGGCGGTCGGCCAGATCGTCCGGCAGCTCGACGGGCTGCCCCTGGCGCTGGAACTCGCCGCCGCGCACGTCGGCCTGCTGCCCCTGGAGGCCATCGCCGCGCGGCTGGAGGACAGCCTGCGCCTGCTCGTGCGCGGCGCGCGCGACGCCCGGCCCGAACACCGCACCCTGGAGGCGGCCCTGGACTGGAGCCACGACCGGCTCTCCTCCCGCGAGCAGGTCGTCTTCCGGCGGCTGGCGGTCTTCGCGGGCGGCTGGACGCTGGAGGCCGCCGAGGGCGTGTGCGGGGACGCGCCGGGGGACCTGCTGGACGTGCTGCCGGGCCTGGTGGACAAGTCGCTGGTGGAGGCGCAGCCGGGCGCGGAAGGCGGGCGCTACCGTTTTCTGGAACCGGTGCGGCAGTACGCGGCGCGGCGGCTGGAGGCCAGCGGGGAGGGCCAGGCCGTCCGCGAGCGGCACCTGCGCTTCTTCCTGGCCCTCGCCGAGGGAGCGGGCGCCGAGCTGTACGGCCCCCGGCAGAAACGGTGGCTTGACCTGTTCGGGCGCGAGCACGACAACCTGCGCGCCGCCCTGCGTTTCGCGGCCACGGTGGATCAGGGGGCCGAGCCGGGCCTGCGGCTGGCCGTGGCCCTGTGGCGCTTCTGGGAGATCCGCAACCACTTCGGGGAGGGGCTGCGCTGGCTGGAGGAAGCCCTGGCCCGGGCGACGGACGCCCCCCCGCCCCTGCGGGCGCTGGCCCTCAACGCGGCGGGGAACCTCGCGCGGGACAGCGACCGCCCCGCCCAGGCCCGCGCATACCACGAGGCCAGCCTCGCCCTGCGCCGCACGCTGGGCGATGTCCTGGGAATGGCGAAGAGCCTGAACAACCTCGCGGTGCTGGCGGGCGATGAGGGGCAGTACGAGGAGATGACGGCGCGCGCCCGCGAGGCCCTCGCCCTCTTCCGGGTGCTGGGGGAGCCCTGGCAGGAGGCCAACACCACCATGCAGCTCGCCCGCGCCCTCTGGCTGAGCGGTGACTCGGCGGGGGCCGAACCCCTGTTCCGCGAGGCGGCCGCGCGCTTCCAGACGTTGGGCGACACCCGCAACCTGGCCTCGACGTACGGCTGCCTGGCCGAGGTCGTGCTGGACCTGGGCGACCCGGAGCAGGCCTGGACCCTGGCGGAGACGGCTCTCTCGCTCAACCGTGAGCTTGGGGACGTGTGGGGCGAGGCCATCTGCGAGCGGGTGCGGGGCCTGGCCGCGCTGGCCCTCGGGAGACCGGCGGAGGCGGGGGCGCACTTCCGGTCCGCGCTGTCCGGGTACGAGCAGGCGGGGGCGGACAAGGGCGCGGACCTCTGCCTGGAGGGCCTGGCGGGCGTGGCCGCCGAGCGGGGGCACTGGACCCACGCGGCGCGGCTGCTGGCCGCCGCGCGCACCTGGCAGGGGCGGCTGGGACGTCGCCGCCCGGTGCCCTTTGACCGGAGGACCGAGGCGCTGACCAGGCGGGTCTGCGCGGCCACCGGCGAGGAACGGTGGCGGGAGACCCTGCGCGCCTGCGAGTGGTGGCCGCCGGAGCGTCTCCTGGCCGCGGCCCGCGAGCCGGGGGCGGGGCAAGAGGTAAGCGCGGGGTAAGTGGCCGTCCCGACACTCGCCGTAGTCGCCGGAAGCGGCCGGAGGGAGGGATGGGCACACACTACGACTCGTGCCTGGTGCGGTGGTGGCACTTTGACGAGGGAGGAGCGCGGCGCTACCACCTGGAGCACGTGCAGAGTGGCCGCGTGTGGCACGTCAGGAACCTGCCGGATGTCCTCGACCTCTTGCAGAGGCTGGTGGAGGAGCCCCAGGCGCCCACCGCGCCGGACGAGGGGGAGGCCGATGAGCACTGGACCGGGCGGTGAAGGGGGGCCGGGGAGGGATGGAGCGGCGTGAGCAGGGCGGCCATGATTGTTCGTTCCCGGCGGCACGAGGAGGCCCGGGGATGACCCACACGGCAGAGCAACCCATCATCGTGGTGCTGGGCGCCACAGGAGCGCAGGGCGGGGGGCTGGTCCGCGCCATCCTGGAAGACCCGGAACGGACGTTCGCGGTGCGCGCCGTCACCCGGAACCCGGAGTCCGACCGGGCGCGCTCCCTGCGCGAGCTCGGCGCCGGGGTGGTCGCCGCCGACATGGACGCCCCGGGGAGCCTGCGGGCGGCGTTTCAGGGGGCGTATGGCCTCTTTGCCGTCACCAACTTCTGGGAGCATTTCTCGCCCGAGCGCGAGCTGACCTAGGCGGGCGGCCCGTGACGCCCGCATCCAGCACGTCGTCTGGTCCACCCTGGAGGACATCCGCACCCTGGTGCCCCTGGACGACGACCGGATGCCCACCCTGCGTGGGCGCTACAAGGTCCCGCACTTCGACGGCAAGGGCGAGGCCAACGCGCTCTTCACCGGGCTGGGCGTGCCCACCACCTTCCTGTAGCCCCGTCCTCCTGGGACAACCTCGTGCGGTTCGGCATGGGCCCCAGGCCGGGCCCGGACGGGCGGCTCGCCCTCACCTTTCCGCTGGGCGACAAGAAGATGGCGGGCGTGGCGGCGCGGGATATCGGCAGGGTCGCCTACGGCATCTTCAAGCGCGGGCTGGAACTGGCCGGGCAGCGCATCGGGGTCGCCGGGGAACACCTCTCGGGGTCGGAGATGGCCCGGATTCTGGGAGAGGCGCTCGGGCGCGAGGTGGTGTACCACGAGGTGAGCCCGGAGGCGTACCGCCGCCTCGGTTTCCCCGGGGCGGACGATCTCGGGAACATGTTCCAGGCGTACCGCGACCTCGACACCCACTTCTCCTGACGGGGTCAGGCCCCCTCTGCGCGGTCCCGCACCCGTGGTGGGCCGACGGGGGGCGCCCGCCATCCTCCCCACCGCGCCCTGTCAGCGGCCGACCCTCAGAGCAGCCGAGCGAGGTCGAGGGCGGCCCGCCGCATGGCCCCGGCGCAGCCCCCCCCGAACAGAACCTCCCCCGCGCGGGAGAGGGCGACGGCGCCCGAGAAGCGTTGCGCCTCCGCCACCGCCGCAAGTTGTTCCGCAACAGGCGTTGGGGTCATGCCTTCCTCCTGCCGGCGAGAAGCGGGCCGGGCCTCGCCGGTCTCCACCAACTCGTATTGTGATCCATATCACTATCGGGTGGCGGGGATTGGTCCGGCGTTGACGAGTGCACACAGGGCCAGCGTTGCGGACCTCCGCAGCGGCCCTGGACCACACTCCGGGGGTTGCTCCTGCGCAGTTATAGCGCTACAATTCTGGAGTCCTCAGCCAGTTGATCTCCTCGCTCCTCGTCCCCGAGTTTCGGGTGTATGGTGCGTCCTGAGCCTGCTCCCCGCCCGAACAGCCCTGACAGCTCGGCGGCCTCCCGCGAGAGGTGTCCCCGCGCCTCACCAGGCGCCGAACCGGGGGCGGAAAGGAGAACACGCCGGACCCCGTTGCCCGCCGCCCAGCCCGGGAAGAGCCGATCACTCAGACAGGGGTTCGCCCCCCGAAAGGATGCCGATGCGACACCATCACCAGGTGGGTCACCTCTCCCGGAACGCTTCCGAGCCCAGCCGTCCGGGCCAGGCCAGAAGCCGGGCCGTCACCCTGCTGGCGGGGCTGACCCTGGCCCTGAGTGCCTGCGGGCAGCAGCCCTCCCCGGTCGCCGGGGCCGACCACCCGGCCCTCGCCGCCCAGGCGCAGGGCGACCTCGGCCCGAACGTCATCATCTTCGATCCGGGCATGCCGCTCGCCGAGATTCAGGCGAAGGTCGACGCGGTCAGCGCCCGGCAGGTCGACAGCGAGATGGGCTCCGGGCGGTACGCGCTGCTCTTCAAGCCGGGTGTGTACGGCACGGCCACCCGGCCATTGCACATCCAGGTCGGTTACTACACCGAGGTCGCGGGCCTGGGCGCCTCGCCGGGTGACGTGACGATCAACGGCAAGGTCGAGGTCTACAACCGCTGTCTGGGGGGCGGCGGGACGAGCAACTGCCTGGCGCTCGTGAACTTCTGGCGCTCGCTGTCCAACCTGACCATCAACGTCAACGGCACCGGCCAGGACGGCTGCCGCGCCTCGGCCAACTTCTGGGCGGTCTCGCAGGCCGCGCCCATGCGGCGGGTGGACATCGTCGGGGGCAACCTCAGCCTGATGGACTACTGCACCGCCGGGCCGCAGTACGCCAGCGGCGGCTTTATCGCCGACTCCAGGGCGGGCACCGTCATCAACGGGTCGCAGCAGCAGTTCCTGACGCGCAACAGCGTCATCGGCCAGTGGTCGAACGGCGTGTGGAACCAGGTCTTCGCGGGGGTCGAGGGCGCGCCGAGCGAGGCCGGGTTCCCGAATCCGCCCTACACGACGCTGGATACCACCCCCGTCAGCCGCGAGAAGCCGTACCTGACCACGGACGCGGGGGGGCGCCTGAGCGTGGTCGTGCCCCAGGCGAGGACGAACTCGCGCGGCGTCTCCTGGCGGGGTGGGCCGGGCGCGGGCCGCACGATTCCGCTCTCGGACTTCTTCGTCGCGAGGCCGGGCGACTCGGCGGCCACCATCAACGGGCAACTCGCGCGGGGCCGCCACCTGCTCTTCACGCCGGGCGTGTACGACATCAACCTGCCCCTCGTGGTGTGGCGGGCGAACACGGTCGTGCTGGGGCTGGGCCTGGCCACCCTGACCGCGCGGGGCGGTGCCGTCCCCCTGGTGGTGGCGGACACGGCCACCGGCGCGACGGTCTCGGGCCTGATGTTCGACGCCGGGGGGGAGACCTCGCCCGCCCTCCTGCGGGTGGGTGCGCGGCGCGCGTGGGGCCTGCCCCGCCGGTTCAGCGACCCCGGCAACCCGATCACCCTCAGCGACGTGTACTTCCGCGTCGGCGGGCCGCATGTCGGCAAGGCGGACATCGGCCTGGAGGTGAGCAGCAACAACGTCCTGATCGACCACGCCTGGGTGTGGCGCGCGGACCACGGGGTCGAGGGCTTCTCCGGCGACACCGAGCGCTGGACCACCAACCTCGGCCGCAACGGCGTGGTGGTGAGCGGGGACAACGTGACGGCGACCGGCCTGTTCGTCGAACACTTCCAGCAGGACAACACGGTCTGGAACGGCGAGAACGGCACGACGATCCTGTACCAGAACGAGCTGCCCTACGACCCGCCGACCCAGGCCGACTGGGGGCATGGGGGCGTCCTGGGCTGGGCGGGCTACAAGGTCGGCGACACGGTGAAGACGCACCGGCTCTACGGCGGCGGTGTCTACGTCTTCAACCAGAACAACCCGTCCATCCACACCGCGAACGGCTTCGAGGTGCCCATCACCCCGGGTGTCCGGCTGCATCACATCATGACCGTCAACCTCGGCGCAGGCACGATCGACCACGTGGTGAACGGCGTGGGTGGTCCGGCGGATACCAGCAGGGTCGGCCAGCCGGTCTACGTCACCGATTACCCGACCCCATGACCGACCAGAGGCAGGATTAATACAAGGGAACTGGGACGGAGCGCACTTCCTGCTCCGTCCCAGGCTTTGCCCTGCACGCTGTCCCGGCTCTGGAAGCTGCCCTCTTGAGCTGACTTCACCTGTTGGGCGCCCCCCACCCCTGGCGGCGCCCAACCCTTTCCCACGCGGGGGGAGGATCAGAACAGCCAAAGGGGAAGGGGCTCAAGCGCGTCGCCCTGGGTTGGGATACAAGCCTGTCTCCGGCCCACTTCCCCTGCCTGTCTGGCCTACCGTCCGGCCCGGCCCAGCGCCGCGTCGCGGTAGAAGCGTTCGATCCCCAGCGCAATCGCCTGCGCGAAGCGTTCCCGCCCCGCCGCACTCATCAAGAGCCGCAGGTTCCCCTTGTCGGTCAGGAAGGCCGTCTCGATCAGGATGCTGGGTTGTGTGGTGGGCCGGGCGAGCGCCAGGTTCTGATAGTGGACCCCGTCGTTCCCCACCTCGGGGAGCTGCCCCCCACCAGGCTGGCGAGCACCATGTGGGCCAGCGCGCGGGCCTGCGGCTGATAGGAGTACACGTCGCTGCCCCACTTGATCCAAGGTCCATAAATTAATACAAGATCTCTGCCCTTCCTTCATTCCCCCCTCGTCTCAGGAGAACTTTGGCCGGATCACTGCTTGCCGACCAGGTTCAACAGGGGATGCGGGAGCGCCCGCTTGCGCTGCCGGAGCGGTTAATAGGGTTTCCGGGCGGTTCGGGAAGACTCGTCCGGCAGGAGCCAGGGCATCCGAACGGTTTCAAAATTTCCGTTGGGGCACTCTGACCTGGAGTGACCCGGGTCTCCAGGGGCTTTTGATCTGGGGGAATCTACCTGACAAAGCCAGTGCCGCTTGCCGGGAACTCAAAAGAGCCTGTACCCACGCTACCCGGGACTGGAGATTACCCACGTTAATCACGAGGATGACGGTCGGCCAGGTTTCCCATTATCCCAGTTGTATTAATTACTTGAGTGGGGAGCTTCCGGGAGTAGGGGAGGGCCGCGGCGCCTGAAAACGGCGTGCCTGGGCCACGGGGTGGTGTGCAGCCCCTGCCCTGACGTAAGGTGGGCAGGCATGAACGGTGAACCACTCGACCCTCGGGGCGCCTCCGGGATGGCCCGCCGCGCGGCGGGCGCCCTGCTGGTCCTTCTCGCGCTGGGCGGCGCGGCCCAGGCGGGACCGGGCACCTACACCGTCCGCGCGGGTGACACCCTGTACAGCCTGGCCCGGCGTGCCGGAACGAGTGTCCAGCAACTGGTGAGGCTCAACGGCCTGACGGGAACGGCGCTGCGGCCGGGGCAGGTTCTGCGGCTGCCCGGCGCGAACTCGGCCCGGGCAGCACCGGCCCCGAACACGCCTGCGCCGGCGGCGCCCACCCGGGGTAAACCGCAGCCCGCGGCCCCCCTGCCCCGGCCGGACCCCAGCCAGGTCGCCGGGCCGGTCGTGTGGGGCGTGCCCCCGGCACCGACCGTCGCCAGCTTCATCGGCTGGTTTCCGCTGACGGCCTCGCCCATCGGGGACGCGCTGCCGGTGCGGACCTACCTGCGGGGGCTGGCGTTCGACTTCCAGACCTACAACAACTGCGGGCCGAGCGCCCTCTCGGCGGTCCTGGGCTTCTACCGGGTGAAGATCGGCCAGGACGTGATTCAGCGCACCGCCCGGCCCGGCGGCGGCTACATGCAGATCAGCGCCATCGCGCCGGAGCTGGCGAAGTTCGGGCTCAGGACCCTCACCATCCGCGGGGGGCGGCTCTCGCAGGTCAAACGGCTGCTCGCGCTGGGTATTCCGGTGATCGTCCTGCAATGGTACGACCGCCCCGGGCACATCCCCCACTTCCGGGTGGTGCGCGGCTACGACGACCAGGCCGGGGTGTTCTGGGTGAGTGACAGCATGGTGGGCCCGCTGGCCTACCTGAGCTACCGCAGCTTCGACGCCCTGTGGAACGCCCAGGGCCGCCAACTCTTCCCGGTCTACCCCAAGGGCTACGACGCGGCGGTCCGGCAGCTCACCCGGACGGGGTAGGGCGGCGGGTCAGGACGGCGGGCGGTAGCCCAGCGCCCAGGTCGCCCCGTCCGCCGCGTCGCGCAGGCGGCGCAGGAGGGTCTCGCGCTCCCGCAGGCGTCCGGTAGGAAAGCTTACGCCCAGGGCGGCGAGCACTTCCCCCCCCGGGCCGAGCAGGGGCACCGCCAGGCCGCTCGTGCCGGGAGCCCACTCGTCGCGGCTCAGGGCGAAGCGGGCAGCGCGGATGGTCGCCGCCTCGGCCTGCCACGCTGCCGGGCCAGTCAGGGTGTGGGGGGTGAAGGGCGCGCCTCCCGCCGGCAGGGGCAAACCACTGAGCGCGAGGAGCAGTTTCCCGCTCGCGGTCGCGTGGGCGGGCAGCTCGAATTGCGTCTCGCCGACGACCGGGGGACCGTCACGGCCCTGCACCGAGCGGGCGACGCACAGGACCCGGGGCGTGTCCCCATCCTCCAGCACGCAGACAAAGGCGAGGAGGTGGGTGCCGCGCGCCAGGGCCGTCATCGCGTCGTGGGCGGCGGCGTACCAGGGCACGCTGCCGTACAGGGCGCTGGAGAGCTTGAGCAGCCGCCACCCCAGCCGGAAGCGCCCCCGCCCCACCCGGGTCAGCAGCCCGGAGGCCATCAGGGTGGTCAGGTGCTCGTGCAGGGTGGAGGTGGGCTGCCCCAGGTGCCGCGCCAGGTCGCTGAGCGTCCATTCCGTGTGGTCGGCGTCGAAGGCCTCCAGGACGCGCACGGCGCCGTCCACGGTGCTGAGGGTGCGGGGCATGGGGCGAGGGTAGCGTCTTTTCCGGGGATACCGGAAAGTCGGCTTGTGGGCGGGGCGGCCCGGGGGGACGATGGGCCACATCTCCCGCCCCTCCCGAAAGGACACCTCCATGACCGAACCCACTGCTCCCCCCGTGATCCGCGCTCCCCGAGGCCCCCAACGCACCGCCAAGGGCTGGATTCAGGAGGCCGCCAAGCGGATGCTGATGAACAACCTCGACCCCGAGGTGGCCGAGAACCCCGCCGAACTCATCGTGTACGGCGGGCGGGGCAAGGCGGCGCGGAACTGGGCAGCCTTTCACCGCATCGTGGAGACGCTCGACCGGCTGGAGAACGACGAGACGCTGCTGATCCAGTCGGGCAAGCCGGTCGCGGTGCTGCGAACCCACGAGTGGGCGCCGCGGGTGCTCCTCGCCAACTCCAACCTCGTGCCGAACTGGGCGACCTGGGAGGAATTCGACCGCCTGGACGCCGCCGGGCTCATGATGTACGGCCAGATGACCGCCGGGAGCTGGATCTACATCGGCACCCAGGGCATCCTCCAGGGGACCTACGAGACCTTCGCGGGGGCGGCGAACAAGCATTTCGGCGGCAGCCTGAAGGGGACGGTCACGGTCACGGCGGGCCTGGGCGGGATGGGCGGCGCGCAGCCCCTCGCCGTGAAGCTGGCGGGCGGGGTGAGCATCAATATCGAGATCGACCCGCACCGGATAGGGCGCCGCCTGGAAACGCGGTACCTGGACGAGGTGGCCCAGGGGCTGGAGGACGCTATCGGACGGGCCGAGCGGTACAAGGCGGAGGGGGTGGCCCGGTCCATCGGGCTCCTCGGCAACGCCGCCGAGCTTCTGCCCCGGCTGGTGGAGATCGGCTACACGCCCGACCTCGTGACCGACCAGACGAGCGCGCACGACCCGATGTGGGGCTATATCCCGGTCCTGAAGCCGGACGAGGACGCGGACACGCTGCGCTCGGAGCAACCCGCGCTCTACCGCGAGCGGGCCTACGCGGCGATGGCGGCGCACGTGCGGGCGATTCTGGAACTCCAGCGGCGGGGCGCGGTCGCCTTCGACTACGGGAACAACCTGCGGCACCGGGCGCGCGAGGCGGGGGTGGAGGACGCCTTCGACTACCCCGGCTTCGTGCCCGCCTTCATCCGCGACTCGTTCTGCGAGGGGCGGGGCCCTTTTCGCTGGGTGGCGCTCTCGGGTGACCCGGGGGATATCCGGGCGACCGACCGGGCGCTGCTGGAGTTGTTTCCAGAAGATACCCGGCTGCAAGCCTGGCTCACCTACGCCGCCGACCAGATCACCTTCCAGGGCCTGCCCGCGCGCATCTGCTGGCTGGGGTACAAGGAGCGCGACCAAGCCGCCCTGCTGTTCAACGAGATGGTGGCGGACGGGCGGCTGAAGGCCCCGGTCGTGATCGGGCGCGACCACCTCGACGCGGGGAGCGTCGCCAGCCCCTACCGGGAGACGGAGGCGATGGCGGACGGCTCGGACGCGGTGTCAGATTGGCCGCTGCTCAACTTTGGGGTGGGGATCGCCAGCGGCGCGGCGTGGATGAGCTTCCACCACGGGGGCGGGGTGGGGCTGGGCTTCTCGCAGCACTCGGGGCTGGTGGCGGTCGCGGACGGGACGCCGGACGCGGCCCTGCGGCTCAGCCGCTGCCTGACGAACGACCCCGGGATGGGCGTGATCCGGCATGCGGACGCGGGGTACGAGCGGGCGCTGGGCGTGGCGCGGGAGCGGGGGCTGGACCTGCCGAGCCTGGGGGTCACGGACCGGCGATGAGTCAACCCTCCCACCTCCCTTACAGCGGCATCGCCTCCTTCGCCCGGGCCCCCGTCGTCGAGCCCGGGGGAGAATGGAGCGCGGACGTGGCGGTGTTGGGGATTCCCTTCGACATTGCGCTGGGGTTCCGGCCCGGGGCCAGGTACGCGCCGCGAGCCCTGCGGGAAGCCAGCCTGCGCTACGTCCCACCCTTCACCGACCTCTCGGGCCGGACCCGGCTGGCAGGCGTAACCCTCGCCGACGCGGGGGACGTGGTGCTGCCCAGTCTGGAACCGGAACTGGCGCGGGAGCGGATCACCCAGGCGGCGGGGCAGGTCCGGTCGCGCTCCCGCCTCCCCGTCTTTCTGGGTGGGGATCACAGCGTCACCTATCCGCTGCTGCGCGCTTTTCATGATGTACCGGATCTGCATATCATCCAGCTCGACGCGCACCTGGACTTCACCGACGTGCGGAATGACACGCGCTACAGCAACTCCAGCCCCTTCCGGCGGGCGGTGGAGGACCTTCCCAACCTCGTCCACATCACGACCCTGGGGCTGCGTGGGCTGCGCTTCGACCCCGAGGCGGTGGCGGCGGCGGGGGAACGCGGCCACACGCTCGTGCCCATGGAGGAGGTGGAGGACCTGTTCCGGGACGTGATCGGGGCGCTTCCTGAGGGCCGCCCGGTCTACCTCAGCGTGGACGCCGACGCCTTCGACCCCGCCGTGCTCCCGGGCACGAGCAGCCCCGAGCCGGACGGCTTCACGTACGGGCTGGCGATGAGGGTGATCCGGGAGGTCGTGCGGCGGCATCACCTGGTCGGGATGGACCTGGTGGAACTCGCCCCCAACCTCGACCCCTCGGGCCGCAGTTCGCTCATCGGGGCGCGGCTGATCCTGGAGACGCTGGCGGAGGCGCTGGATGGCTGAGACGCTGTTCACGGGGATTGCCCAGCTCGTGACCCCGGCGCCCGGCCCGCAGCGCGGCGCGGCCATGCGGGAGCTGGCGAGGCTGGAGAACGCGGCGCTCCTCGTGCGGGATGGGGTGATCGCGTGGGTGGGAGCGGAGAAGGACGCTCCGAAGGTCAGCCAGACCCACGACCTCGGCGGCGTGGCCGTGGTTCCCGGCCTGATAGACCCGCACACGCACGCGATCTGGGCCGGGGACCGTCTGGCCGACTTCGAGGCGCGGCTGGCGGGGGTGCCGTACGAGGAGATTCTGGCCCGTGGCGGCGGCATCCGCTCGACGATGCGGGCGACGGCTGCCGCTTCGGTGGGGGAACTCGTCCACCTCGCCCGGCCCCGGCTGGAAGCCCTTCTCCGCTCCGGCGCGACCACCGCCGAGGTCAAGAGCGGGTACGGGCTGGACTTCGGGGCCGAGGTGCGGATGCTGGAAGCAGTGCGGGAGTTGGAGGCGACCTTTCCGGGCACCCTCGCTCCCACGCTGCTGATCCACGTCCCGCCCACTGAAGGCCGGGAAGAGTACGTGCGCGGCGTGTGCGAGGAGCTGATTCCCGCCGTCACCGCGCGGGGCCTCGCCACCGCCGTGGATGTGTTCTGCGAGCGCGAGGCGTTCACGGTGGAGGAGACGCGAGCCATCCTGATGGCGGCGCGGGCGCGCGGGTTGGGCGTCAAGCTCCACGCCGACCAGTTCCACGCGCTCGGCGGGGTGGAACTCGCCTGCGAACTCGGGGCGCTGAGCGTGGACCACCTGGAGGCGAGCGGGGAGGGGCAGGTCGCGGCGCTGGCGGCCTCGAACACGGTGGCGACCGTCCTCCCCGGGGTGACGCTGCACCTGGGGCTGCCCGCCGCGCCCGCCCGGAGACTGGTGGACGCGGGCGCGTGTGTGGCGGTCGGCACGGACCTCAACCCGGGGAGTTCGCCCCTCTTCAGCGCGGCGCTGGCCCTGGCGCTCGCGGTGCGGCTGTGCGGCCTGACCCCGGCCGAGGCGTTGACGGCGGGCACGGTGAACGCCGCCGCCGCGCTGGGATTGAGGGACCGGGGGGCCCTGGTGCCGGGGGCGCGGGCGGATTTTCTGGCCCTGCACTCGGCCGACTGGCGCGACCTGGTCTACACGCTGGGGGAGAATCCTGTCCGCGACGTGGTCGTGGGGGGGCAACACATCAAGGAGACGACGCTGTGATTCTGGATCGGCAACTGACGCTGGGGGATTTTATCCGGGTGGTGCGCGGCGGGGAGGAGGTGACGCTCCCCGGCGCGGCGCGGGAACGGATCGGGCGAGCACGGGAGGTTATCGAGCGGATCGTGGACGGCCCCGAGGCCGTGTACGGGGTGAACACGGGGTTCGGCAAGTTCGCCACCGTCCGGGTCGCGCGGGGGGACCTGCGGCAGCTTCAGCACAACCTGATCGTGTCGCACGCGGTCGGGGTGGGCGATCCCCTGCCCGGGGAGGTCGTGCGCGGGATGCTGCTGCTGCGGGCGCAGTCGCTCGCCCTGGGGCACTCGGGGGTGCGGCCAGAAGTCGTCGAACTCCTGCTCGCGCTGCTGAACGCGGGGGCGCATCCGGTCGTGCCCGCCCAGGGGAGCGTGGGGGCGTCGGGGGACCTCGCGCCGCTGGCCCACCTCGCCCTGGCGCTGATCGGGCTGGGCGAGCTGGAGTACCGGGGTGAGGTGCGGGCCGCCGCCGACGTGCTTGCTGAGCTGGGCCTCGCGCCGCTCGTGCTGGAGGCGAAGGAGGGGCTGGCCCTGATCAACGGGACGCAGCTCATGGGGAGCCTGCTCGCGCTCGCGCTGCACGACGCCCGCACGCTGCTGGGGACGGCCAACCTCGCCGCCGCGATGACGGTGGAGGCGCTGTCGGGGAGCCACCGGCCCTTCTCGGAGGGCGTGGTGCGGCTGCGGCCCCACCCCGGGGCGCTGGAGGTGGCCGCCGACTTGCGGGCGTTCCTGCGGGAGTCGGCCATCGCCCCGGCGCACGCGAACTGCGGGCGGGTGCAGGACGCCTACAGCCTGCGCGCGGTGCCGCAGGTTCACGGGGCGACGCTCGACGCGCTGACGCAGGCCGCGCGGGTGCTGGAGGTCGAGTTCGCCTCGGTGACGGACAATCCGCTGATCTTCCCCGACAGTGCTCACCCGGCGGGGGGCGAGGTGATCTCGGGCGGGAATTTCCACGGGCAGCCGCTCGCGCTGACTGCCGACGCGCTCAAGGTCGCGGTCGCCGAACTCGCCTCGATCTCCGAGCGGCGCACCGAGCAACTGCTCAACCCGGCGCTCTCGGGGCTGCCGGGGTTCCTGACGACCCAGGGGGGGCTCAGCAGCGGGCTGATGATCGCGCAGTACACCGCCGCCGCCCTGGTGAGCGAGAACAAGGTGCTGGCCCACCCCGCGAGCGTGGACTCGATCCCCACCTCCGCCAACCAGGAGGACCACGTCTCGATGGGCGCGCACGGGGCGCGGCAACTGCGGCAGATCGTGGAACACGCCCGGACGGTGCTGGCGATCGAGCTGCTGTGCGCGGCGCAGGCGCTGGACTTCCAGCCCCTCGCGGCGGGGCGGGGGGTGAGGGCGGCCCACGAGCGGATTCGGCGGGAGGTGGCCCCGCTGGAGGGGGACCGTTACTACCGCCCGGACCTGCTGCGGCTGCGCGACCTGGTGGCGGGTGGGGAACTGCTGCGGGCGGCGCGGGGGGCCTGAGGGCCGGGTCAGTTGCCCTCGTCCCGCACCTGCTGCGCCGCCGCGAGAAAGGCGAGCGTGGCGGCCTTCTCGAAGTCCGGGCCGCAGCCCTTGGCGATGGGGACACCGGCCCGGCGGACCTCGACGCACTCCAGGCGGTCTCCCGACAGCACCCGGACATCACTTTCCCTCAGCTCGCAGTGTGCCTTTTTCAGGAAGTCCCACGCGCGGCCCAGGACCTCGTTTGCTGGGGTGTTCATGGGGGTCAGGGTAGGAGGGGGCGGGGGCGCCCGGCTATGGCATTTTCTCAGCGCGGCCTTGAGCGAGCCTTACGGGAAGGGCGCGGCGCTGGCTCCGGGGCGGCCCAGTCGGTCGCCCACCACACCAGGAGGTTGTAGGTGGCGAGGCCCAGGAAAAAGCCGCGGGCCCGGCGCTCGCCCGAGAACCCCGCGAGCCAGGGCAGCGCGTACTGAACGAGGACGCTGACGAGTTCCGCCCGGCCATGCCAGCGGAAGGGCACCAGGGGGACCACCCCCAGGGGCGTGCGGGTGGTCGTGACGGCGAGCAGGATGAGCGCCGCGAAGGTGTCGGCCAAGCGCAGCGGCGTGCCCCGCAGACCGGTGCGGCGCGCCAGGACGAACAGCGCGGGTGCCGTCAGGTAGTCCACCGCCGCGTGTCCCCGCCTGCCCCACAGCCTGCCCATGCCCCACCGTAGCGGCTGCCCGGCCCCCGATGTTGAGGATCAACCCAGCGTCGCTCCGCTGTGGCAGACTTGTCCCGATCCCCATGGTTCCCGTGCGCGCCGCCCTGACGGTCCTCGCCGTGCTGCCCACCGCCCTCGCCGCGCCCCCCGCGTTCCAGAACACGGCCTTCTGCCAGCGGTACGGGTGCGTGGCGGTCGGCAGCCTGACCGTCACGCCGGGCACCCGGTTGGAGCTGTACACCTTCCGCGGCCCCAGCCGGGCCGAGTTGCGGGTCTGGCGGGACGGGAGCGGGGTGCCCGGCGCCACCTACGTCCTGCACCGCCCGGAGGGGGGCGGCGGGGCGAAATTCCCGGTGATCGCGCAATTCCTCTCCGCCGCAGCCGGGGTGCCGGTGACGGAGCGCGACGTGCGGCGGGCGAGCCGCGCCTCCCCGGACGAGGTGCGCCGGGCGCGGGAGGAGAACGTCAGCCCGTTCGTGGTGCATCTGCTGCGCGGCGGGGCGGTCTACACGGTGCAGGTCGTGGAGGACAGCGGCGCGGGGCCCGACTGGTCCCTGACGGTACGGCTGTACCGCGACGAGCGCATTCCGCGCCTGCTCACGCTCGTTCCCGACGTGTGGGGCCTGAAGCCCGTGCTGAGCTTCCTGCGGGGGGGCGAGCGCGCCGCCTACGGCCTGGACCGCTGGCTGGACCTGACCCCCTCGCAGCGCGCCGCCTTCGACCGGCTGGTGGCCCGGGACGCGGCCTTCGTGCGGGCGAACGCGGCGGCGGGGGCGTCCTCCGATCCGGGGGCCCTGGGCGCCCGCATGACTGCCTTCCTGCGGGACCAGGACGCGGCCCTGCGCCGCCTGCTGGGCGGGCAGTACCCCAGCTTCCGCGCCTGGGTCCGCACGAACTGGGCGGCGCAGTGAGGCGCGCCGCGGCTTCGCTTTCCCTTTAGACAGGAAGCCGCCCGGTGGACAGGACGGGGCCGCGTCATTATGATTTTGGCGCCCAACGGGACCGGGAAGCCTTCAGCGGGCCAGAGTCCCGGCCCCACCGTTTCTCCCCGCCCCCGTGGCCGGTCCCACCCAGGAGACGCTATGAGCGACCACCCGCTTCCCGACCACAACACCGCCGCCGAGGGCGTGGGCGGCACCCAGGATTCCCGCATGGGCCAGGGCGAGCAGGGCCGCACCCTGACCACCCGCCAGGGGCACCCGGTTCGCAATAACCAGCAGCAGCGCACGGTGGGTTCCCGCGGCCCGGCCACCCTGGAGAACTACCACTTCCTGGAAAAGATCAGCCACTTCGACCGCGAGCGCATCCCCGAGCGGGTGGTCCACGCCCGCGGCGCCGGGGCGCACGGCTATTTCGAGGCCTACGGCAAGGTCGGCGACGAGCCCGCCAGCAAATACACGCGGGCCAAGCTCTTTCAGGAGCCCGGCAAGCGCACCCCCGTCTTCGTGCGTTTCTCCACGGTGATCCACTCCAGCCACTCGCCGGAGACGATGCGCGACCCGCGCGGCTTCGCGGTGAAGTTCTACACGGAAGACGGCAACTGGGACCTCGTGGGGAACAACCTCAAGGTCTTTTTTATCCGCGACGCGATCAAGTTCCCGGACGTGATCCACGCGCTCAAGCCCGACCCGGTGACCAACCGGCAGGACGGCGGGCGCATCTTCGACTTCATGAGCAATACGCCCGAAGCGGTGCACATGCTCACGCTGCTGTTCTCGCCCTGGGGCATTCCGGCGAACTACCGCCAGATGCAGGGCTCGGGCGTGAACACCTACAAGTGGGTGAACGACCGGGGCGAGGCGGTGCTGGTCAAGTACCACTGGGAGCCGCTTCAGGGCATCAGGAACCTCACCCAGCGCGAGGCCGAAGCCATTCAGGCGAAGAACATCAACCACGCCACCCAGGACCTGTACGAGGCCATCGAGCGCGGCGACTTCCCCCAGTGGGAGCTGTTCGTGCAGATCATGCCCGACGGCGACCACCCGGAGCTGGACTTCGATCCCCTCGACGACACCAAGATCTGGCCGCGCGACCAGTTCCCCTGGCTGCCGGTGGGCAGGATGACGCTGGACCGCAACCCCGAGAACTACTTCGCGGAGGTCGAGCAGGCGGCCTTCGGGACGGGCGTGCTCGTAGACGGGCTGGACTTCAGTGACGACAAGATGCTGGTGGGCCGGACCTTCTCGTACTCGGACACGCAGCGGTACCGGGTGGGGCCGAACTACCTCCAGCTCCCGATCAACGCGCCGAAAAAGCACGTGGCGACCAACCAGCGCGACGGGCAGATGACCTACCGGGTGGACACCGCGCCGGGGCAGAACCCGCACGTGAACTACGAGCCCTCCAGCATGAACGGCCTCGTCGAGGCCCCGCGCGACGTGATCGAGTACACCCCCTGGGTGGAGGGGCACCTCCAGCGCGCCCCCATCGAGCGCACGAACAACTTCAAGCAGGCGGGCGAACAGTACCGCGCCTTCGAGGACTGGGAGCGCGACGACCTGATTCAGAACCTCGTGGAGAACATCTCGGCGGCCACCCCTGAGGTGCAGGCGCGCATGGTCGAGCTGTTTACTCAATGCGACGAGGACTATGGCCGCCGGGTCGCCGAGGGGTTGGAGCAGGTCCGCCGGGGCCGCGAGGAGCGCGAGCGCGAGGCGGTGCAGCAGGCCGGGGAGCGCAGCCGGGAAGCTCAGCCCTACTGACACGGGCCAGCGGGGCCGCCAGGGAGCCTGTTCCCGGCGGCCCCGGCTGTCGGCCTCCCCGGAGAGGGGCGCCAAGGCCCGCGGCGGCGCACTGGGTGCCTCATCACGGTCCTGCCAGGATTAGCTCTGCCTAGAGGGGCCGTTCATGCTCTCCCGGCGCGGGCGGGAGCGTGTCAGTGGGGTTTGACGCCATTCGGGGCGAGGTGTAGTCTGCCAGACGAACACTCATCTATACCTCCTGACCGTTCGCTGCCCGCCGGATGTCCCGGTCTGGCGTTTCGCCGCCCCCGCGCGGGGCCCATTCCCCGGAGGATTTCCTGTTATGACCCACTCCCTTCGCCGCACCTCGCTGCTGGCCCTGCTCGTTCTCGGCGGGGCCGGGGCCCAGACCTACTCCGGCCCCAAGGTGCAGCTCACCTTCCTGCACGGCTTCACCGGCGCCGACCGCCCGGTGATGGAGCGCCTGATCGCGCAGTTCAACTCGGCGCACCCCAACATCCAGGTGCGCGCCCAGGCCCAGCCCTGGGGCACAACCTGGCAGCAGCTCCCCTCGCTGGTCGCCTCGGGCCGCGCGCCCGACGTGGTCGTGATCAACGAGGACCAGATCACCCAGTTCATCGCGCGCGGCGCCGTGTCCCCCCTGACCGACGCGGAGCTGAAGGCGGCGGCGATCAACAAGGCGCGCTTCTACGGCCCCCTGTTCAAGACGGCCGACTACGAGGGCAAGTCCTATGGGGTGCCCATCTCCTCGGTCGCGTACGTGATGTTCTACAACAAGGACCTCATGAACAAGATGGGCATCACCAAGGTGCCCACCACCCGCGCGGAGTTCCTGAAGGCCGCGCAGCAGTGTACGGCCGACAAGAGCGGCAAGAAGGCCGGTCAGGCGGGCTTTGACAAGGCGAACCTCGACACCTGGGGCGTCAGCCTGTACAACAACTGGGTGGGGTCGCGCATGGCCTACGCCGCGATCCTGCAAAACGGCGGCTCGCTCGTCGACAAGAACCTGAACGCCAACTTCAACACCCCGCAGGCGGTCGAGGCGGTGCAGTTCCTGGTCGACCTGGTGCAGAAGCACGGCGTCGCGCGCCCCAACTCCACCGAGGAGGCGGAACTCGCGGCCTTCAGCCAGGGCAAGGTCTGCTTCTTCCCCAGCGGGCAGTGGTACACCGACCGCTTCGAGCAGCAGAAGATGAACTTCGGCGTGGCCTTTGTGCCGCGCGTCGGCTCGCAAAAGGACGCCGCGTGGGGTGGCAGCAGCCACCTCACCCTGCCCAAGCAGCGCGCCGGGTACGACGCCAACAAGCGCCGCGCCGCGCTGGAGTTCATCAACTGGATGACGCTCCCGGCCCAGAATCTGACCTGGACGGAGGCGGGCAGCCTGCCCACCATGCCCGCCGTGGCGAGCAACCCCAAGTTCGCGGGCCGTCCCATCGCGGGCATCTTCCCCAAGCTGGGCTCCATCTACGCCACGAGCGGCTTTCCCTGGAGCGGCCAGGTGCTGGGCCCCTTCGACAACGCCTGGGCGAACGCCTACAGCGGCAAGCAGAGCGTGAAGGCCGCCCTGGACGCCGGGGTGAGCGAGTCGAACAAGCAGATCCAGCAGGCCCGCAAGTCCTTCCAGTAAAGCTTCTGACGGCCTGAATTCACCCAGCACGCCGGTCACGCGCGCAGCCCAGGACAAGCTCAGATGTCCAAAGTGGAGGCCGTGACCGGCGCCTTGCGCTTCCCCGGCCTCCCGCTCCCGGAAAGAAGAGGTGCCTGATGACCTCACACACCTTCCAGCACGCCCCCCGCGAGTGCCGCGCCCCCCGGTACTCGCGCCTGCCTTGCCCGCCTGCGGGCGCCGCGGGAGGCCGCCCATGAGCCTCAGCCTGCCGCGCGAGAATGTTCCGCCCCGCCGCAGACGCGGCGGCGAGAGCAGCGGCCTGGTGCCGTACCTGTACCTGCTGCCCTTCGCGCTGCTGTTTTTCGTCTTCGTGGTCTACCCGGTGGGGTACGGCTTCTACGTGAGCATGCACCGCTGGGACCTGCTCGCCGAGACGCGGCCCTTCGTCGGCCTGGAGTACTACCGCAACCTCTTCGACTTCAGCACTCCGCAGGCCCAGTTCTTCTGGAACTCGATGAGGAACACGGCCTTTTTCACGATCGTCAGCGTGCCGCTGCTCGTCGCCACGGCACTGGGCCTCGCGCTGCTGCTGTACCGGCCGATTTTCGGGCGGGCCTTTTTCCGGGCGGTGTTCTTCCTGCCGGGGGTGCTGACCGTCTCGGTGATGGGCATTCTGTGGCGGTGGATGTTCGACAACCAGATCGGCCTGGTCAACGCCGTCCGCACCGACATCTTCCACCTGCAGCCGCTGCCCTTCCTGTCCACCGAGGGCCTCGCCTGGATTCCGATTATCGTCGGCACCCTGTGGTGGACCATCGGCTTCAACATGACCTTGTACCTCGCCGCGCTGGGCAACATCTCGCAGAGCCTGTACGAGGCCGCCGAGATCGACGGCGCGACCGCCTGGCCCAAATTCCGGTTCATCACCTGGCCGCTGCTGGGCCCCGTCACGCTGTTCGTCTTCGTGACCACGGTGCTGGCGAGCTTCCAGCTCTTCGGCCAGACGCTGGTGATCACGGCTGGCGGGCCCAACCGCACCACCCAGAGCGCGATTCAGTACATCACCGAGGAGGCGTTTACCAACAACCAGTTCTCCAGCGCCTCGGCGATGGCGTTCATGTTCGGGCTGGTCATGCTGATCTTCACGTTCCTGCAATTCCGCATCATGGCGCGCGACGCCAGAGAGGGGAGCTGAGATGGCCGCACCCGCCCGTGACCTGCCGGCCGTCACCACCACGCGCGAGAGTGGGCCCCGCCGCCGGGGTCCGCGCGACATTCCGCGCTTCCTGCTGCTGTGCCTGCTCGCCGTGATCTTCCTGGCGCCGATGTACTGGATGGTCGCCACGTCCCTCAAGGCCGAGACGGACGTGATCGCCACGCCGACCCAGTGGGTCCCGCTGCGGCCCACCCTGGACAACTACCGCGAGGTGTTCACCTCGCCGGACGGCAACATCCTGCGCTGGATGTGGAACTCCTTTTTCGTGGCGAGCGTCTTCACGGTGCTGCACGTCGCCCTGTGCGCCCTGACCGCCTATCCCCTCGCCCGCATGCGCTTCAAGGGGCGCGACACGATCTTCTGGATCATCCTGGGCTCGATGATGATCCCCTGGGTCGTCAGCCTGATCCCGACGTACCTGATGATGCTGAAGTTCAACTGGATCAACTCGTTTCACTCGCTGATCTGGCCGGGACTGGCGGGGGCCTTCGGAGTGTTCCTGCTGCGGCAGTTCTTCATGGCCCTGCCCAAGGAGCTGGAGGAGGCCGCGCGGCTTGACGGGGCAAACTCGCTGCAGGTGCTGTGGCACGTGATCCTGCCGCTGAGCATCCCCGCGCTCGTCACGCTGGCCGTGTTCGCCTTCATGGGTTCGTGGAACAACTTCATCTGGCCGACCTTCGTGGTGACCGACATCGACAAGCTCACGCTGCCGGTCGGCGTGAACACCTTCTCGCAGCGCTACGTGACCGAGTACGGCAAGCTGATGGCCTCCACCGCCATCGCCAGCGTGCCGGTGCTGATCGCGTACCTGCTCGCGCAGCGCTACCTGATCTCGGGCCTGTCCACAACCGGGCTGAAGGAATGAGCCGCGCCCTGGCCCTCACGCTCGGCGCGCTGCTCGCCCCCCCGGGAATGCTGGCGGGCGGCAGCGGCCCCGCGGTCACCCGGCCCGCCGCGCCCACCACCTTCCGCAACCCGGTGATCGACGAGAACTTCCCCGACCCCTTCATCCTCAAGGTGGGGAACACCTATCACGCCTACGCGACGAACAGCGCGAACGCGAACGTGCCGCACGCGGTGAGCCGCGACCTCGTGCGCTGGGAGTTCGTGGGGGACGCGATGCCGGTGCTGGGGACGTGGGCGCAGGGCGGGCGGACCTGGGCGCCGGAGGTGGCGCGGGTCGGCAACCGCTACGTCCTGTACTACACCGCGCAGGACGAGGACAGCGGGCGGCAGTGCATCGGCGCGGCGACGGCGACCTCGCCCGCCGGGCCCTTCAGGGACAGTTCGGGCAAGCCGCTCGTCTGCCAGGTAGGGGAGGGCGGGAGCATCGACGCCAGCCCCTTCCTCGACACCGACGGCCAGCGCTACCTGCTGTGGAAGAACGACGGCAACTGTTGCAACCAGGCCACCCACATCTACCTGCAACCCCTCGACGCGACCGGCCTGCGGCTGACCGGCAAGGCGACCGCCCTGATCCAGAACTTCCAGCTCTGGGAGGGGAACGTGATCGAGGCGCCGACCCTTTACCGCCAGGGCGGCGTGTACTACCTGCTGTACTCGGGCGGGCCGTTCGACAGCGAGTATTACGCGGTGGGCTACGCGACGGCCAGCCGCATTACCGGGCCGTACCGCAAGGCCCCCGAGAACCCCATCCTCGTCAGCAAGGGCGCGGTGGCGGGACCCGGGCACCAGACGGTCGTGACGGACGGCGCCGGGAAAACCTGGCTCGCCTACCACGCCTGGACCGCCGGGCGGATCGGCGACGCGGCGGGATACCGCAGCCTGCGGCTCGATCCCATCACCTTCGCGGGCGGCAAGGTGACGGTGGCGGGACCGACCCTGACCCCGCAGCGGGCGCCGACGCCCTGACTCCCGAAAGGCACCACCGATGACCCATACCCTTCACTCCGGCCCACTGCCGCAAGACCCCCTGTATCCCGGCAACTTTGCCGACCCCTTCGTACTCCTGGTGGACGGCACGTACTACGCCTACGGCACCGGTCTCAACGGCAAGGCCGGGCAGCGGGCCTTCGAGGTGTTGTCCTCGCCCGACCTCGTCCACTGGACCTCGCACGGGGGGGCGCTGGAGCCGCTGGGCGACGAGGAGCAGGACTACTGGGCGCCCGAGGTCGCGCGCAATGGCGACACCTTCTTCCTGTACTACTCGGTGGGGCGGGGGGACAAGGGCCACCACCTGCGGGTGGCCAAGGCGTCCTCACCGCTCGGCCCCTTCGTGGACCAGGGGCTCAACCTCACCCCGGAGGAGCCCTTCGCCATCGACCCGCACCCCTTCCGGGCGCCGGACGGCTCGTGGTGGCTTTTCTACGCGCGGGACGACCTGACGGGCGAGCGGCCCGGGACGCTGCTGGCGGCCGCGCCGCTGCACGACATGACCCGGCTGGGGGAGACGCGCACCATCCTGCGCGCGAGCGGCGACTGGCAGGTGTACCAGCGCGCCCGCCCGATGTACGGGGCGGTGTACGACTGGCACACGCTGGAGGGACCCTTCGTGCTGTTCCGGGACGGGCGGTACCACCTGCTGTACTCCGGCGGCGCGTGGACGAACGAGACGTACGGGGTGGGGCACGCGGTCGCCGATCACCCGCTGGGGCCCTGGACCGAGCCCCAGCCCGGGGCGAACGTGCTGCGCACCGCCGGGCACCTGCGCGGCCCGGGGCACGCGAGCGTCACCCGGCGGGGCGAGGAGGACATCCTGGTGTTTCACGCCTGGAACGAGGAGCGCACCCGGCGCCAACTGCACGCCGCACCCCTGCGGTGGGTGAACGGGAGGCCCACCGCGCTGCCCGAACCCGTCTGATACGGGCTGGCTCTGATTCCAGAACATCCGGGAAAGCACCGGATGTTCTTCCGTCGCCGCCAGCCGTATGCTTTGCCACTCGCTCCGCTCGGCCCTCGTCTTCGACTCGCCGCCATTTCGCCTGACTCGCCGCGGCCCCGTCTCCGCCCCGACCTTCCGGGGGCGGGGATTTTTCTCCTGCGGGGGACGGGCGGGAACGCTAGAATCCGCCCATGAAGCCCAGCGCGGGGGCCGAGACCCTGCTCCCCTCCCACGCCCGCCCCCTCTACGACGCGCTGCCGAACCCGCTGTGGCTGGTGGACGCCTCCGGCAACCTCACGTTGGTCAACCGCGCGTGGCGGGCCTACACCGGCCGGGACGAGGCGGACGTGCTGGGGCGGGCCTTTACGGAGGTGCTGCACCCCGGCGAGCGCGCGGAGCTGCTGGGCCGCTGGCAGGCCGCGCAGGGGCCCGGGGAGGAGGTGGGGGGCGACCACCGGCTGCGCGGGGCGGGGGGCGAGTACGGCTGGTTCGCGCTGCGGGCCCGCCCTGCCCCCGAATTCGGCCCGGGCACCTGGGTCTGGACCGCGCACGAGCTGGACCGGGAGGAGGCCGCCCCGCGCGGGGAGCGGGGCGCGCTGGAGCGGGCCTACCAGGACGCCGAGCTGCTCGCGGCGCTGGCGGCGGCCCTGCAGGGCGCGGCGACCCCCGAACAGGTGGCCGAGCAGGCGCTGCGGCTGATCGGCCCGGCGCTGGGGGCGAGCAGCATGCTCGTCGTGCGGCTGGACGGGGAGCAGATCCGCCTGCCCACGATCTGGGGCGACACGCCGCCCGTGATCACAGCGCACATGACCCGCCCCGGCCTGACGCTCGCCGGGGCGCCCCTGCTGGCGCGGGCCGCGCGGGAGGGGCAGGGCGTGTACCTGGCGGACTACCGGGCGGAGCCGGGCACCCTGCCCACCTTTCCGTCCCTGGCCTGCGGGGTCGAGCCCATCCGCACACCGGGCGGCACGCTGGAGGGCTTTCTGGTCGTGTGGCGCCCGGTGGGGCAGCAGACCTGGGATCCCGAGGAGCGCCGGCTGCTGCGCCGGGCGGCGGGAACGCTGGGCCTGGCGCTGGAGCGCGCGGCGGCGGCGCAGCGGCTGGCCGAGGGGGTGGCGGCCCTGGACGCCTTCGTGGCCTTTTCCGAGGCGGTGGGCCACGAGACGGACGTGTACGCGCTGGCGCGGCGGGCGGGCGAGGTGCTGCGCGCCACCCTGGGGGGCGTGAGCGTGGCGTACTACGAGCTGGAGGGGGGGCTGTGGCGGGCGCGGGTGTGGACCGAGGACATCGCGCCCGAGACGGTGGAGAGCATCACCCGCGGCCTGCCGCAGGACGCCCCCAGCTTCGCGCGGGCGGTGGGGGGCCGGGAGCCGCTCTTCGTCTCCGGCTGGGACGCGGCGCGCGAGGAGGTGGCACACACCGAGGCCTACGGGGCGGTCGCCTTTTTCCCGTACTTCCGGGGCGAGGCGCCGCGCAGCCTGCTCGCGGTGGGCACCCAGGACGCGCGCACCTGGTCCGAGCGCGAGCGGGCCGTGGTGCTGGCCGTGGGCCGCAGCCTGGGGCTGAGCCTGGAGCGGGCGGACGTGGCCACCCGGCTGGCCGCCCAGAACGCGGAGCTGGAGGCCCGCGCCCGGGCGCTGGAGGGCTTTGCCGAGCTGACCCGGGACCTCAGCCTGCGGGCCGACCCCCACGCGCTCGTGCGGCGGGCCCAGGAGGTCGTGCTGTCCCTGCTGCCCCCGGGCTACGCCCTGTACTACGAGCGGGAGGGGGACCGCTGGCGCAACCGGGTGCAGGTGGGCGAGGTGGGGCACGCCGACCTCCAGGCCTTTATCGACGCGGGGCCGCGGGTCGGCGCGACCCCCAGCGTGGATATTCCCTGGGCCACCCGGCAGCCCTTCTACCAGGACGCCTACGCGCGGGGCAGCGACACCCCGGCCGAGCTGGTGCAGCACGTGAACGCCGCCGCCTCCCTGCCGGTGCTGCGCGGGGGGGAGGTGGCCGGGGTGTTCATCGCCGTGCTGTTCGAGGAGCGGGCGTGGACGCGCACCGACCGCGTGGTGCTGGAGACGGTGATTCGCAGCCTGGGCAGCGCGCTGGAGGCGGCGCAGGGGGTGGCGGACCTCGCGCGGCGCACCCGGGAGGTCGCCGAGTGGCGCGAACGCTACGAGGTGGCGGTGCAGGGGTCGGGCAACGTGCTGTACGACTGGAACGCCGCGACCGGGGAGATGGTGTATGGCGGCCCCCTGGAGGAGATCACGGGCTATACCCCCGGGGAACTCGCCCGCAGCGCGGACATGTGGATGGAAACCCTCGTCCACCCCGAGGACCGGGCCGCCTTCCGGGAGGAGGCGCTGCGGGTGATAGGCGAGCGCGGGGTCCTGCACACCGGCTTCCGGGTGCGGCGCAAGGACGGCAGCGTGCGCGAGGTCGAGACCGACGGGCACTTCGTGTGGAATGCCCAGGGCGAGGTGACCCGCATGGTCGGCCTGATCCGAGACGTGACCGAGCGCCGCGAGGCCGAGGAGCGGCTGCGGCGCTCCAACGAGGAGCTGCGCCGCTCGAACGCCGAGCTGGAGCAGTTCGCCTACGTCGCCTCCCACGACCTCCAGGCCCCGCTGCGGGCGGTCACGAGCTTCGCCGAACTCGCCCTCAGGCGCTACGGGGACAGGCTCGACGAGCGCGGCCAGCTCTACCTGCGCCAGATCGTGGAAAACGGGCAGCATATGAAGCGCCTGGTGGACGACCTGCTGGGCTTCTCGCGCCTGAACACCCGGCCGCGCCATCCCCGCGCCGCCGACGCCGCCGCTGTCTTCGATGGGGTGGCCCGGCGCCTGGCGGACGAGGTGGAGGAGGCGGGGGGGCGGCTGACCCGCGGGCCGCTCCCGTGCGTCCTCGCCGACCCGGCGCGGCTGGACCAACTGCTCCAGAACCTGCTCTCCAACGCGCTGAAGTACCGCCGCGAGGGGGTGCCCCCGCGGGTCCACGTGTCGGCCCGGCGGGACGGCGAGCGGTGGCGCTTTGCCGTGCGCGACAACGGCATCGGCATCGAGCCCCAGTATTTCGAGCGCATCTTCGTGATCTTCCAGCGCCTGCACGGCCGCGAGGAGTTCGACGGCACCGGCATCGGCCTGGCCGTGTGCAAGAAGATCGTCGAGCAGCACGGGGGGGAACTCTGGCTGGAGAGCGTGCCGGGGGAGGGGACCACCTTCTTCTTCACCCTGCCCGCCTGCCCGCCGGAGGGCCCGGGGGCAGAGCTGAGCTAGAGTAGGGGAACCGCACAATGTGTGGGGGCCCGGCGCCCACCGCCGGACCCTCCCGATCCCCCGGAGGACGCCCATGCCCCAGCCCCTCAGCGCCGCCCAGCGCCGGACCCTGCTCGCCCTGGTGGACACCTTCGCCCCCGCGCTGCGGCGCAGGGACGACCCCCACGGCTTCTACGCCACCCCCGGCAGCGCCTCGGGCGCGCACCGGGCCGCCGAGGCGTTTCTCGCGGAGTTGCCCGCCGAGCAGCGGGCGGACCTGGGGCGGCTGCTGGACGCCCTGGGCCGGGCCGGGATGCGGCCCTGGGTGCCCCTCGCCGCGCGCGGGGCGGTGCTGCGTGGGCTGAGCCGCCTCAGCCCGCAGGCCGCAGGGGGGATCACGGCGCTGCGGCGGTTATGCCTGATGCTGACCTACGCGGGGACGAACCCGGGGGCGCCCAACCCCTTCTGGCGGCAGTTCGGCTACCCGGGGCCGACCTTCACGGGCGGGGCCACGCAGCCCGACCTCCCCACCGTGCGGCCGGGGGACGGCGCCACCCTGGAGGCGGACGTGGTGATCGTGGGCTCCGGGGCCGGGGGCGGCGTGGTGGCGGGGGAACTCGCCCGGCGGGGTCTGCGGGTGGTCGTGCTGGAGGCGGGCGCGCAGTTCGCCGACGCCGAGCTGGGGAAATCCGAGCTGTGGGCCTATCAGAACCTCTACTGGCGGGGCGGCTTTACCCCGACCGCCGACGGGAACGTGTCGCTGATCGCCGGGCGGACCCTGGGGGGCGGCACGACCGTGAACTGGATGAACTGCGTCCCCACCCCGGACGAGGTGCGGCGCGAGTGGGCCGGGCTGGGCCTGACCGGGGTGGACGGCCCGGAGTTTGACGCCGATCTGGGAGCAGTGATGACCCGGCTGGGGGCGAACGACCAGACGAGCGAGTACAACGGCACCCACCTGCGGATGCTGGAGGGCGCGCGGCGGCTGGGCTACCGGGCGAGGAAGGCCCTGCGCAACGCCGACCCCGCGCGGCACGACCCCCAGCACGCCGGGCATATCGGCTTCGGGGACGCGACGGGGAGCAAGCAGAGCACCGTCAAGACGTACCTGAAAGACGCGGTGGAGCGGGGCGCGCGGATCATCGAGCGGGCCACCGCGGGGCGCATTCTCACGGAGGGGGGCCGGGCGGCGGGGGTGCAGGCCAGCGTGACTGGGGAGGACGGCGCGCCCCGGGCGGTGACGGTGCGCGCCCCCCAGGTCGTCGTCGCGGGCGGGGCACTGGAGACACCCGCGCTGCTGCTGCGCTCGGGGCTGGGCGGCCCGGCGGTGGGCGATTACCTGCGGCTGCACCCCTGCGGCGCGCTGACCGGGCTCTTCGGGGAGGACCAGCGCAACTGGTGGGGCCCGGCGCAGGCCGCCCTGGTGGACGAGTTCGCGGGGCGGACGGACGGGTACGGCTACCTGATCGAGACCACCCAGTACACCACCGGCCTGCATGCCGCTGCCGCCGTGTGGGAGAGCGGCGCGGCGCACAAGGACCTGATGGCCGGGCACGGCCGCAGCGTCACCCTGATCCACCTCACCCGGGACCACGGGCACGGCCGGGTGACGCTCGACGAGGGGGGCCAGGCGCGGGTGACCTACGCCGTGACCGACCCGGTGGACGTGGAGAACTTCCGGCACGGCCAGGCCACCGTCGCGCGGCTGCTGGAGGCCGCCGGGGCCGAGGCGATCTTCCCGCTCTCCGACCGTGCCCGGCCCTGGCGCCGGGGCGAGGACCTGGAGGCCTGGATCGCCGGGCTGCGCGCCCAGCCCATCGGCAGCGGGGGGCACGCGGTGTTCAGCGCGCACCAGATGGGCACGGCGAGGATGGGCCTGGACCCGGGCACGAGCGCCGCCAACCCGCAGGGTGAGTTGCACGGCACCCCCGGCGTCTGGATCGGCGACACGAGCGCCTTCCCGACCCCCTCGGGGGCCAACCCGATGATCACCTGCATGGCGCTCGCCCGCCGCACTGCCCGTTTCGTGGCCCAGGCGGCGGGAGTCAGGGCCGAGCCGCTGGGCGCGGATTGAACCCGGCTCCAGCTATACCCGGTGATCGAGGCGCTGGACGTGCTCGCGCTGGAGCAGGCCAGGCCGCGGCTCACCGGGAACCACCTGCGGCGCCTGGAGGAGGCCAACAGGCCAACGCCGACCTCGCGCGGGCGCTGGAGGAACACGACGACGCCCTGGCCCTCGCGGCGGACGACGGGTTTCACCAAGTGTGGGTGGAGGCGGCGGGCAACCGGGCCTTGGCCGAGGTGCTGGGGGGGCTCAAGCTCAAGTTGCGGCGGGTGGAACTCGCGTACGAAGCGCGCGGGGAACGCTCCCTGGGCGAGCACACGTCGATGATCGAGGCCCTCCGCGCCCGGCAGTGGGACCGGGCCGCCGCGCTGCTGCGCCGGAACTGGCGGGGCAGTCTGGAGCGATTGACCGCGCAGCGGGACACCGGGGCGGAGTTCTGAGGAGGGTCGTCCCACGGTGGCAGCCCGGCCTATTTCACACTAATCTGCCTTAGTGTGAAAACCACGCCTACTCTGGCAAGGCCTGCCCCTCGCCCCAGCTCACCATCCGGCGGATCAAGTCCGCAACCCCCGGGGAACGCTGCCCTTTCCTCCCCTTCCCGTACCCCTCGAAACGAGTCCGGGGCCCCTTCCTGGCCTTCCTGCGGGGCAGCAATATGAACAGCGTCCTAGACGCACTCCGGGGGCGCTTACTTCTGTCTGTAGAAGAAAGAATGAGGAATGATCGGTGCCCAACAGAATTTTGTGGAGGAGCGGCTGCCGGTTGACGCCGGGCCGCCCGCTCTCCGGGGGAAACGGTGCCTGGGGAGTTCGGCGGGATGCCGGGGACAGGAAGCCCGTCCCCCTGGGTGGGGGAGCGGCACATCTCCCCCACCGCCGCCAGCGGCTCCTGCATCCGTGCTGTCGTCCTGGACCCCCATACGGGCCAAGAGGGTATGACCTCTCCCCAGACTGGGCGCGGCGGGTTACTTGGCCGGGCGGGCGACGTACAGAAAGGCCCGGCCAATGCCGCTCACCTTGCCGTAGCCCAGACCGCAGTAGGTGGTGTTGGACTCGAAGGCGAGGTCCATCGTGGACGCGGGTTTGGCCTCGCCCATCAGCAGCGGAACGCGCGAGCCGTCCTTACGGATCTCGATGGCCGTTGCCCGGTAGTGCCCCAGCGGGATGTCGTACAGGAACTGGTCGCCGGGCCGCGTGGTCCTCACGAGCGTCTTCCCCGGCGAGCCGTCCACCAGGGGACCATCCGGCACCAGGGTCACCTCCACCCGCGACTCGTCCCAGTTCACGGCCCCCTCGTCGTCCCAGCCGGGGTGCAGCAGCCGCACCTCGCCACCGAAGTAGGCGTCCTCGCCGGCGTCGGGGATGGGGCCGCTGAGCTTCAGCTTGAAGTCGCGGATCGCCCCGGTCCTGCCGGAAAAGGGCTCGTAGCCCTCCTCGTTCACCGAGTCGGCGCGCAGGCAGAACTTCTGCCCCCGGTAGGGCATCTGGACCCAGGCGTTGGCGTAGTAGGGCATGTCGAGCAGTGAACTCACGGTGTATTCACCTCTGGCATTCGTCTTGACGTTGACCATGCCGCCCGTCAGGGCGGGCTCGATGCGGACAATGGCACCCTTGATGGGCTTGCCGCGGGTGTCCAGCACCACGCCCTTGACGGTTCTGGGCTCGGGCCCCCGAGTGGCGGCGAGGCCCGCACTGAGGGCCAGGAGGGAAAAGAGGGCGGGCAGGGTTCGGTTCATGGTTCGGTTTCCTTTCGTGTGGTCGGGTGGGCCCGGGTACTCCTTCGCCGGGGCGCGTCCCCGAACTGGACGCACGGTAGGAGGGGCAGCGTGACTGGAGGCTGATTGCGGCGGCGCCCCCGCGGCGGGGAGCCAGGGCACGTCGGCGACAGGCCGCCGCGTCCCGGCGGCGCAAAACCGCGGCCCCACGGGTGTCCGGCTTCCGGTCACGTCCGGGTCAGGCCGCCGCGCCCGCGGCGTACCGGGGCACCCCCGGGGGGAACCCGTGACCGCGACCACGACTCCCCACACCCCTGATCCGCTTTCAGGAGGGCCGGGCCGTCGTCACCCACGACACCGGGCCGCGACGCGAACGGCACCTTCACCCCGGGGCTCAGCCTCACCTGGCCCGGGGACGTGGCGCACCTGCCCGCGGGGTTATGGCGAGCCGTAGCATCCAGCCCGGCGGCGATCAGGCACTCGTCCAAACGGGGGACGAGTGCCCGCTGACCGCGCCCCGGCACACCACGGCGGGGTTGCCCCGCTTTCCGCACGCTTCCTTCGCCCGGCAGAACACTTCGCGTGCTTCATCCCGCTCCCGGAGGGTGCCCCCGCGAATCCCACCGGCGGCGCCCTCGTCCTGCTCGCCCCCTGGGCGCTGGCCCCCCACCCCGGGCGAACAGGTGGCAACAGGCCGGCCCGAGCGGCAGATTCAGGCCCCGCCCCCACTGCCGGGGGCGCGGAACCCTTATCGTCAGGGCATGGACGAGTTGCTGCGGCGCTGGGCGGAACTGGAACCGGGGGCGTTGGGGGAACCGGCGGGTGGGCGGCGGTCTGGCGGGGGACTGGAGGGGGCGCCGGTCCCGGTGTCCCCGGGCGAGGCGGACGAGCCGGCGGGCCAGGGGAGGCTGCTGCACGCCCTGTGGGACGTGATTGAGGCGCGGGGGTGGCGCTGGGTGATGCTGTTCGCCCCCGACGGGGAGGCCGCGCCGCCGTACTTGGCGCGCGTCTCGGCGCGTGAGGCGGGCGAGGGCCAGACCCGTCGGGGGCGGACCCCCGGGCACGCCCTGCTCGCGGCGTATGTGGCCCTGCTCGAACGCCAGTCGGGGAACGGCAGCCGGGCCGGGGGCGGGGCCTAAACCCCTGCGGGGGAGGGGGACCCGCGCCATTCAGCCGACCTTCAGCCTTCTCCCGCCACAGTACCCCCATGTCCAGCGACAAGCCGCGCGTGCTCATCGTGGAGGACGACCCGGGCATCCGGGACCTGCTCGAACTCGGCTTCCGGTACGAGGGCTACGAGGTCAGCAGCGCGGGGGGCGGCTCGGAGGCGCTGGGGCTGTTCTCGTCGGCCTCCCCGCACGTCGTGATCCTCGACCTCGGGCTGCCGGGGCTGGACGGCGGGGCGGTGCTGCGGGCCATCCGCGCCCGGAGCGGCACGCCGGTCCTGATCCTGACCGCCCGCGACGGGGTGGAGGAACGCATCGCGCACCTGCAGGGTGACGCGGACGACGACCTGGTCAAGCCCTTCGTGTTCGGCGAGCTCGCCGCCCGGGTGCAGGCGGTGCTGCGCCGCGCCCAGCCGCAGTTCGGCCGGGCGCAGCGCTACGCGGACCTCTGCCTGGACACCCAGCTCCGCGAGGCCACCCGGGGGGGGCGGGGGCTGGACCTCAACCCGCGGGCGCTCGACCTGCTCGCCGTCTTCCTGCGCTATCCCGAGCGGGTGCTGTCCAAGGCCGTGCTGCTCGACAGCGTGTGGGGCGCGGACTTCCTGGGGGACGACAACATCGTGGAGGTGTACGTCCGGCAGCTACGCCGGGCCCTGGGCGAGCCCGAGCTGATCCACACCGTGCGCGGGTCGGGCTACGCCCTGCGGCGGCGGGACGAGGCGGGGTGAGCCTCCGGGGGCGGCGGCTGCTGGCGCTGCTGGCCGCCACGCTCGTCCCGCTGGGGGCGTACCTGGGGCTGCGGGCGGGAAACTTCGCCCGCGAGCAGGCCGCCCGGTCGCTGGCGAGCCAGGTGGCGGTGATCGCCCGCGACGGCGAGGGGGGCGGAACGCCGACCATCCTGCAGTACGAGCTGTTCAACCTGGCGCTAACGTGCGGCACCTGGGGGCTGATCGCCACGCCGGGCGGGGTGCTGTATTCCGACAGCGGCCCGCACCCGCGCCCCCCGCCGGACGTGCTCGCCCGGGTGCGGGCGCGCGGGGCCGGGGCGTGGAACGGGGTGCAGCTCGCCCGCTCGGGGAACGCGGTGATCGGGCTCGCCGTGCGGGAGGACGAGGTGCGGGCCCTGGTGAGTGGCGTGCTGCTCGCCTACGGCCTGGGCGCCGGGCTCGCCCTCGCGCTCGCGGGGCTGCTGGGTTCGGCCCTGCTGCGGCTGGGGCTGGCCCCGCTGCGGCTGATGGCCCGGCGGGCCGAGCAGCTCTCTGCCGCGTCGCTCGACGAGCGCCTGCCCGAGACGGGGGCGCCCGACGAGGTGCAGTCCCTGGCGCGCAGCCTCAACCGGATGCTGGCCCGGCTGGACGACGCCTTCGCCCGCCTCTCGGCCGAGGAGGAGCGCACCCGGCAGTTCGCGGCGGACGCCAGCCACGAGCTGCGGACGCCGCTCGCCGCCCTCCAGGGGGGGCTGGACGTGCTGGAGCGGGTGGGGGACGACCCGGCGGCGCGCGACCGGCTCCTCCCGGGCCTGCGGCGGGAGGCCCGGCGGGCGGGGCGGCTGGTGAACGACCTGCTCACCCTGACCCGCCTCGACGCGGGCGAGGCCCTGCACCCCGAGCCCCTCGACGTGGCCGCGCTGCTGCGGGCCGTGGCGCAGACGGCGGCGGACCTGGCCCCCCACCTCCGCTTTCACGTGGAAGCCGGGGAGGCCGAACTCCGGGCCGACCGGGCGCGGGTAGAGGGCGCCCTGTGGAACCTGGTGCGGAACGCGGTGGCCGCGACGCCGCCCGGGGCAACAGTTACCCTGCGGGCCCGGGAGGAGCCGGGCCAGGTCACGGTCAGTGTCGTGAACCCCGGCGAGCTGCCCCCCGACTTCCTGGAGCGCATGTTCGGGCGCTTCGTGCGCGGCGCGGCGGGCGGGGAGGGCAGCGGGCTGGGCCTCGCCATCGTGCGGGCGACCGCGCGGGCCCACGGCGGCGACGCCTTCGCGCGCAACACGGGCCAGGGGCCGGAGGTGGGGTTCACCCTGCCGGGGAGCGTTCAGCGCCCGTTCAGCGGGGCGCCCTGAGCCCTTCAGCGCGCGGGCCTACGCTGCCCCCCGAAGGGCGAGAAGGCTCGCCCGGAAGGAGAAAGGGATGAAACAGGTTTTCCTCACCACGTTGCTGCTGGGGCTGGGTGGCGGCGCCCTCGCGGGGAACCAGCCCCAGTCCGGCCTCCCCCAGGTCCCGGGTCAGGCGGCGCCCAGTGTTCCCGCCCCCGGACAGGCGCACCCGGTGCCCGGCAGGTGCCGCGTGCCCCCCGCGCACCCGCTCCCGGCACCCGGTGCGCCCCCTCGCCGACGGGCCGCGCGGCGCCCGCGCCGCTCCCCGGACAGGCGGGGGCCGTGCCCGGGACGCCCGCCCCCCTGGCTCAACCCGGCCTGACGCCGCCCGCGCCGCAGGGGGCCGTTCCCGGTGTGCCTCTTCCCCCGGCGGAATTTGACCGGAAGAGCGGGCAACTCCCGGAGGACCGCGGGCCGCCCGCCCGGCCAGGGCCCCGACCCTGACTCGGCCGCCGGAACGCGCCCGGCGGCCCGGAGAAATCACCCGGCGGCGTGCGGAATAGCTGAATACCTGCTCAGGTATACTGGCGGCATGTCCCGTCCCGCCGCGGCCCCCCCCTCCCCCGCTTCCTGGCCGGAGCTGCGCTACCTCGTGGACGGGATGGACTGCGCCTCGTGCGTGCAGAAGGTCGAGCGGGCGGTGTCGCGCCTGCCCGGCGCCCACGACGTGCAGCCGAGCTTCACCACCCAGACGCTGCGCCTGCGCCTGGACGAGAGCCGGACAAGCCGCACGGCCCTGGAGGAGGAGCTGCGCGCCCTGGGCTACACGCCGCACACGCTGACCCCGCCGGGGGAGGCCTCCCCGGCCCTTCCCGCCCGCGCGCCCTGGTACGCGGGCGCTCAGGGGCGGCTGGTGCTTTCCAGCGGGGCGCTGCTCGTCCTCGCGTGGCTGGTCTCGCTCGCCGCGCCGGGGGTGGGAGCGTGGGGGTACGTCGCCGCCACGCTCGTCGGCACGTGGCCGCTCGCCCGGCAGGCCATCGCGTCGGCGCGCTCGGGCGATCCCTTCTCCATGGGCACGCTCGTCACGCTCGCGGCGCTGGGCGCCCTGCTGATCGGCGCGGCGGCGGAGGGGGCGGCGGTCGTGTTCCTCTTCGCGGTGGGCGAGCTGCTGGAGGGCGTGGCGGCGGGCCGGGCGCGGGCGGGGGTGCGGGCGCTGGTGGAGCTGACGCCGAGAACGGCCCTGCGGCTGGACGGCGGCGAGGTCACCGAGGTGAGCGCGGGGAGCCTGCGGGTCGGCGAGCGGATTCAGGTGCGGCCCGGGGCGCGCGTCCCCGCCGACGGGGTGATCGAGACGGGGTGTTCGGACCTCGACGACAGCCCGGTGACGGGCGAGAGCGTGCCCGTGGGCAAGGGCGTGGGCGATCCCGTGTACGCCGGGAGCGTGAACGGGGGCGGGCTGCTCACCGTGCGGGTCGAGCGGGAGGCGAGCGACAACACGGTGGCGCGCATCCTCCACCTCGTCGAGGAGGCGGAGGCGAGCCGCGCCCCCACCGCCCGGCTGATCGACCGCTTCAGCCGGGTGTACACACCGTTCGTGGTGGCGGTGAGCGCCGGGGTCGCCCTGCTGCCCCCGCTGCTCGCCGGGGCCGAGTGGCACCCCTGGCTCTACCGCGGCCTGAGCCTGCTCCTGATCGGCTGCCCCTGCGCGCTCGTGCTGTCGGTGCCCGCCGCGATCACGAGCGCCCTCGCCGCCGGAACCCGGCGCGGCCTGCTCGTCAAGGGGGGGGCGGCACTGGAGACACTGGGACGGGTGCGGACGGTCGCCTTTGACAAGACGGGCACGCTGACCGCCGGGCGCCCGGCCCTGACCGACATCCGGCCCCTGGCCGGTGGGGACGAGCGGGAGGGGCTGCGGCTCGCCGCCGGGGTGGAGGCGGGCAGCGACCACCCCCTCGCCCGCGCGGTCGTGGAGCGGGCCCGGCGGGAGGGATGGGCTGTGCCCGCCGCCCGCGACGGGCGGGCGCTGCCGGGCCGGGGGGTGAGCGCCGTGGTGGAGGGCCGGGTCCTGCACGTCGTCTCGCCGGGGCACGCGCGGGAGCAGGGCTGGCTGACGGGGGAGGCGGAGGCCGGACTCGGCACGCTGGAGGCCGAGGGGAAGACGGCCGCGCTGCTGGTCGAGACGCCCCCCGGCGCCCCGGCGCGGGGCCTCGCCCTGCTCGCGCTGCGGGACGAGGCGCGGCCGGACGCGGCGGAGGCGGTGGCGCGGCTGCGCGCCCTGGGCCTGCGCCCCGTGATGCTGACGGGCGACAACCCGCGCACGGCGGCGGCCATCGCCGCGCCGCTGGGGCTGGAGGTCCGCGCCGGGCTGCGGCCCGAGGACAAGGGGCGGGTCGTGCGGGAGCTCTCGGCGCGGGGGGGCGTGGCGATGGTCGGGGACGGGATCAACGACGCGCCCGCCCTCGCCGCCGCGGACGTGGGGATCGCGATGGGCGGGGGCACCGACGTGGCGCTGGAGACGGCGGACGCCGCGCTGCTGCACGGGCGGGTGGCGGGGGTGGCCGACCTTGTCGCCCTGTCGCGCGCCACCCTGGGGAACATCCGGCAGAACGTCGCGCTCGCGCTGGCGCTCAAGGCGGTCTTCCTGGTCACCACCCTGCTGGGCTCCACCCACCTGTGGATGGCGATCCTGGCCGACACGGGCGCGACCGCCCTGGTGACCGCCAACGCCCTGCGGCTGCTGCGCTGGCGGGGCCGGGGCTAGGCGGCGCTGCCGGAACAGGCAGGGGGACTACCCGCCGCGGACACCTGCGCTCCGCTTGGTCGTCTCGCTTGTGGTTTGATGAAGACCCGATTGACGGAAAATTCCCATTGTGAGCGGACCCGGGGGCTTAGCTTAAGTTCAACTTCATGCCTTTCCTGACGCCCTCCTACCAGCCCGAGCTTGTGGCGCTGTCCTTTCTGATCGCCTGCCTGGCGGGGTACGCGACGCTGAGCCTGGCGGCGGGCGCGGGGGCGGCGCGGCGGGCGTCGTGGGCCTGGCTGGGCGGGAGCGCCCTGATCCTGGGGTTCGGCATCTGGGCCATGCACTTCATCGGGATGCTGGCCCTGAGGGTCCCGGTCCCGATGGCCTACGCGCTGCCCACCACCCTGCTCTCGTGGCTGGCCGCCGTGCTGGCCGCCACGCTGGCGCTGCACACGATCCACCGCCCGCGGGTGGGTCCCCGGGAACTCGCCCGTGGGGGCGTGCTGCTGGGCCTGAGCATCACCAGCATGCACTACCTGGGGATGCACGCGCTGCGCTTCGGCGGGCACGTGGAGTACGACCCGGGGGGCGTGGCGCTCTCGGTCCTCGTCGCCGTGGGGGCGGCGACCGCCGCGCTGTGGCTGGGGCTGCGGGTGCGCGTCACGGCCCCCGCGCAGCAGGAACGCTGGCGGCTGGGGGGCGCGCTGGTGCTGGGCCTCGCCATCGCCAGCATGCACTACACCGGGATGCATGCGGCGCACTTCCACCTGGACGGCATGGGCGCTGCCGGGGACATGCCCGGCGTCCTGTCGAGCTTGGGGCTGGCGCGGGGCGTGGCCCTGGTCGCCGTCACCCTGCTGGGCATGGCGGTGTGGGCCCTGCTGATGAACGAGCGGGTCACCTCGCACGTCGCCCGCTCCGCCGAGTTGCAGCGGCTCAACGGCGAGCTGGAGCGCCGGGTGGCCGAGCGCACCGAGGCGCTGGAGCACGCCCACGCCGAGCTGCTGGCATACGCGGTCGCCGTGTCGCACGAGCTGGCCGAGCCCACCCGCCGGGCCGCCGGGGTCACGCACCTGCTGGAGCGGGCGCTGGGCGACGCGGCGGACCCCCGGGTGCAGCGGTACCTGGCGCTGCTGCGCCAGGAGGTGGACAGCATGGGCACCCATGTGGCGCAGCTTAAGCAGCTCCCCTTCTTCCAGGGCGCGCCCGCCCGCTTCGAGGGGGTCTCGCTGGGCGTCCTCGTGCGGCAGGTCCGCAGCGACCTCGAACCGCTGCTCAGGGGGCGGCGGGTGCAGTGGGTCATGGACGAGCTGCCCCGGGTGCGCGGGGACACCATGCTGCTGAGGCTGGCCTTTACGGAGGTGCTCGCGGCGACCCTCGACGCGGCCGGGAACGTGCCCCAGCCCCGCATCGAGGTGTGGGCCGAGCGGCAGGAGGGCGAGGTCGTGGTGTCCGTCCGGCACGGCGCCCCGGGCGGGGAGGCGCCGCCCCGCGCGGTCCCGCTCGCCCTGCGCGCCGGGGAGCGCATCGGGCTCGCCAGCGCCCGGCGCATCCTGCACCAGCACGGCGGCAGCCTGGAGACGGAGCCCGGCCTGGTGCGGCTGCGCCTGCCCGCCGACCCTGAGGTGAAGGTCTGGCGGGCGGAGGGCGAGGCGGTGGTTTGCCAGCCCGCCTGAGGGGGCGTCAGGGCCGCAACGCCCGGCGCAGCCCGAGGGCGACGGCGAGGCACAGCAGGGTGACCCCGAGCAGCGTGACGGGGATGGCGGTGGGGCCGTACATGTCCTTGAAGGCGCCCACGACCGGCGAGAACAGCACCGGGCCGAGAAACGCGCTGGCGAAGACGAGGGTGGTGGCCCCGCCGCCGGGGACCGTGCGGGCCAGCCACACCAGCCCGGTGGTGAACACGGGCGCGAGGAACAGCCCGGTCAGGGTGTAGGCCACCGGCGCGGCGGCGGGCACGCAGGCGAGGGCGAGGCTCGCGGCGGCGAGGAGGAGCGCGAGGACCACGAGCCGGGCGGGCTCCAGCCGCAGGGCCAGCGCCGCCGAGACCACGCGCCCGAGGGTGAAGCTCACCCAGAAGAGCGCGGTGATGGACGCCGCGCCCCCCGTCGAGAGGTCCAGGACGCCCTGTAGATGCGTGACCTCCCAGGCGCCGACGCCGCCCTCCACGCCGACGTACGTGAGGAAGAGGCCCACGAAGCCGAGCAGCAGGGCGCGGGACCGCCCGGTGAAGGTGGCGGTGGGGGCGACTTCCCCGCTGGCCCCCCGCAGGGTGAACATCAGGGGCAGCAGCAGGGCCGCGAGGGCCGCGCAGCCCAGCAGGGGCAGGTGGAAGTCGCCGCCCGCCAGGCCCACCGCCAGCGGCGCGAGGACGGCCCCCACCCCGAAGCTCGCGCTGAGCAGGTTGAGCATGGAGGCGCTGCGCTCGCCGTAGGCGGTGGAGAGCCACACGTTGGTGGTGAGGTCGAGCACGCCGAAGCCCAAGCCGAGCAGCCCCGACGCGGCGAGCGCGAGCCCGAAGGTGGGGGCGAGGACGAGCCCCAGGCACCCGGCGGCGAGCAGCCCCAGGGCCAGCGCCGCGCGCCGGGGCGGCGGCCAGGACCGGGAGAGCGTCCCGGCGAGCAGCACGCCCGCGAAGGCCCCCGCCGAGTTGAGGCTCAGGAGCAGCGAGGCCCCCTTGCCGCTCAGGTGGAACTGCTCGCTGAGGGTCGGCAGCGCGGGACCCAGCATGGGATAGAGCAGCCCCAGCAGCAGGAAGTTGCCGAGACCGGCGGCGGCCAACCTGCGCGGCGGGAGGAGGGCGGCGGCCCGGGTCGGCGTCACCTAGGTGGCGGCGCCCAGCGCCCGTTGCAGCCAGCGGGCGTTGGCCGACGCGCTCACCATCGGGTCCCGCTGGCACTCGTCCTGCTCGGCGATCAGCCACTGCACCCCCGCCCCCGGCGCCGCGGCGAGCAGGCCGGTCAGGTCCACCTCCCCCTGGCCGAGTTCGACCGTCTCGCGCGCCCCGGTCACGTCCTTGACGTGCAGGAGGGGCACCCGGCCCGCGTACTGGTGGAGATAGGCGACCGGGTCCACCCCGCCCGCGTGCGCCCAGGCCGCGTCGAGTTCCATCAGGACGGTCGGGGCCCGGGCGAAGAGGCGATCGAGCGCGGAGTCGTCCCCGTGGCGGGCCTCGAACTCGAAGACGTGGTTGTGGTAGGCGAACCGCAGGCCCTGCGCCTCGGCCCCGCGCGCCCACCCCTCCAGCCGGGCGGCGAACTCGTCCCAGCGCCCGGCGTCGTGCGCGACCGCCGGGTCGATCCAGGGGCAGACGGCGTAGCTCGCCCCGACCTCCCGCACCCCGGCGAGCGTGCCCTCGAAGTCGTTCTCCAGGGCCGCGGCGCCCACGTGGCAGGCCACCGCGCTCAGGCCCTCGCCGTCCAGCACCTCGCGCACCTGGCGCGGGGGTAGGCCGCCGAAGCCCGCGAACTCCACCCCGCGGTAGCCCATCGCGGCGACCTGGCGCAGCACGCCGAGAATGTCCTGCGCCACAGCGTCCCGCACCGTGTACAGTTGCAGCGCCACCCGTTCGGACAGGTCACCCGTCATCGCAACACCTCCTCGCCCGCGGCCACGGGCAGCGCCTCCGGCCTTCCGGGCCGGGACTCGATCTCGATATGGCGCCCCGCCTCGGAGGCGTGCAGGGTCGCGTGCATGATCTCCAGCACGTGCAGGGCGAGGTCGCCGCTCGCCCGGTGGGGCCGCCCGCTCCCCAGGGCCGTCACCATGTCGGCGAGCCCGATGCCCCGGCTGTTCTCCGCGAAGGGGTGGGTCAGGGGGAGGGTTTCCCAGTCGTCCTCCAGCATGCGCCGGACCCTCACCGGGCCGCCGAAGGTGTTCGGGTCGGGGAGGCTGAGGGTGCCCTCGGTCCCGTAGATCTCGATGCGGGGCACGTCGGCGGCCCAGACATCGAAGCTGGTGACGAGGGTGGCGACGGGACCGGCCTCGAAGTCGAGGACGCTCGCCACGTGGGTCGGCGTGTTCACCGGAATCCGCCGCCCGCCCGGTTCCGTCCCCGCCACCCGCTCGGGCAGGGAGGCGCGGGCCGAGGACGTGACGCGGCGCACCGGGCCGAGCATGTTCACCAGGGCGGTGAGGTAGTACGGCCCCATGTCGAACATCGGCCCCGCGCCGGGCTGATAGAAGAAGTCGGGGTTGGGGTGCCAGCGTTCCGGGCCGTGACTCATCATGAAGGCGGTCGCGGCGACGGGCTCGCCGATCAGGCCGTCGTCGAGGGCCTTGCGGGCGGTTTGCAAGCCTGCCCCCAGGAACGTGTCGGGCGCACAGCCCACCCGCAGGCCCCGTTCCGTAGCCAGGTCGAGCACCCGCCGCCCGGCCTCCAGATCGGTGGCGAGGGGCTTTTCGGAGTACACGTGCTTGCCCGCCCCCAGCGCGGCGAGCGACACGTCCGCGTGCGCGGCGGGGACGGTCAGGTTGAGGACCACGTCTACATCTTCAGAGGAGAGCAACTCGTCGAGCGGCAGAGCGCGGGGAATGCCGAACTCCTCCGCCCGGGAGCGCGCCCGGTCGAGGTCGAGGTCGCTGATCGCGGTGACCTCCAGCGCGGAGAACTTGGAGGGGGCCTGGAGGTAGATCGGGCTGATGTTCCCGGCACCGACGACGCCGACACGGAGTTTCATGGGGTCACGCTCCCTGGAGAGAGGAGGAAAGGAGACGGGGCCAGCGTACAGGGTTTGGCCTCACGGCTGCTCGGTGGTCGTCTGGAGGGCCCCGACGCGGATCTCCGCCCCGCCCGCCGGGAACAGGCCCCGGGGCAGGGACAGGGAGACGTTGCGCGCCTCGCCGGGCCCGAGGACGACCCGCCCGAAGGCGGCGAGTTTCAGGGGGGAAGCGGCGCCCGCTGGCCGCGCGAACGCGAGGACCGTGTGCGCTCCGGCGACCTTTCCGATGTTCGTCACGTTGACCGTGATGCTGTCGCCCGTCGCCCGAAGCCCGCTGTACGAGAAGGTCGTGTAGCTCAGGCCGTATCCGAAGGGGTAGAGCGGCGTGCCCCCGGGGAAGGGCTCGTCATACGTTCCGGGCACCTGGGTGGCGGAGCGGGGCCAGGTGAAGGGCAGGCGGCCACTCGGGTTGGTGTTGCCGTACAGCACGTCGGCAATCGCCCGCCCCCCCTCGCTGCCCGGCAGGTAGGCCATCACGAGGGCGGCGAGGCGGGTGCGGACATTCTCGGGCAGGACGAGGGGCCGCCCGGCGAGGAGGACGGCCACGACGGGCTTCCCGGTCGCCACCGCGGCCCGCAGCAGGGCGAGGTCGGTGTCCGGCAGGGCCAACCCCGGATTGTCCGCTTCGCCCTCCGCGTGGGGCGGTTCGCCCACGACGACGACGAGGGTGTCCACAGAGGGCTTGGCGGGGACAGTGGGGCTGTAGGCGAGGCTCGTTCCAGGTGGCACGACCGCTTTCATGCCGTCCAGCACCGTGATCGCCCGGGTGCTCTCCCCTTCCGGCAGCCCCTGCCAGCCCACCGTCCAGCCGCCGAGTTGCGAGCGGGGATCGCGGGCCCTCTCCCCTACCACGAGGACGTTTTTCACCGTCTTTCCGAGCGGGAGCGTCCGGCCATCCGTGGCGAGCAACGTGACCGACTCGCGCGCGGCCCGCAGGGCGAGGTCCCGCCCGGCGGTGACGGCCGCCTCCGCCCCGGCGGGGTCCACGTACGGCCGCTCGAACAGGCCGAGTCTGAACTTGAGGTTCAGCACGCGCCCGGCGGCCTCGTCGATGCGCGAGACCGGCACCTCGCCCGCCCGCACGAGGTCGAGGACCGCCCCGGTGAAGCCCCGCGCGTCATGGGGGACCATCGACACGTCCACGCCCGCCGTCAGCGCCAGACGCACCGCGTCCCGGTACGTCGGCGCCACCTTGTAGACGGTCTGGAGCCGGGTTACGTCCTCCCAGTCGGAGATCGTGACGCCGGTGAAACCGAGGTTCTTTCGCAGCACGTCCGTCAGCAGCTTCCCTGAGGCGTGGCCGGGAACGCCATTCACCGAGCCGCTGTTCACCATGACCGCTGCCACCCCCGCTGCCAACCCCGCCTGGAAGGGGGGCAGGTGGACCGCGCGCAGCTCCGCGTCCGTGAGGCGCGCGTCGGCCCGGTCCTTCCCGCCGATTGGCGCCCCGTACCCGGCGAAGTGCTTGAGGGTGGCGGCGACCGCGTTCGGGCCGAGCGTGTCCCCCTGCTGCCCGCGCACGTTCTCGGCGACCATGCTGGAGGCGAGGAGGGGGTCCTCGCCCCAGGTCTCGTAGAAGCGGCCCCAGCGGGGGTCACGGCCCAGGTCGGCGTCCGGGGAGAAGTTCCAGGTGATCCCGGTGGCCCGCAGCGCCCGCGCCGTGACCTCGCCGATCCGGCGGGCAAGCGGGGGGTCGAAGGTGGCGCCCAGGCCCAGGTTGTGGGGGAAGATCGTCGCGCCGACGACGTTGTTGTGCCCGTGAACGGCGTCCACCCCGTACAGGATGGGGATCTTCAGGCGGGAGTGCTCGATGGCGTAACGCTGGAGGTCGTTCGTCATCCGCGCCCACGCCGCGGGGGTGTTGGGCACGGGGGCATTGCCGCCGCCACTGAGCAGGGATCCGACATGCTGCCGCGCGAGGACGTTCTCCATCCACTCGGGATTGAGGGGGCCGCGGTCCCACTCGCCCTGGCCCATCAGGCGCAGCACGTCGATCTGCGCGAGTTGCCCGACCTTCTCCTCCAGCGTCATGCGGCCCAGCAGGTCCGCCACGCGGCGCTCGGCGGGCAGGCTGGGGTCGAGGTAGGGCGCGGGTTGGGCGGAGGCGGGGGCCGTGAGGAGCAGGGCGGTCAGGAGGGTTTTATGCATGCGCTTCCTAAGGGGTTGGGGAGAGGGGGGTCGGCTCCCGGGACGCCGGGGTGAGCCCCGCCCCAATCTGCCAGAGGGTCCGGCTCGTCGGCGTGCGGGCGAGGTCCGCCTGCGAGAGCGGCCAGGCGAAGCCCAGGCGACCGGTGAAGGGCGCGGCGCCGCACAGCACCTCGGCCACGCCGTCCCCCTCGGTGCCGGGGAGCCAGGCGGCGACAAAGGCGTCCCACCCGGGCACCTGCTCGGTGACCACCAGGGGGCGGCCGGAGAGGAGCACGACCACCAGCCGGTCACACTGCCGCCGGACGCGGGCGAGGAGCGCGAGGTGCTTCGGGGTCAGCCGCAGTTCCCGGCGGTCCCCCATGCCCTCGGCGTATGGTTCCTCGGCAAGGACGGCCAGGCCGACCGGGTAGCGGCTGTTCGTGTCTCCATCGGGGACGAAGTGAACCCGGGCGGGGTGACCGAACTGGCGGCGCAGGCCCTCCAGGATGGTGGTGCCGGGCGTGACCGCGCCGTGCCCGCCCATCCAGGTGATCGTCCAGCCGCCGCACTGCGCGCCGAGGTCGTCCGCCGCCTCCCCCGCGACGAGCAGGGCGGGCAGGTCCGGGGACAGGGGGAGGACGTTCCCCTCGTTCTTGAGGAGGACCAGGGACTTGCGAACGGCCTCCCGGGCGAGGGCGCGGTGTTCGGGGCAGCCGACCAGGGAGAGCAGCGCCTCGTCGGTATAGGGCCGCTCGAAGAGGCCCAGCGCCGCCTTGGCGGTCAGGATGCGGCGCACGGCGTCGTCGATGCGGGCCCCGCTCACCCGCCCGGCCTCCACCTCCGCGCGCAGGGTGCGGATGAAGCGTTCGGGGTCGAAGGGCACCATCACCATATCCACGCCCGCATTGACCGCGTCGGCCACGCAGCGGGGGTAGTCGCCGGGGTGGATCTGGTCGATGGCCTCCCAGTCGGAGACCACGAAGCCCTGGAACCCCAGCTCGCCCTTGAGCACGCCACTCAGCAGGTAGCGGTGAGCGTGCATCCTGAGCCCCCGCCAGGAGCTGTAGGACGCCATGACGTTGAGCGCCCCCGCCTCGATAGCGGCCCCGTACGGCGGGAGGTGAATAGCGCGCAGGGTCGCCTCGTCGATCGGGCTGTCCCCCTGGTCGATCTGCCAGGCACCCAGCCGCCGCAGCTTGGTCAGGCTCTCCCCCGTCCGGGCCAGGGCGAGCGTCTGGTCGAACATCATCCCCAGCTCGTTCACCCGCTTGGAGGTGCCGAAGGCGGTCGCCCCGTCCGCCACGTAATGCTTGACGCTGGGAAGCACCGAGGTCGGGCTGTCCCAGCGATCACCGCGCAGCCCCTCGACGTAGGCGGTGGCGAGTTCGGTCACGAGCGCCGGGTCTTGGCTGTAGCCCTCGTAGGTGCGGCCCCAGCGCAGGTCCTGCGGAATGCTGACCGCCGGGGCGAAGTCCCAGCGGACATTCGTGGCCGCGACCTCCAGCGCCGTCGCCCGGCCGATGCGGCGCACGAGGGCAGGGTCCCGGGTCGCCCCCAGCCCGATGTTGTGCGGGAAGATGGTCGCCCCGAGAACGTTGTTGTGCCCGTGAACGGCGTCCACCCCATAGAGCAGCGGAATCCCCACCGGCGAGGCCAGCGACTCGCGGATGAACTCCCCGACCATCGCGCGCCACGCTTCCGGCGTGTTCGGCTTCGGGCTCCCCCCGCCCCCGCTGAGCACCGAGCCCAGGCCCAACCGGGCCACGTCGCCGCGCCGCACGCTGTTCTTCTCGGCCTGGGTCATCTGCCCGATCTTCTCGCCCAGCGTCATCTCGCCGAGGAGGCGCTCGATCAGGGCACGGTGCTCTTGGCTCAGGGGGTGGGTCATGCGGGTCTCCTTGGGGACGCGGGCTGGAGGGGGACCTTCCAACCCGGCCCGGCGCGGCATACGGATTCCGGCCATTCCGTTCTCCTCTGGGAAAGCGCCGAAGGAGAACTCCATTCTGGAATCCGTATCCTTTCCTTCTCCCTCCGGTCGGGTTGAATAGTTCTTTCAGAACTATTCAACCGGAACTTGTCTCAGTCGGTGGCGGGCAGGAGTACACCTTCGGGCTGCCCGGTGAGGAGTCCCTGATACCACAGCGCGCTGTCCTTGGGCACCCGGCGCTGCGAGGCATAGTCCACGTACACCAGCCCGAAGCGGCGGCTGTACCCCCAGGCCCACTCGAAGTTGTCCAGCAGGCTCCAGGCGAAGTAGCCGCGCACGTCCACGCCGTGCCGCACGGCCTGCGCCACGGCCTCCAGGTGCGACTCGAAGTACCGGATGCGCTCCGGGTCGTGAACACGGTCCCCCGTGAGTTCATCGGGATACGCGGCCCCGTTCTCGGTGATGAAGAGCGGTGGCGCGGCGTAGTCCTCCTTCAGCCGCACGAGCAGGTCCGTCAGCCCCTGGGGGTACACCTCCCAGCCCATGTGGGTGTAGGCCGAGTCGGGAGGCCGCACGCTGCCATTCGCGCTGTTCACGCCCCGGCTGTAGTAGTTCACGCCCAGGAAGTCGAGGGGCCGCGCGATGCAGGCGAGGTCGCCGGGCTGCACCTCGGGCACGTCCGCGCCGTAGGCCTCCCAGATGTCCTGCGGGTACTCGCCCCTGAAGAGGGGATCGAGGAACCAGCGGTTGAAGGTCCCGTCCGCGTGGTGGGCGGCGGCCACGTCCTCCGGCTTCTCGGACGCGGGGTACGTGGGCTGAAGGTTGAGGACGATGCCGAGTTCGGCGTCGCGTAGGGCGTCGCGCATCGCCGCCACCGCCTCCCCGTGCCCCACGAGCAGATGGTGGGCGGCGGCGAGGGCGAGCTTGCGGTTTCGCAACCCCGGCGCATGTTCCCCGATCTGGTAGCTGAGGATGGAGGAGCACCACGGCTCGTTCAGGGTGGCGTAGCTCGTCACCCGGTCCCCCAGCCGCTCGGCGACGAGGCGCGCGTACTCGGCGAAGCGGTGGGCGGTGTCGCGGTTCGCCCAGCCGCCCGCGTCCTGCAACGTCTGCGGCAGGTCCCAGTGGTAGAGCGTGGCGTAGGGCTTCAGGCCCCGCTCCAGCATCCCGTCCACCAGGCGGTCGTAGAAGTCGAGCCCCCTGGGGTTGACGGCCCCCCTGCCCTCCGGCTGGATGCGCGGCCAGGCGATGGAAAAGCGGTAGGCGTCGGCGCCGAGGCTCTGGATCAGGTCGAGGTCCTCCGCCCAGCGGTGGTAGTGGTCGCACGCCGCGTCGCCGTTCGTGCCGTCGAGGATACGGCCCGGCTCGCGGCAGAAGGTGTCCCAGATGGAGGGGCCGCGCCCGTCTTCCCGGGTGGCCCCCTCGATCTGGAAGGAGGACGTGGCGACGCCGAACACGAATCGGTCGGGGAAATCCTTGCGGGTGATGGTCATGGAGCAGGTCCTCGGCTGAATGGAATGTGATTAGGGCAGGCGCTTGTAGACGAGCCGGGTGAGGGACCGTCCGGGGAGGTCGAGGGTGGGACCGAGCTTGAGACGAATGAAGTCCGCCTCGTCCTGCACGGTCTGCTCGGTAAAGGTCTTGGCGCCGATCAGGGTGTAACCGGGCATGTTGGTCGTGAGCTGATGGGCTTCCGTCGCCGTGTTCGTCACCAGCAGGGTGCGGAGGGGGCCGTCCTCGGAAAGATGTGGCCACAGGGCGGGGTCGCTGGACTGCACGGGCAGGGCGGTGCCCCGGAAGTGCTTGAGTTGCTGGAAGGCGTAAAGCGTGGGGCGCGGAACGCCCGCCAGGTCCACCAGGCCATGATTCCCCGCCGCGACGATGGCAAAGTAGCTCGTGACGTTCACCCCCGCCTCCGCGAGCCGCAGGTCGGCCTCGGCGGCCCACAGCGCCCCCACCTGATCGGCGAGGTGCCGGGGGCGGTCGCTGCGCCAGGACAGGCTGTACTCGGTGACGCCGAGCCTGATGTCGCGCGTGTGCCCGAGGGGATTGCGGTCCGGGTCGCGCAGCACGTCACGCACGAAGCCCACGTGCTGGGTCACGCTCGGCGCCGTCGCCAGCGCCTCCTCGTCCGTGGCCGTGCCGTCCGTCGGGTACTCGTGCCAGGTCAGGAGGTCCACCACGTCCCCGCAGGCTTTGACGAAGCCTTCGAGAAACGTCATCGCGGGACCCGTGCCCTTGGAGACAGCGGGTCCGGCGAACTTCGCCCCCGGGTCTACCCCCAGGATGGCCCCGCGTTGGGCGCGGAAGGTCTGGCAGTACCGCTCCGGCGTCCAGCTCGGGTCGCCCCGGTTGGTCGCGTAGAGGTCGGGCTCGTTGCCGATCTCCCAGTAGGTGACATTGAGGCCTAGGGCTTTGGCATCACGAGCAGCTTGAGCCGCGTCCTCGGGACGATTGCGGGCGTCCGAACGGGTGGCGAACACCCGGGTCTGAACGATGGCGGCGGTATTCCCGCCCGTCAGCCCCAGGTTCGCTTTGAAGTACGCCAGCGCCTTGTCGGTCAGGTCGTTCTCGTCCCCCACGTTCCCGCCCGGAAAGCGCAGGGAGGTGGGGGCGACGGAACGCACCGCGTCCACGGCCTCCGCGAGCGGCATCTGCCAGCTCGTGTTGAAGCCGTTCACGGCGAGGGGGGCGATGGGGGTGCCCGGACCCGCAACAGTCAGCGTGGCGGGGGCGGCGGAAGCGGTGGCGCTCAGGAGGAGGGGGAGCAGGAACCGCCGCACCCTCATCCCTTCAAGGACCCGGAGGTGAGCCCCTCGATCAGTTGCCGCGAGAAGAAGACGAACACGATCAGCAGGGGCAGCACGGTCAGGGCCACACCGCACATCAGGGCGCCCCAGTCGGTGTTGGCGATGCCCTGGAGGCTGCGGAGGGCCAGCGGCGCCGTGTACGTCTCGGCGGTGCGGAAGATGATCAGCGGCCCCACGAAGGAGTTCCACGAGTTCACGAACGTCACCAGGCCGAGGGTGGCGAGAGCGGGTCCGCACAGCGGGAGGATGATCTTCCGGTAGATGCCGAACTCGCTCGCCCCGTCGATGCGCGCGGCCTCCACGAGTTCCTTGGGAATCGCGCTCCCGATGTACTGCCGCATGAGGAAGATGCCGAAGGCACTCGCCATCCCGGGCACCCACAGGGCGCGCGGCGTGTTGATCCAGCCCAGCGCCTGCATGATGAGCGCGAAGGGCACGATATTCAGCGCGCTGGGGATCAGCAGCGTGGCGAGCACCACCCCGAACAGCCCCTCGCGGAAGCGGAAGTTGTACATGGCGAACGCAAACCCTGCCAGCGAGCAGAAGAAGAGCGTGGTGACGGTGCTCATGAGCGCCAGGTACAGGCTGTTCCAGAGGTTGCGCCAGAAGGGCAGGCGTTCGAGCAGGCTGTCGTAGTTGCGCCCCGCCGCCTCCCCGAACCACGTGGGCGGCGGAATCTGGAAGATCTCGGCGCGGGTGTGGGTGGCGAAGACGAACATGAAGTAGAAGGGCGCGACGGTCAGCAGGGCGCCCAGGAAGAGCAGGGCGACGGCGGCCCAGCGGCTGAGGGGCCGGACCGTGCCGCGCGGGCGGGTGGGGGCCTTCACGGTGGGGGCGAGGGTCGCCACGTCAGTTCCTTTCGGGGAGGCGCATCAGTCGGCCCTCGCCAGGCCGCTGCGGCCGAAGATGCGGTTGTTCACCAGGGTCAGCACGCCGATCACGATGAAGAGCAGCCACGACATCGCCGCCGCCAGCCCCGCGTCGCCGTAGAAGTTGTACGTGCGGTACATGTACATCACGGTCGTCAGGCCCATGTTCCCGATGCCGCCCGAGTCGCCCGTCAGGATGTACGGCTCCTCGAACAGTTGCAGGTTCCCGATCAGGGTCAGCGTGACTGCCACGAACATGATCGGGCGCAGCAGCGGCAGCGTGATGAAGCGAAACTGCTGCCAGGTCGTCGCGCCGTCCACGCTGGCCGCCTCGTACAGATCCTTCGGGATGCTCTGGAGACCCGAGAGGTACAGCACGACGTTCCACCCGACGTACCGCCACACCACGACGGTGGCGACGGCGGGCTGCACGAAGTTGCGGTTCCCGAGCCAGTTGATCTTCTCCTCCGGGAAGAGGCCGCCGATCACGGGCAGGTTGTGCAGGCTGGTCAGGACCGCGTTCACCACCCCGTACTGCCAGCTAAAGAGCGTGAAGAAGATGACCGTGATCGCCACGACGGACGTGATGTAGGGGGCGAAGTACAGGGCGGTCAGGATGCCCTGCATCCGCCTCAGGCCCATGTGGATGGCGAACGCCAGCGGAATGGCGATCAGGTGCTGCGGGATGCCCGACTCCAGCCCGATGACGATGGTGTTCCTCAGCGACTGCCAGAAGGTGGGGTCGGTGAGGTTGTCGGTGAAGTTGCGCCAGCCCACGAGCTTCATGTCGCCCAGCCCGGCGGCGGGCTGCCACGAGTGGAAGGCCAGGTACAGCGAGAACACGATGGGAAACAGGCCGAAGATGGCGAACAGGATGAAAAACGGGCTGATGAAGATGTAGGGCGCGTACCGCCGCTGAAAGTTGTCCCAGCGGGCGCGCGGGGTCAGGCGGGGGCGTGCCGAGGTGGGCAGGGGCGCTTGCAAGGCCGGGCTCCTTCTTCAAAAAGGGGGCCGCGTGGTGGCGACCCCCGGGAACGGCCCTCAGCGGGCGCGGCGCTGGATCAGTCCCTGCGCGTCGGTGAGCGCCTGCTGCACGGTCTTGGAGCCGTCGAGCACCGCACTCAGCGAGTCGTTCACGATCTGCTCGGCGACCGGGTCGAGGCGGTTCACGTCGATGGGCTTGATCTTCAGCGCGGCCTGGCGCCACAGGATGCGGGCCTTCTGGTTCGCGAGGTACGGCACGCCCTCGTTGAAGAGCGGCGCGTTCTGCGCGGCGAGGAGCGCGGGGAACGCCCCCGTCGTCTTGAACGCCAGCACCTGCTGGTCGGGGTTGGTGGTGAGGTACTTGATGAGTTCCCAGGCCTCGGCCTTGTTCTTGCTCTGGGCGGGAATGCCGTAGAAGGAGCCGCCGTACGAGGTGAAGGTGTTGCCGGGAAGCTGGGCGGCGTTCCACTTGCCCGCGTAGTCCTTGGCGAGCCAGTTCTGCATGTGCCCCACAAGCCAAGCGCCGCTCACCTCAGTGGCGAAGTTGCCCTTCTGGAAGCCGGTGGTCCAGTCGGCGCTGAAGGCAGCCCCCACCTTGCCGTCGAGTTTCGCGTCGCGGATCTGCTTGGCGACGGTGAAGGCGCGCACGAAGCGGGGGTTGTTCGGGCCGACCAGGACCTTGTTGTTCTTGTCGAAGTACAGCCCCTCGCCCGGCTGGAGCCCCGTGCGGATGATGATGGTGGCGACCTCCGAGGCGTCGGGGATCAGGAAGGTGCCGGGGTTGGCCGCCACGATCTTCTTGCCCGCCGCGATGTACGAGTCCCAGCTCTTGGTCAGGTCGATGGGCCGTACGCCCGCCTTCTTCAGGAAGTCGGTGCGGTAGTACATGCTGCCCGGCCCGATGTCGGTCGGGATGGCGACGATCCGCCCATCCTGGGTGGTCGCCTGCGGCATGGTGTAGGCGACGAAGCGCGACCGCAGGCTGCCCGCGTTGTAGGGCGCCTTGCTGAGGTCCACCAGCCCGCCCCCCTCCGCGAACTTGGCGATGTAGCCGAAGTCGATGGCCTCCACGTCGTTCGCGCCGGAGCCGGTGGAGAGCGCCGTGGTCAGCGCGTTGTGGTGGTCGGCGTAGGCGAGCGAGTTGATCTTGACCTCGATGTTGGGGTGCGTCTTGTAAAAGCCCGGCAGGGCGGCCTTCACCACGCTGTCGAGGTCCGGGAACACGCCGACCGTGATCGTCTTCTTGGTCTGGGCTCCGGCGACGCTGGCGACGAGGGCGAGGGTCAGGGCGGTCAGGGTCTTTTTCATACGGTCCTCCGGGGACGAAAAATGGTCTTTGAACTTGAAAACGCTTTCATTCGTGGCGGCAGGGCTCCTCCCGGCCCGGGGGCGGTTCTCCTACAGGCGGCGGCGGGCGGTGGACTCGCGGACGATCAGTTCAACGCCGAGGGGGGGCAGTTCGGGAGGCTCACCGCGCAGCAGCCCCAGGACGCAGGCGGCGGCGGCCACGCCCATCTCGTAAGTGGGTTGCCGGACGGTGGTGAGGGGGGGGGTGGTGTAGATCGAGCCCGGCAGGTCGTCGAAGCCCACGAGCGACACGTCCTCGGGCACGCGCAGGCCGCGGCGGTACAGGGCGAGGCGCGCCCCGTAGGCCATCTGGTCGTTCGCCGCGAAGATCGCCGTGAACATCCGCCGCCCCTCGATCAGCCGGGTCGCGGCCAGGAAGCCCGACTGCTCCAGGAAGTCTCCCTCCAGCACGAGGTCGGGGTCGAAGGGGAGCCCGGCGTCCTCCAGGGCGGCGCGGTACCCGGACAGGCGGTCCTGCGCGTCCCGGTGCGACGGCACCCCGGCGATGTGGGCGATGGCGCGGTGGCCAAGGTCGATCAGGTGGCGGGTGGCGGCATACGCCCCGCTGTGGTTGTCCAGCCGCAAGCACTGCGCTTCCAGCCCGGGCACACTGCGCCCCAGGGCGACGAGGGGCACCTGGCCCGCCACCTCGCGCAGCCGCTCGTCGGGAGCGACGCCGCCCAGCACGGCCATGCCGTCCACCCGGCGCGTGACCAGGAAATCGATGGCCTCCATCTCCTCCTGCGCCCGCCAGTGGCCGCTGATCACGACCGGGTGGTAGCCGCTGCGGGCGAGGCCCTGCTCCAGCCCCCGCAGCGTGTCGCCGTAGAAGGGGCTGGAGATGTCCTGGGTCAGGACGCCGACGCTCATGGTCCGGCCACTCGCCAGGCCGCGGGCAAGCACATTGGGCCGGTAGTTCAGCCGCGTCAGGGTGCGTTCGACCACCTCCCGCTTCTCGGCACTCACGTTCGCCGTGCCATTGAGAATCCGGGAGACCGTGCTGGCCGACACTCCGGCTGCACGCGCCACTTCCGCGAGCGTCACAGTAGGTTCCATATGTGCTTGGGAAGAGCATACGCATGTTCTGAAACCGCTGTCAATCACTTTCTGGGCTCTTGGAAGCAGCAGGCCAGGTAGAACGTTAAAAAAGGAGAGCCAGGGTCCCCTTCGACCTTACTGCTGAGAAATCGCTGTCACCACCAGACGGGCGCCCCTCCTTTCCGCCCCCGCGTGGGAGGAGGGTGCCCCTGCTTCCAAGACCTGGCAGGTTCCTCCTCACGGGGCGTCCGGGGACCAACTCTGGACCTGGCCCTCCGCTGCTGTCAGCCCGGCCTGTAGGCCCTCACCAGCAGGGCGGCGTTGCTGCCGCCGAAGGCGAAGGAGTTGCTGAGGGCGTACTCCACCCGGCACGGGCGGCAGCCCTCCGTCACGTAGTCCAGGTCGCACTCGGGGTCGGGCACCCGGCAGTTGAGGGTGGGCGGCACCACCTGGTCGCGCAGCGAGAGCACCACGCTGACGAGTTCCAGGGCGCCGCTCGCGCCCATCGCGTGGCCCAGCGCCGCCTTGTTGCCGACCACCGGGACGCGGGGCGCGCGCTCCCCCAGCACCTCCCGGATCGCCCGGGTCTCCGTCTTGTCGTTGAGGGGCGTGGCCGTGGCGTGGGCATTGACGTAATCCACCCGCCCGGGGTCCACCCCGGCTTGGCGCAGGGCCCGCCGCATGGCGAGGACCGGCCCCGCGGCCTCGGTCTGGGTGAGGTGGTGGGCGTCCGAGCTCGCGCCGTAGCCCACAAGTTCGGCCAGGATGGTCGCGCCGCGCGCCCGGGCCGAGCGTTCGGCCTCCAGCACCAGGATCCCGGCGCCCTCGCCCAGCACCAGGCCGCTGCGGTCGGCGCTGAAGGGGCGGCACGCCTCCTCCGCGGGACCCGCCCAGTCGGACAGCACCCGCAGGGCCCGCCACGCGCGCACGACGGCGGGGGAAAAGGGGCTGTCGGCCCCACCCGTGACGGCCACGGGCACCGCGCCGCTGGCAATCAGGCCGAAGGCGTGCCCGATGGAGTGGGCGGCCGACGCGCAGGCGGCGTCCACCGAGAGCAGCGGGCCCTGAAAGCCGTGGTGGATGGAGATGTTCGCGGCGGGCGCGACGTTCATGGACAGCGGGATGGTGAAGGGGCTAACCGACTCCTGGCGGTAAAAGGCCCTGAACGAGGCCTCGCTGGCGCTGTAGCCGCCGATGGAGCTGCCCACGATCACGGCGACCTCCTCCCGGTCCACGCCCGGCGCGTCCAGGCCCGCCCGGCGCACCGCCTCCCCGGCAGCCACGAGCGCCAGGCGCGAGGAGCGGCTCATGCGGCGCGCCGCCTTGGGGTCCAGGTGGGGCTCGAGGTCCTCGTCGGGCACCGTCGCGGCCACCCGCAGGCCCAGCGCCTCGGCCTCCGTGCCCTCCAGCCCCCGAACGCCCGTCTGTCCCGCGAGCAATCGGCGCCAGAACTCCCCGACCCCCGAACCCAGGGGACTGCATACCCCCACACCCGTCACCACCACACGTTCCATTCGCCGCTCCTCGCCCTATCCACGTTGCTGGGCCAAACGTCCCCGACCTGTTGACGACTCCCGCGACGATTTGCACTGCATGTGTACTGGTCCAACCATCATAAGCCGTGACTGCCGGAGGGCTCCTGCCTGCACCGGGCCGCTAGAGTGCGCCCATGTTGGCCCTCGCCAGGGACCCCGCCACCCGGGCCGTCCTGCAACTTCCCGAATTTCGCGCCATGCTGCTCGCCACCCTGTGCAGCACCCTGGCGGGCCGCGCAGTGGCGCTCACCGTCGCCTACCAGCTCTACCAGCTCACGAAAAACCCGCTCACGCTGGGCCTCCTGGGGCTGGTGGAGGCGATTCCGGCGCTCAGCCTGGCCCTCTTCGGCGGGGTGGTGGCCGACCGCAGCGACCGGCGCCGCATCCTGCTGACCACCACGACCGTCGAGGTCGGGTGCGCGCTGCTGTTTGCCGGGTACGCGCTGCTGGGGGCGGGGGTGGGCGTCTGGCCCATTCTGGCGCTGGTGTTCTGCCTGGGGCTGGCGCGCGGCTTTTCCGACCCGGCCCTCCCGGCCTTCGAGGCGCAGGTCGTGCCGCGCGAGTTGCTGCTGCGCGCCTCGGCGTGGCAGGCGAGCGTGTGGCAGGCGGCGGCCATCGCGGGCCCGGCGCTCGGCGGCGTGCTGTACGCGGCGCTGGGGGCGCGCGGGTCGTACCTCTTCGCCGCCGCGCTCTTCGGGGTGGCGCTGGGGTGCGTGGCCTTCATCCGGCCCAAGCCACGCCCCCAGTTTGTGCCCGGCGAGCCCGTATGGCAGAGCATCAAGGAGGGCTTGGCCTTCGTCCTGCGGCGGCAGGTCCTGGTGGGGAGCATGGCGCTCGACCTCTTCAGCGTGCTGTTCGGGGGCGCGGTGGCGCTGCTGCCAGTGTTCGCCTCGGACATCCTGCGGGTGGGGCCGACTGGATTGGGGGTGCTTGTCGCGGCGCCCAGCGTCGGGGCGCTCGCGGTGATGCTGTACGCCACCAGCCGCCCGCCAGGCAAGAATGCCGGGCGCACCCTGCTGGGGGCGGTGGCGGGCTTCGGGGTGTGCATGGTGGTCTTCGGGCTGTCGCGGAACCTCGTCCTCAGCGTGGCGGCGCTCGTGTTCGCGGGGCTGTTCGACGGCATCAGCATGGTCGTGCGCCGCGCCACCCTGCGCCTCAAGGCCCCCGACCACCTGCGCGGGCGGGTGAGTGCCGTCAGTTCCATGTTCATCGGGGCGAGCAACGAACTCGGCGCCTTCGAGAGCGGGGTGGCCGCCAGCCTGCTGGGCACCGCCCGCAGCGTGTGGCTCGGCGGCCTGGTCACGCTGCTCGTGGTGGGCGTGACCGCCTTCCTCGCCCCCGAGCTGCGCGCGATGGACCTCACCGACGTGGAGGGGGACGCGGGCTGAGGCGGGGCGCCACAGGACAGCGGTGGACACTGGAATGGGGGGACGGCGGCCCGCAATGCCGGGTCCAGCCCGGAGCCGGGATCGAGCGGCGCCCCGAAGCTCAGGACGGGCCGCGAGCATGGGCGGGGGACCGTTTCCGATGCGGCTCCCGGGCGGGAACGGTGGCCCTGGCGGCGAGCTGTTCGGCGGTCGGCATCATGTTCCCGGCCGGAGATGTGCCTCACCAGAGCGGATGGACAAGGGCGGTCGGCCCGGGCCTGCTGGCGCGGCGGCGCCCCGCACATGCCGGTACGCCACGGCCCGTCTGGGCACCCGTCAACGCAGCACCTGCACGATCAACAGGGTCAGGAGGACGATTCCGCAGGCCATGAGCGCCATCCAGAAGGCGTCGTGGCGCTTCAGATGCCAGACGTACCGCCGTACCCGAGATTTCATTCCCGAAAGATCGGCTCCGGGACGTTACCGGAACGTCTCCCGGTGGGGGCGGGCGGTGATGGGTGGGGGATTTCCAGCCATCCTCCCGCCCCCCGCCGCCGGGGTGCGTACACTGGCGTGATGATAGCCGAACTCCTCCCCACCCCCCTGCCGCGCCCGTCCGACCGGCCCTCTTCCCGCCCCATCCTGGGCACCCGGATCGACGCGACGAGCTACGCCCGGGCGACCGCCGACGTCCTCGCCTGGGCGCGGGCCGGGGGCTCCCGCCGAGTCCACGCCGCGAACGTCCACATGGTGATGGAGGGGGTGGACGACCCCGAGTTTCAGGCGGTCACGAACTCCGCCGATCTGGTCACGCCCGACGGGGTGCCGCTGGTCTGGGCCCTCAAGCTGCTGGGCGTTCCGGGCGCCGAGCGCGTCTATGGCCCCACGCTGACCCTGCACATCTGCGCGGCGGCAGCGAAAGCAGGGGTGCCCATCGGCCTGTACGGGGGCACCCCGCAGAGCCTGCACGACTTCAAGGCCTTCCTCCACCACGAGTTCCCCGGCATTCAGGTGGCCTGCGCCATCGCCCCGCCCTTCCGCCCCCTGACCCCCAAGGAGGACGCCGAGGATGTGCGGCAGATCCTGGCCTCGGGGGCCCGCATCCTCTTCGTGGGCATCGGCTGCCCCAAGCAGGAGTGGTGGATGTACCGCCACCACGGCGTGCTGCCCCTCACCATGCTCGGGGTGGGCGCGGCCTTCGACTTCCACTCGGGGCGGGTCCGGCAGGCGCCCGGGTTGATGCAGCGGCTGGGGCTGGAGTGGCTCTTCCGGCTGGCGATGGAGCCCCGGCGGCTGTGGAAGCGCTACGTCCGGCAAAACCCCCGCTTCGTGCTGATGTTCGCCCGGCAACTCCTGGGGGAACGCCCGGGCTGACGAGCAGGGCCGGCCCCCGGACCCTTCGCCGACTCCAACCCGCAACGGTCGAGGTGCTTCTCGGCAGCTCTCAGGGCCTCTTTCCGAGTGTCCCCGCCCCCACCACGCGGCGCGCACTCGCCTCCCCCCACCGCGGGGACCCACGTGGCTGTGAGGTGTTCTCCATCCACGTCACGTTCACTCTTCCCCGAAAGTCAAGTTGTCAGCGCCACGGCGAGGACCGTGGGCAGCTTCCTGTTGCCCGGAAGCGGGGACGCCCGGTCCCCGGCGCCACGCCCCCAACCCACCGCTCCCAGGATGGGGCACAGCCGGGTGAACACCCTCCCACCCGCACCCCAAAAGTATGAAGTTTTCGTAGGCACCCCTGACATCTTTCTCTTACACTGGCCCAGCGAGTGGGGAGAACACATCCCGCACATGAGCGCCATGAGTACGACGCCTACCTATACAGTTCCGTTTAGATCGCCCTAGCGGGGCGTTTCCCGGCCACCGCGCTCAGCGTTACATTTGGTTGCTGCCCGGTCAGATTAAGCTAACCTGAAGTCAGAGGGGGGTTCATGATCGTCAACCGGTTCCATCCGTCTCAGCATAGTCACCTAAGGCTCAAGCTTCTCACGGCACTCACGGCCCTGGATCTGGGGGCGGCCGCCCTGTTGAGCCTGCTGCTGGGTGGTCTGATGCCTGGGGCAACCTGGGCCGTGGCGGCGCTCTGGCTGCTGGCGACCTGGACCGCCTGGGTCGTGACCCGGGAGAACCGGCACGCGCTGGCGCTCGACCCCTACGCCCGGGCGGTCACCACGCCCCTGCTGGCGGCAGTCCTGGCGCTGGGGCTAGCGGGGCTCTCGCACCTCGCCCTCCCGCCCGGCGAGTTCCTGCTGCTGCCCCTGGTCTGGGGCATGACCATGATCCTGGCCCGCCTGGCGCTGCGGCGGATGACGCCCCCGGTCCTGATCGGCACCTCGGCGAATGCCAGCCACTCCCTCCCCCACCACTCCCGGGTCCACTACGTCCGCCTCGACGCGCCCCGGGAGGTCACGCTGCGCGAGGTGGATGCCCTGCTGCTCGACCCGTCCGCGCCCTCCTGCCCGGAGTGGCTGGAGCTGGTGCTGCACGCTCAGGCGTCAGGCACGCCCGTGTGGACGCCCGCCACGCTGGGTGAGGAACTGCACGGGCGGGTGGCGCTGGAACACCTGCACACGGGCCGGATGGACCAGACGAACTTCGACGATACCTATGCCGTCCTCAAGCGCCTCTTCGACATCGTCGCCGTCCTGGCAGCGCTGCCGGTGCTGCTGCCGCTGCTGCTGGTGGTAGCGCTGCTGGTCGCCCTCGACGCCGGGCGACCCGTGCTGTTCTGGCAGTGGCGGGTGGGGCAGCATGGTCGGCCCTTCCGCATCGCCAAGTTCCGCACCATGAAGCGCGATTCCGAGAAACACGGCGCCGCTTTCGCCCAGGCCGGTGACCTGCGGGTGACCCGGCTCGGCGGGTACCTGCGCAAGTTCCGGCTCGACGAGTTGCCGCAGTTCTGGAACGTCCTGCGCGGCGACATGAGCATCATCGGACCGCGCCCCGAGCAGCAGGCCTTTGTCGAGCAGTTCGAGCGCGAGCTGCACCTCTACCCGGTGCGGCACTGGGTCAAACCCGGCATCACCGGCTGGGCGCAGGTCACGCACGGCTACGCCTCCGGGGCCGACGAGACGCTGGAGAAGCTGCGCTACGACCTGTACTACATCAAGAATTTCTCCTTCTGGATGGACGCCCGGATCGTCGCCAAGACGCTGTGGACGATCTGCACCGGATTCGGCGCGCGCTGAGAGTTCCGCCGCAGCGTTGCTTTCCCTGAGGTTGTTATGACAAATGTGCTTGAAGTCAGTCACGCGGCTGCCCTGATCGGGCGGATTGAAAACCGCACGGCCAGGATCGGTGTTATCGGTCTGGGGTACGTGGGCCTCCCCTTCCTCGTGGAAAAGGCCAAGGTCGGCTTTCACGTCACCGGGATCGACCGCAACCCCGAGCGGGCCGCGAAGGTGGCACGAGGCGAGAATTATATCGGCGACGTTCAGGACGAGGACCTGCGGGACATCGTCGCGCGGGGGCTGGTGTCCACTTCCACGAGCTTCGAGGTGGTGGCCGACCTCGACGTACTCGTGATCTGTGTGCCCACCCCGCTCGACATCAACCTCAGCCCGGACCTGAGCTATGTGCGCCACGTCACCGCAGAGATCGCCCGGCGCCTGCGCCCCGGCCAGCTCATCAGCCTGGAAAGCACAACCTACCCCGGCACGACCGAGGAGGTCATGAAGCCCATCCTGGAAGCGGGCGGGCTGCGGGCAGGTGTGGACTTCTTCCTGGCGCACTCGCCAGAGCGAGTTGACCCCGGCAATGCCCGGTACACGACCAAGAACACCAACAAGGTGGTGGGTGGCAACGACCCCGCGAGCCTGGAAGTCGCTCTGGCGTTCTACCGGCAGACCATCGACCACGTCGTGTCAGTGAGCAGCGCCAAGGCCGCCGAGATGGTCAAGGTGTACGAGAACACCTTCCGCGCAGTGAATATCGCCCTGGCGAACGAGATCGCCCTGCTGTGCGACCGGATGGGGATCAGCGTCTGGGAGGTGCTGGACGCGGCGTTCACCAAGCCGTTCGGCATCATGCCCTTCTACCCCGGCCCCGGTGTGGGCGGGCACTGCATCCCGCTCGACCCGCACTACCTGGAGTGGAAGGCGCGCGAGTACAACTTCCAGACGCACTTCATCGCTCTGGCGGGGGAAACGAACCGGAAGATGCCGGAGTTCGTGGTGGACAAGGCGGCGCGCGTGCTGAACGCCCACCGCAAGCCGCTGAACGGCTCCAACGTGCTGCTGCTCGGCATGGCCTACAAGAGTGACCTGGACGATTACCGAGAGTCGCCCGCCCTGGAGATCTACAAGCTGCTGGCACGGGCCGGGGCAAACGTGACGTTCCACGACTCGTGGACGCCGGAGGTCAGGGAACACGGCGTCGAGGCGAGCGGCGTCGACCTCTCGGACGAGGTGCTGGAGGCGGCCGATCTCGTCATCATCACCACCAAGCACAGCGATGTGGACTATGCGCGCGTGGTGGACAAGGCCCAGGCCATTCTGGATACCCGGTACGCCACCCGGGGCCTGAGCAGCGAGAAAGTGGCTCTGCTGTGACCCGTTTCGCTCTCGTCGGCGCCTCCGGCTACATCGCGCCGCGTCATCTCAAGGCGATCAAGGACACCGGGAGTGAGCTCGCGGCGGCCCTCGATCCCTTCGACTCGGTCGGCATCCTCGACTCCTACTTCCCGCAAGCGGAGTTCTTCACGCAGCCTGAGATTTTCGAGCGTTACCTCTACGACGCCCAGCGCCAGGGTGAAGGTGTGAACTACGTCAGCATCTGCAGCCCCAACTACCTGCACGACGCGCACATCCGCATGGCAATGCGGGCGGGCGCGGACGCCCTGTGCGAGAAGCCCATCGTCCTGAACCCGGGCGACATCGCCGCGCTCAAGGAGGTGGAGGCGGAGACGGGGCGCCGCGTCTGGACCATCCTGCAACTGCGGGCACACGCTGCCCTCGAAGCCCTCAAGGCACGGCTCGACGGGGAGGGGGGCGGCAAGCGGGAGGTCGACCTCTCGTACATTACCAGCCGGGGCACCTGGTACCTGCGGAGCTGGAAGGGCCGGGTGGAGCAGAGCGGCGGCCTGGCCACCAACATCGGCGTGCATTTCTACGACATGCTCGCCTGGATGTTCGGGCGCATCGAGCATGTGGAGGTCCACCAGCGGACGGACACCGTCTGTGCGGGCTACCTGGAACTCGAACGCGCCCGCGTGCGCTGGTTCCTCTCCATCGACCCGACCTATATTCCGACCGAGCTGAGCGCGAAGGGGCAACGGACGTACCGGTCCATCACGATCGACGGGCAGGAGATCGAGTTCAGCGAGGGCTTCACCGACCTGCACACCGAGGTCTACCGCCGCACGCTGGCGGGCCAGGGCTTCAGCCTGGACGACACCTACGAGGCCATCGCCACCGTCGCGCGGATTCGCTGTGCCCCGCTCGTCTCCCCTGCTGCCGAAACCGGCCACCGCTTCCTGAGGTCCTGAGATGGGGTGGTGGAAGCACGAGAGCGCCTACGTGGACGAGGGCGCGACCATCGGCACGGGCACCAAGGTTTGGCACTTCAGCCACGTCATGCCGGGCGCCGTCATCGGTGAACGTTGCTCGCTGGGGCAGAACGTCTTCGTGGCAAACAGCGTGACCATCGGCAATGGCGTCAAGATTCAGAACAACGTCAGCGTGTACGAGGGCGTGATCCTGGAGGATTACGTCTTCTGCGGCCCGAGCATGGTCTTCACCAACGTCCGCACGCCGCGCAGCGAGTTTCCCCGCAACACCAGCGCGGACTACACCGTGACCCGGGTGGGGCGGGGGGCGAGCATCGGTGCCAATGCCACCATCGTGACCGGAGTGACGCTACACGAGGGGGCCTTCGTGGCTGCCGGTGCAGTCGTCACAAAGGACGTGCCCGCATATGCGATGGTGGCAGGCGTGCCTGCTCGTCAGATCGGCTGGATGAGCGCCAGCGGTGACATCCTGGACTTTTCCCAGGGCGATACGGTCACCGACAGCACCGGCCACACCTACCAGAAGATCAGCGACACCGAAATCAGGAGACTCGCGTGACCAGCACCGACATCACCCGGATTCCCATCCTCGACCTCTCCCCGGAGATCGACGAGCTGTGGGACGAACTCAACGCCGCCATCCAGCGGGTCATGCGCTCGGGGCACTTCATCATGGGGCCCGACGTTCTCGCCTTCGAGCAGGAGGCCGCCGCCTACCTCGGCGTAAAACATGCTGTGGGTGTCAACAGCGGCACGGACGCCCTGATCATCGGCCTGCGCGCCCTGGGTATCGGCCCCGGCGACGAGGTCATCACGACGCCCTTTACCTTCTTCGCCACCGCCGAGAGCATCAGCAGCGTGGGGGCTACCCCGGTCTTTGCGGACATTGATCCCCGCACGTACAACATCGATCCCGCCCGGATTCGGGAGCAGATCACCCCGCGCACCCGGGCAATCATGCCCGTCCACCTGTACGGCAACCCCTGTGCTATGGACGAGATTATGGCCATCGCCGAGGAGCACGGCCTGCTGGTGATCGAGGATTGTGCGCAGTCCTTCGGCGCACGGTACAAGGGTAAGCAGACGGGCACCATCGGCCATGTCGGCGCCTACTCGTTCTTCCCCAGCAAGAACCTGGGCGCGTTCGGGGACGGCGGCCTGCTGGTCACGAATGACGACCGGGTGGCCGAGCTGGCGCGGATGCTGCGTGCTCACGGCTCGCGCAAGAAGTACCACAACGAGATGCTGGGGTACAACAGCCGCCTCGACACCATTCAGGCGGCGATTCTGCGTGTGAAGCTGCCGCATATCGACCGCTGGAACAAGGGGCGCCGCCAGGTGGCCGCCACGTACAACGAACTGCTGAAGGACGTGCCCGGGATCGTGACTCCCGAACTGAGCGAGGGGCACGTGTTCCACCAGTACACAATCTGCTTGACCGAAGCCGACCGCGATGAGGTGCAGCAGCGGTTGGAGGAACAGGGGATTGGGACAATGGTGTATTACCCAGTGCCTCAGAATGAACTCCCTATTTATAAAAATATGAATGCTCCTGTGAAAAACAGCCTTAGTACCAGCAAGATGGTGCTCAGTCTACCAATATGGCCAAGTCTTGCCATTTATGCGCAGGATGTCATCGTAGGTAATTTAGTTGCCGCGCTCATAATTGAAGACTAATGCAACAACTAGGGAAGTTTCCAAAAATTGATGGTCCAATAGGCCATATACTTAAACTATTTGGTGGATCAGCGGTTGGACAACTTGTTAGTATAGCTTTCGTACCTATATTAACTATCCTCTATACTCCCAATGAATACACCGTGTATGCAACGTATTCAGCTATTATAGGCGTATCTGCCGTGTTTTATTCCTTGCGCTTAGAGCAAATTCTGATCACTGCTCCTAATAGTAAAACATTCCTTCTAGCCCGATCAGCTAAATATCTTGGCACGTGCTCTAGCGTTTTTGTTGGCATCGCGTCTTATTTCTATTTCAATCATCTATATGGTATAAAGTCAGGCTTTCTTTATGCCGTTCTTACTGGATTGGGTGTCTACGCATCAGGACATCTTAACGTAGCATATCAACTTGCTATGCGGGAAGAAAATACACAATCAATGGCAATTACTAGAATTGCAACGCCAGGTGTTAGCAGTATTTTACAGAGCCTGTTTTCATTTCTTCGTAGCGGCGCAATCCTTGTTTTGGGCGACGTACTAGGTAGGCTGGCATCTTTACTAATCATAAGAAGGGCCAGCCCACGTAAAGAAGATAGAGGCCCTCTTAGGTTTGTTCAGGTTAAAGCCGTGGTGCAAGAAAATTTTGATTTCGTCAAATTTAATTTATTGACTTCACTATCTAGTGTTATTAGTGTTCAATTACCAGCATTTCTGTTACCCTTACTATATAAAGATAATGCCGGGTCATTTCTATTTGCACTCCGACTTGTTTCTCTTCCCATTCCCCTGATTAGTCAATCAATAAGTTTGGTTCTACTCAAGGAATCATCTTATAGATCTGAAGATGAAATGGCTTTCAATATCAAAAGAGTAGTTAAGACTCTTTTAATATTTCTTGTACCATCAATGCTGTGGGTAGCAATATATTCTAATTTCATCTCAACTGCCTTGCTACCACAACAATGGAAGGATATAGGACTCTACTTAGGCTACTTTGCAGTTTGGATAATCTTATGGGTGCCTTCCAGTTCATTGAGTTCGGTTTTGATATATAAGAGTAGACAACGCGCTTCCTTCAAATTCGCCGTTTTTGAATTAGTAACGCGCGCTTTAGCTATACTAATTCCATTTTTCCAAAGCGCCTCTCTCGCAAACCTAGCTATATTTGTCACCTTGGGAAATTGTTTGATCGCCTTCTGTGCTTTATACTGGTTCCTCAGTATGCAGAGAATCAGTCTGTACTCTATATGTTTAGAGGCGACCCCAATCATATTGTTGTCCGTCGTACCGATTCTACTTTACTGCGTAATTATTAACGCCCTTCGCATTCCATTTAATATTACAATCTGTTTACTATCGCTCATTGCCGCCATGATACTAATTGTGCGATTTAAGGGATGGTGGATTTGACATGAAGGTATTAACAGTAGTGCCCTTCTATCCGAGGGGATCGCACCCCTATGCCGGAATATTCTTACACACACAAGTGAAAAGGTTAATTGAGGTAGGCGAAATTACTAATGACGTTTTATTTTTCAAACAGTACGTCCCAAAATTCATTGCGAGATATAACCCAAGATGGCAGGAGATCGAAAGCCTACCGCATGAATATATATTCGATGGTATTAAGGTTGAAACTCGAGAAATTATCAGCTTGCCAAAAAACTCATCGCACTGGATGGCTTGCCTACAAATGCGAAGTATAATTCGATCCAAAATTAGGCAAAATAATTACAATATAATTCACGCTCATTTCGCCTATCCGTATGGTCTGGCCGCCGCATTAGCAGGCAAAGATTGTGGAGTCCCTGTAGTAATCACCTGTCATGGTTCAGACATTAATACTTTACCCAAAAGAACCATTGATGCGCAAATAGGGGTTCGTCTAGCTTTAACCACATCAGACAAAGTTATAACAGTAAGTCGCGCTCTTTCTGAGTCTGTAAAATCTATAGTAAGCCGATCAGTGGAAGTTATATATAATGGTGTTGATCCATCAGTAGTTAACGTCGAAAAGCTTGAGCGAATTATATACGTTGGCAATCTTATAAAGACAAAGGGCATAAGAGATTTAATTACTGCTTTTAAAAAATCTAACGCGACAAATCTCGTACTAGTCGGGGATGGGGAAGAAAGAGAATTTATAGAGACTCAAGCAAAATTACTTCCTGCCGGCAAAAGCATTGTCCTACTTGGCAAATTGGAGAATATGGTAGTACGCAAAGAGATTGCGATGTCCCAAATTCTGATACTCCCAAGTTACTCAGAGGGCCTGCCAACGGTTATCATGGAGGCAATGATGGAGGGCGTTCCAGTTGTTTCAACCAATGTAGGGGGGATCCCTGAAATTGCTCACCATAATCAAAATGCACTGCTCGTTGGCGTTGGCAACAGTGATGAGTTAGCTATGGCAATCAACCGTTTATTAGAGGATATAGAGCTACGAGAGGAGTTCTCGGATAGATCGCTAAGATATGCAGAGCGCAATCTGAATTCAGTAGAAGCCGCAAAAAGCATACTCAATATATATAGGAGTCTTTTGAAATGAAAGTTGCGATTGTTATGTATGGTAAAGACATCAAAGGGGGTGGGGGAGCAGAAAGACGTTTTGCACGAGTTTGGAGGCACCTGATTAATCATAACGACATTTACCTTATTATTAATAAAGGTTTAGGGAATGATCTTCGCTTAATAGGAGCAATAAATGAATCCTCCTCGCACAATTTAATTGAATTAGAAGAAAGCAGTTCTTTATCTTACTGCATCAAGGTTCTCAGGATACTGATTGCTAAGAAGATTCAGGTGGTCCATTTTCCGCTTCCACAATTCAAACTACTCCCATTGTATATAATGCTTCCAAAAAATATTGCTTTCGTTCACACCATAGCTCTTAGTGCTTTCGCTCATAGAGTAAAAACTCCCCTAGCCACCTCCATATTGAGTCGATTTCTCTGGCTCAAAGCAGACGCTCTAGATGCTCTGTATGCTTCATTTCTTGATAATTGTGATCGAAATATAAAGGATAAGGTTCACGTAACACCTTGCTCCTTTACTGATTACGATAAATTCAAGCCAAGTGCGAGCAAGAAAAATATAATTGTATTCAGTGGAAGGCTTATAGATGAAAAAAACCCATTGCTATTTACAGAAGCACTTCATCAAATATACACAAACGGTAATCAAGACTGGACGGCCTATATAGCTGGAGATGGCCCACTTAAAGATGCCGTTGAAAATAGTATAATCGAATATGGGTTATCCAGTCATATTGTAGTTGGTCGCCAAGCAAATATTGAAAGTATACTTGCGGAGTCAAAAGTATTTGTATCGATTCAAAAGACCGAGAATTACCCTTCACAAGCATTGTTAGAAGCAATGGCATCAGAAAATTTTGTTATTGCTACTAATGTGGGCGAAACAGGCCGTCTTGTAATTAGCGAATTTACAGGTGTCCTTATAAATCAGTCTCCCAGCGCCTTAGCTTTTGAAATACAAAAGGCCCTACAGGATGAGGCACACAGGAAAACAATAGCAGAGAATGGTTCCAAGTTAGTCAAAGAAAAGCACACAATCGATATGTTTGCCAATTACCTATTAGATCTTTGGAAAAACACGATATGAGCCTTAATGTGTTCTACATACTTTGTTTGCTCCTCTATTCATTCGATTTCGCACTGGTTCTACCCTTCTCTATGCCTGGCGTGGGTTCTCTCTCAATAGGAAAGCTAGGATTATTAGTATCAATACTTTTGATTGCACTGACTTTAATAGGCGAGAAGGAAGTAACCACGAGTAGGAAGGCCATGCTTTTAATAACACCTTTCGTGCTCTGGTTTTTGTACATATCACTATCTTCCCTTTGGTCTCCCAATCAAGATGGGGCAAGCAGGTATGTAGTGTTAAGTGGATTCAATCTTTTATCGCTGCTTATAGCTCTAAAAGCCGGACAAAACCGCTCTCATGCCAAAGCCTTGATATTCTCTATCATTGCAGTTTCCCTTGGTTTTGCATTAGTAGATTTTTCCTTCGACTACAGACCACATATATCTCGACAATATAATTTTACGAACGAGGTTGTAGGCATATTCCCAAACTCAATATCTCTGGGATTTACTCTAGCCTCCGTTTTACCGGGAATATTACTATATATAATCAACAAGGGAGCAATAAACATTAGGCTCGGCGTAACAGCCATACTGTCAATTTTAGTAATTTTTCTCACAGGTTCACGATCTTCCCTTATTTCATCCGCACTCAGCACCATTATTATGTATTCTATATGCAGAACCCAAAGGCGCACCCGTACAATACTTATATCGTCCATACTACTAGTTGTGGGCTTCATTTTCGGAGAACATATCTACAGCTCCATCCTTCCTGCGCCCATTGCCGCAAAGATTTCAACTATACCACAACTACTATCAAATGATGGGGGCTTCGACGCAACAGCGAGAGGCAAAGCTGTACAATTTGGCTTGGAATACTTTAAGAGTAATCCAATTATAGGATATGGATCAGCGGCTGTTGAATATATGTTTCAAGACATTCCCGAATTAGCGGTAGAGAGTAACATAAATGCACATAATTGGTGGCTGGAGAACGCAATAAATGGAGGCATCATATCATTAACTCTATTCTTATTAGGCTATCTCAATGTACTCATCAATATAATAATTGCTTTTAGGAAAGATTTTTCCCTACTGAACTGTATACTAGCAGGATACATCGTTGCGTTTCCCATGTTGGTTTTTGGTCCTGGATCAATAACAAATTTACCATTTCCCTGGATTCTTTTAGGTCTTGCCGTCGCTAGGATCGTCAATGAGAGTGCTGAAGACACAAAGCACACTCATAGTGTGCTGAGGGCTTAGTGAAACTTCTATACGTCATCACCCTCGCCGAACATGGTGGGGCACAAGCCCATGTGCGAACGCTGCTTGCTTGTATGCGCGAGCAGGCAGAACTTGCCCTCGCCACCTCTGCGGAGGGCTGGCTCACCCAGCAGGCTCGCGCCTTGGGCGTGCCCGTCTACCTTGTACCCGAGCTGGTACAGCCTCTGTCACCGGGCAAGGACATTCGAGCAGTACACGCGCTGCATCAACTGCTCCGCCAACTGAAGCCTGATCTTGTCCACCTGCATTCTTCAAAGGCTGGTCTGCTGGGACGGATAGCGGCCCGGCTGGCGGGTATACCGGCCGTCTTCACGGCTCATGGATGGGCCTTTACGGAAGGAGCGTCGGCCAACCGGCGCCGCCTAGCCATCTGGTCGGAGCGATTGGCCGCCCCACTCGCCACTCGCATCATCTCAGTGTCCGGGTACGACACGGAACTGGCAGGCCGCTGCCGCGTGGGTCACTCAGGCCAGGTGGTGACGATTCATAACGGCATTCCAGAACTGGCGGGGGGCAGGACCCAGCCAGACAGTCCTAGTTCTTGCCGAGTAGTAATGACTGCGCGTTTCGCTCCCCCCAAGGATCAGGCCGCGCTCATTCGCGCTGTGGCCCAGGTGCCCGAGATACGACTCACGCTGATCGGCGAGGGCGAACTTCTGCCCGCAGCACAGGCACTGGCCGCAGAACTCGGGATACAGGACCGCGTCACGTTCCTGGGAGCGCGTTCCGATGTCCCGGAACTTCTTTGCCAAGCGGACGTATTCGCCCTGATTTCCAACTATGAAGGATTCCCCATCAGCATTCTGGAAGCAATGCGCGCTGGCCTGCCTGTTATCGCAAGTGACGTGGGTGGAGTGCGCGAGGCAGTGCAACCAGGGGTGAATGGCCTGCTCGTACCCCGAGCGGATGAAGCGGCCCTCGTGTCTGCGTTGAGGACTCTAGCAACAGATGAACAGAGACGCCGGGCAATGGGCGCAGCGTCCCGCGAGCGATTCGTCGAGGAATTTACGGACGACGCAATGTCAAATGCTGTGTGGGGCGTGTACCTCGATGCCTTGCTGCGCCCCCCGCGTTAAAGTAGGGAAAGCCGAAGTGGGCTGAGCCACCACCGTCCGCGTAGCCCGACGAACAGCGGCCAAACTGCCTAGAGCAAAGAGAATTGCCGCCGTACCCGGAATCGCAGTGGCGTGGGCATCGAAGAGGCCGACAAACAATACGGCGGGAATGGTCGTCCACCAGACGAGCGTGACCGAGTTGGGGTGGCGGCCGAACAGGGGCAGAAGCAGTGTTAAAAGCGTGATCCCGAGGCCGGGAAGACCGAGTTCAGCGAGAAGCTGCAAGCTGTCGCTGTGAGCGTAATTCACAGTACCCCGGTCTATGCCCTCCCCGATCTGGCGCTCTGGACCTCGGTAGATTGGGGATTCGCTGGACAACTGACCGATGCCGACGCCCGTTAGAGGATGCTGCCGCCACATCTCCCGTCCGTAACGCCATGTGGCTCGGCGCTGAGCCAGAAATGACCCCCAGTCACGGTGCAGGCCCATCTGCTGCTGATGTGCGGCGAACCACTGTTGTCCGGCGGGCTGGAGGAAAAACACGCCTACGGCCAACGCGCTTATTAGGGCGAGCGCCGTGAGGATACTGCCCACCACACGCTGTTTCGTCCACACCCACACCAGGAAGGGCAGCCCCGTGGCAAGCAGCACGGCCGGAATGCTGCTGCTGTCCGTCTTCAGGTTCAGCCAGTGCAGCGCCACCAGCAACCCCGCTAACGCCAGCGTGTGCAGGTGCGGACGCGTGAACAGGATCAGGCTGGTCAGCAGGGCGGCGACCGGGATCAGGAAGCCGCTGAAGTGGCTGGGGTTGAAGTAGGGGCCAGTGACGACTCGGGTGCCAGCGCCAGGGTAATACTCGAAGCCCGGCACGAACACGCCGCGCGTTTGCAGGTAGGCGAGGGCTAGCGCGGCGGCACCCGTCAGCACCATGACCGTCAGGACCACCATCTGCCGGCGCCGGGTCCTCGCCAGCAGGTGCAGACTGACCGCCGTGCCGATCACCGCCGTCCACACGCCCGCCCAGCGAAAGGCCTCCCACTTGTACGGCGCCCAGCCCGTGCTCGCCCAGACCCAGGCGAGAAAGGCGAGCGCGGCGGCGAGCCACCAGGGATTGGACACGCGAACCTGGCCCCGCACGCTCAGCGCGAGCAGGGTGACGGCGAGGGTCAGGCAGCCCAGGAGGACCAGCCCGCTCATGCCCCAGCCGAAGGTGCTCCCCTGCGCGAGCGGCCCCCACATGACGGTTAGGCAGGCGAGGGCGAGGGCCAGCCCTTCGAGGACGGCGGCGAGACGCAGCCTCACGACTGGTCTCCCAGCCGCTTCAACGCCGTCTCACATTCCCTGACCGTGTCGATGGCCCAGCAGCGCGCGTAGGCCTGCCGAGCTGCCGTGTCCTTGTGCAGCGCCTCCAGATACCGGGCGCGCTCCAGCCAGTACCCGGCGTTGTTCGGGTCGAGCCGCAGGGCGGGTTCCAGCAGGCTCAGCGCGCGGGCGTACTGCCCCTTGAAGGCGTACATGCGGGCGTGTTCGTAGTGCGGGACGGGCCAGTGGGGGCTCAGGGCCGCCGCGCGGTCGAAGGCCGCGTCGGCCTCGCGGCGCAGGGCGTTCGTCTCCCGGAAGGCCCACAGGCCCCGCAGGCTCTCGGCGAGGGCCAGCTCCACCTGCGCGTCGCCCGGGCTCAGGCGGGCCGCCTGCCGCCGCAGGTCGGTCGCCTCGTCGAAGAGGGCCATGTCCTGCCGGACGTCGGCCTGCCGGGCGAGTTGATGGGCGCGCAGGTCGGTGAGGGCCGTCCAGACCGGGAAGCCCAGGAGAAGCATAGGGGGCACGGCGGCGAACCAGGGAAAGGGGAAGGGCCGGTTCATAGGGGAAAGGGGGTTGTCCACCCGGGCTGCGGGCACAGGGTCATTGTAGGGAGGTGGGCCAAAGGTGGGGAGAACTTTCTGACGGTGGCGGGGTTCACTTTCGGTTACACTCCTGGTGAGGCGATGAACAAGGAATGACACTTGATTCTCACGGATGGTCCATAATTCCCGCGCCGACTCACGCCTTGCCTTGACCCGGTTCCCCCTTCCGCCCACGTTCTGAAGGAGAAAAGTGCATGAAGAAGATCACTCTGCTAGGAGGCCTGTTGCTGGGCCTGACCGCCTGCGGCGGGGGCAGCACCCCCTCCGACTACCCCTACAATCCCAACGCGAGCACGGTGCAGTCGAACGACGCCCGCATTCCCTACCGGGGCGACTGGCAGTTCGTGGCGATCCTCGACGACAAGAGCAAGCGCTACGGCGTGATCGCCATCACCGACAAGGCCTCGACCGCCGACCTGAAGAACGCCGGGGGCGGGCGCGTGGCCTGGTGCCTCAGGAGCGACTGCACCCAGGATGAGGAACAGGGCGTCGGCGTCATCGGCTCGGCGACCGTCGAGGGCAAGGCGTTCCTCTCCATCGGGATGACGCCCAATGGTGGCACCAAGCTCCGCTTCTTCCTCACCGACACGGACGGGGTGGTCGAGACCAAGGACGGAAAGGCGACGATCCTCGGCGAGGGCACCTGGACCAACCCGGGGGGCGGGGCTCACGCGGCCAACTTCGCGTTCGTGCAGATCAACACCAAGTCGGACCTCGCCAGCCAAGCTGCCAAGCAGCAGGCCTTCCTGAGCGCACAGGAGCTGCTGGCTGCGCGCGCGCCGGCCCCGCAGGAGATTCGCCCGCAGGGCGAGATCCGCGACGCGCTCACGAGCAGCCTCATCAAGTAAACCCGGGAATCAGAAAGGGGAGGGGAGCCCGCTGGGGTCCCCTCCCCTTTGGCGATCCCGCCGCCGAATGTCAGTTCCCGCCGCCGCGCGGGGTGACGGGAACGCCGGCGTCATCGGCCGCCTCGTTGGCGAGGGCCAGGGCGGTCGGGTCGCTCAACAGCCGGTTCAGGCTCTGCTGGGTGTTCACGGCGAGCCCGGGGTTCTGCCGAATCAACCCCGCGACGGCGTTCTCCAGGATGGTCTTACCGGTCGACGATTCGAGGGCCGCCCGGGTGAGAAGCGTGCTGGGCGCGTAGGTGTTGCCATACTTCAGCAGGGCGGCGAACGTGCCCGGCGAGATCCGCAGCTTCTCGACGACCACCTTCGCGGCGGCCGAGCCCGGCTGCAACTTCCGCAGCGCCGTGACGGTCAGGGGCGGCGTGATGCCCCGCGCGTTGCCGATGGCGATCAGGGCGCCGTAACCAGTGACCTGTGAGGTCTGGGCGGCGGCCGATACGGCAAGAAGGCCAGTAGCGACGGCAACCAGGAAAAACTTCTTCATTGCGTTTCCTTTCAGGAAGTCGGCTTATGGCCTTCAGCCCACCGCTTCGACCCTGCCCCTCCTGAAGGGCGAACAGGACAGGTTGGGGCCAAGTATAGCAATAGTGTTTACCTAATTCTTCAAAAGTCTTCACAAATTGGGCGAAGGGACGACCGGCCCTTCGCCTCCTCAGGAGCCCACCAGGGTTATGCGCCGGGGGAGGGACCGGGATGTGTTCGCGCCTGGGGCACCCCCGGCCTGCGCCGCTCACCTTCCCAGGCCCGTTCCTCCGGCGAGCGGTAGTCCTGCCCACTCACCCAGAACCACGCGAGGTGCAGCAGGAATCCCAGCGCGACGACCACGCCGAGGCCGAGGAACACCAGGAGAACGGTCAACATGTTGCAGTATGACGTGCAGACTCCCGCCGCCGTGTTCCGGCGGGCCTTGAGGTGCGCTTTACGCTTGGGCGGGCGTGGCGGGACGAAAAGAATTGCAGGGCGGCGCCCGAACACGCCATGTCTCCTGAACCTGGGGCTTCCACGATCCCGGGTTTTCCAAATGGGCAGGTCTTTTCGTTCACTCTCCGGGGGCAGCTACCCGGTTCACCTCGCTGGAGTTTAAGAAGTGTACCCTATTCTCATATGATCTACATGCTCACCACGCCCGATCATCTGTGTTTGGAGGACTTCTTGACCGGGCGCGGGGCTTCCTTCGCGCCGCATATCGTGCCCCTTCCCTACTCCACCCTCCTCAATGCCCGCGCGTTGCCGCGGGGCACGTACGTCTTCGGGGACCTGGAGCGGCTCTCGGGGCGGGACCTGGAGCGGGCCGCGGGGGTGTGGCAGCAGCTCGCGGCCCGCGGCCCGGGCGTGCGGCTCCTCAACCCCCCCCTGAAGGTCAAGCAGCGCTTCGAGTTGCTGCGGGCCCTGCGCCAGCACGGGGTGAATGATTTTGACGTTTACCGTCTGGACGAGGGGCGCTCTCCGCGGCGCTTCCCGGTCTTCGTGCGCAGCGAGCAGCGGCACAACGGCGTGGTGTCGGACCTGATCCACGACGCACCGGCCCTGGAACAGTTTCTGGAAGGCTGGCGGGCGCGGGGCCACGGACTGGCCGGGCTCATCCTGACTGAATTTTCCGGGGAGCCGGACGCGCGCGGCCTGTACCGCCGGTACGCCGCCTTCAACATCGGTGGCCGGATCATTCCGACGGATATCTTCTTCAGCCGCCGCTGGGAAGTGCGCGGCATGGACGACCTGATGGTGGTCGACGAGCATACCGTGGCCGAGGAACTCCGCTACCTGCGGGGCAACCCGCATGAGGCCCAGTTGCGCGCCGTCTTCGACCTGGCATGCATCGAGTACGGGCGGGTCGACTACGGCATCGTGGGTGGCCGCGTGCAGGTCTACGAGATCAACACCAACCCGTATCTCGCGTCCGGCCCCCTGGGCGGCGAGATGCGCGCGGCGGTGTACGAGCAGTTCGCGCGGGACTTCCTCGCGGCCCTCCACACCTTGAAGGGGCCGGACGGCGGGACTTCCCTGGCCGTCCGGCCCGCGGACGAGGGGCAGCGGCGCGCGGCGCTCCGGGGCTGGGCGAAACGGGCCGTGTACGGCGCGCTGTGGTGGGGCGGCCCGGAACGGGGCTACGGGCAGCGGGTGCGGTGGGCCAGGCGCCTGATCCAGCGCGGCAAGCGGGTGATGGGCGACCCGTGAGGGCCGGGGCGGGACCCGGAGGATGCGCGGCGGCAGGGCGGCGCCCACCGGGCGAGGTGTCGGGCAGCGGGGCGGACCAGGGGCCTACACACGCCGGACCGGATGTGCGCGAGAACCTTGTTGGGACCGGGCCCCTACCCGGTACCCCCGGAGTCCGGGCCGGACAAGGGCGGGGAGGGCCTGGACCCGCCCCCGGTGAGCGCCGAGTTCACCCGCCGCCCCACGCCCGCCGCCGCGAGCCGCCCGGCGGTCGCCAGCAGCCGGGGATGGCGCGTCCCGAGTTCGAGCAGCAGGCCCGGCGAGAAGTCGCCCGCGAGCAGCCGGGCGAAGGGTCCCGGCGGGATGGCCCGCAGCAGGGGCATCCGCTCCTCCCAGGCCGCGTCGTCGTACGACACCAGCCGCTCGTGGACGGCGTGGGCGACCCGCAGGTCGCGCCCGAACTCCCGCTGCCAGGCGCGGGCGTACCGTTCCAGGAAGCCGCGCGAGGCGTCCCCGGCCCGCACCGCCCCGGCCGCCACGCCGCCCGCGAGGTCGCCCGCCCGCATCACGTACCGGATGCCCTCGCCCACGAGGCTGGAGGCCTGCCCGGCGGCGTCGCCCACCACGAGCAGGCCGTGGGCGACGAGCGGCGCCCCGTCAGGAGCGGCGGCGGGCACGAGGCCGGTGTGGACCTCGACCGGGCTCGCCCCGCGCAGGCCCGGCACGCGCGCCGCCACCGTCTCCAGGTAGGCCCGGGGGTCGAGGTCGGTGTGTGGCCGGGTCACGCCGACGCCCAGCCGCACCCGTCCCCCGCCGTGCGGAAAGGCCCAGGCGTAGCCCCGGGGCGCCACCTGCGATCCGACGAGCAGCACCGCCTCGCGCTCGTCGAACCCCGGCGCGAACAGGTCGAGTTCGGCGCCGTAGCCGACGCTCGGGAAGCCGGGGTGCCCACCCGCCCGGCGCGCCACCAGGGCCGCGTGCCCGCTCGCGTCCACCACCACCCGGGCGCGGGCCTCGCACGCCTCGCCCGAGAGCCCGTCGCGGAAGCGCACACCAGTGGCGGCCCCGCCCGTGAGGACCGGCTCCTCGACCCGCGCCCGCAGCCGCAGCGCCGCGCCCGCCGCGATGGCCTCCTGCGCGAGATGCTGGTAGAGGCCGCGCACGTCGAGCACGCAGGCGACGGGCTCGGGGTAGTCGTAGACCGCCTCGCTGCGGGGGCCGACGAAGCGCAGGCGGGTGACGGGGTGGTAGAGCCGGGCGGGGACGCCGAGCCGGTCAAGTTCGGTGACGAAGCTCCCGCCGCTCGTCCGCACCGGCACGCCCACGGCGTCGGCCTTGTCCAGCACCAGGGTGCGCGCGCCCCCGAGCGCGGCGGCGCGTGCCGCTCGCAACCCGGCTGGCCCGGCCCCCACCACGACGACATCCCATTCCCCCGCAGGCCGCTCAAGCATGGCTCAGGCTAGCGCGGCTGGGGGGCACCCGCGCTTTGTCTCTTCCGTCCTTCTCCCCGGCCCCGGAAAAGAGCCCAGGCTGGCGTTCTCGCTGCCGGGGGGGCCTCCCCCGCGCTGGCCCGCGGCGCCGCCTATTCCATGTTCGCCCTCGCACGATTTTTGGCAGAATCGACCTGCTACGCTCAGCCCCATGAGCACGGAACGGATGTTGGTCACGGGTGGCGCGGGCTTTATCGGCAGCCACGTGGTGGAGGCTGCCCTCTCGGAGGGCTGGGAGGTTGCGGCGCTGGACGACCTTTCCAGCGGCCAGCGCGAGAACCTGCCCGCGGGAGTCAAGCTCTACGAGGTGGACGTGCGGGACGCGGCGGCGGTGTCGGCCGCCTTTGCGGAGTTCCGGCCCACCCTGGTGAGCCACCAGGCGGCGCAGGCCAGCGTGAGTATCAGCGTGCGTGAGCCGGTGCTCGACGCGGAGGTGAACATCCTGGGGGGCCTCAACGTCCTGCTGGCGGCCCGCACGGCGGGAGTGCGCCGGGTGATCTTCGCCTCCACGGGCGGGGCGATCTACGGGGAGGTCCCGCAGGGCGCCGCCGCCGAGGACTGGCCCGCCCGGCCCTACAGCCCCTACGCGACGAGCAAGCTGTCCTTCGAACACTACCTGGAGACCTTCCGCCAGCAGTTCGGGCTGGACGCGGTGAGCCTGCGCTACGCCAACGTGTACGGCCCGCGCCAGAACCCCCACGGGGAGGCGGGCGTGGTCGCCATCTTCGCCGACCACCTGCTCGCCGGGCAGCCCGTGCGGGTCAACGGGATGGAGGAGGCCGGGGACGACGGCTGCGTGCGCGACTACGTGTACGTGGCGGACGTGGCCCGCGCCAACATCGCCGCCGCGCGCGGGGAGACGCCCCGGCTGCTCAACGTCGGCACCGGGGTGGGCACGACCACCCGGCGGCTGGCCGAGGGGCTGGCCTCCGACCTGGGGGTGCGGGCCGACGTGCAGCCCGCACCCCCCCGGGCGGGCGACCTGAAGCGCTCGGTCCTCGACCCGGCGCGCTTCCGGGAGGTGCTGGGCGAGCCGCTGGGGCTGGAGGAGGGGCTGCGCCTCACCGCCGAGTGGGCGCGCTCGCACCGCTGAAGGGCGGGAGGCGGCTGAGCGGGCCTCTGACGGCAATTCCGGTTGAGCCGTTGGGAGAACGGTTCAACCCGGGGGGACTTGAGAAGCTGCGGAGCAGACCGAAGCAGCGCTTTCCCGGGACGGCTCGGTGGGCAGCGATGCCTCCCCCACCCCTCACCCGGATGGCCCGGGTCGGCCTATGATCTGAACAGCCCGAGCAGCATCTGTCCCCGGGACATCCGCCCGAAGAGAGGTCCGTCATGAGATACGCCCTCACCGCCCTGCTGCTGCTGTCCGCCGCCCGCGCCCAGTCCGCGCCGGACACCCTCAACGTCGCCATCGCCGCCGAGCCGCCGCTGCTCGACCCCACCGCCTCCCCCTCGGCGGAGATCGCGCGGGTGTTCAACCTCAACGTGATGCAGGGCCTGCTGACGGTGGACGCGCGGGGCCGGATCGTGCCGCTGCTGGCGACCGGCTACACGGTGTCCCCCGACGGGCTGACCTACACCTTCCGGCTCAGGACGGGCGTGCGCTTCCACGACGGCTCGGCCTTCGACTCGGCGGACGTGGTGGCGGCCCTGAACCGGGCACGCGACCCCAAGTCGGGGCACACCCACCCGGAGTACTACGCCCAGATCAAGTCAGTGACCGCCCAGGGTCCGGCCACGGTCGTCCTGCGGCTGAGCCGCCCCGACAACGACCTGCTCTTCAACCTCGCGCGCTCGGACTCGGTGATCGGGCCACAGGGCAAGGAGGCGGCCCAGAAGACGAACCCGGTCGGCACGGGGCCCTTCCGCTTCAGCGCCTGGAACCGGGGCACGAGCATCGAACTCACGCGCTGGACCGGGTACTACGACAAGACGCTGCCCAAACTCTCCAAGGTCACCTTCCGCATCATCCCCGACCTCAACGCGCAGCTCGCGGCCCTCAAGGCGGGGGACGTGGACGTGATCGGCTATGGGGTGGGGCCGGAGAACCTGCCCGCGATCCGGGCGGATCCCAACCTGGGGCTGCTCATCGGCGGCTCGACCACGAAGATGACCATCGGGCTGAACAACAGCCGGGCGCCCTTCAACGACATCCGGGTGCGGCAGGCGCTGGCTTACGCCACCAACAAGCCCGAGATCGTGCAGGGCCTCTTCTTCGGGCAGGGCACACCCATCGGCAGCCACCGCACGCCCAGCGAGACGAATTACGTGGACCTCAGCCGGGCTTACCCCTACAACCCGGACAAGGCGCGGGCGCTCCTGCGGGCCGCCGGGTACACCGACCAGAAGCCGCTGACCTTCACCTTCGACCTGCCCGCCCAGTACCAGAACGAGGTGCGGATCGGGCAGGCGGTCGCGGCGCAGTGGGCCAAGGTGGGCATCCGGGCGCAGGTGCGCTCCATCGAGTTCAGCACCTGGCTCACGAAGATCTACACGAACGCCGACTACCAGGCCACCGTGATCGGGCACGTGGAGGCCAACGACATCGGCATCTACAATGACCCCAAATACTACTTCCGCTACAACAGCCCGCGGTTCCAGGCGACCTTCCGGCGCTACCAGAGCGGCACTCCCGCGCAGGCGGCGCAGGCGATGCGGGACCTGCAAAAGATTCTGAGCGACGACGCCGTGAACAACTGGGTCATGGAGTTTCCCACCATCGTGGCGCTGCGCAAGGGGGTGCAGGGCTGGACCGTGGGCTCGCCCATCGTGAGCCTCGACGTGACGCGGGTGTCGTGGCAGCGGTAAGCCAACCTGCTGGATAAACCCTCCCCATTCCCCGGCGCCGGACATGCGGCCTTCACCGCATCTGAGGGTGACCCGCAACATCGAGGTACTCCCATCTCCCGGGAAATCCTTTCACCGGCCCACCTGCGAGGGGTGCGCCTACCCGTGCCATACCTGCCCAGGGAGTACTCCATCAGCGACTCTTTGAAGCTGCTGGTCGAACGTCATGAACCGGAGGCCCAGGGGGGAAAGGGTGAGGGCCGCTGCCAGGTGAACAGCGTCATACGCCTTCAGCCCATGTGTGGCGGCCAGGTCTCCCGCTGAACGCAGCAGGGCCTCGTTCACCCCGACGTGGGCGAAGCTCGGCCAGTCCGTCTCAAATGCCCGCACCGCCCGGTCGTGTTCACCCTTCCGCATGAGCTTCCTCCTGAGGCGGCCCGCCAGCCCGGCGCGCAACTCGACATAGGTGATGGAGTGGGCGACCACGCCTCCGGCCGCCCACTGCTCGGCGAACACCTCCGCGCGGCCGGGTTCCGCCGAGTAGAGCCGGATCATGGCCGAGGTGTCCAAGTAGAGCAGGTGACCTTGCTGGGTCACAGCTCAGGCCCGCGATGTTCCTTCAGCAGCTCCTCGAAGGCGGGGCCAGCGACCTCGACAGGTTCATCCAGACCCTTGGGCTTCTTGCCCCAGGGGTGGGTGCTGAGGAGTGCCATCGCGTCGGCCTTCGCCTGCACTTCCGAAGGGGACGCGGCGCCGCGGGCCTTCGTCACCGTGAGTTCGAGGCCGAGAACTTCGAGAACGTCGATCAGGCTCTGGGGAATCTTCCCGTAGGTGCCGTTCAGGAGTTGAGAGACGGCGGGCGGCTTGACCCCGAGCAGCTTGGCGAGCTGGGCGCGCGTGAGCCCCTGTGCTCGGACAGCCTCCTGAAGCTGGCGGCGAATGCGAAGGTTCATGTCCATCGCAATAATAATAAGCTATGCACTTAATAAAGTCGATTACTTAGTAAAGGTAACAAGCACTTGACTGAACAGAGAAGAGCCCGGGAGGAGGTTCGCAGGGGGATGACGGCGCCGACAGCCGTGTGCAGGGCAGCCAGCGGCGGAAAGTCGTAGGGCAAGCTGCTGGCCTCCAGCCAGCGTTGTCCACTTTTGGGGGCAGGCCAGCAGAAGGTGTACCCCGGTGTTCAGACGGGCGACATCGTGCAGGCAGGCGTTCCTGGGGGGAGTAAGGCGGGAGTGTAGACTGGGCGCGTCTGCGTCCGCGCGACAGGCAGCTTCAGGCTCCCGCAGGCGGACGGCCTCCCCACCGCTTCTTCACCCCCTTGCACAAAGGAGACAGCTATGGCTCCCTCTTTGAGAGGCACCCGCGGTGCCCGCCCCCTTTCCTCCCCGGGCAGAAACGACGGGGCCTCCGGGAACCTGTGGTGAGGACGATGTTTGCTCCCCCCGTGGGGGGCTTCCCAAGCCGCGGAGCAGCGGGGGCGCGCGACCTGCGCCAGCACGACCGGGGGGGCCTGCCCCTCCCTCTCGCCGCGCCGCGGGCCGTGCGAGTCCCCCCCGAGCTGTACAGGTCCCCGCCTCCCTCCCGGGGGGAGAGGGGCACAACACGCGCGTTCACCGCGCGGATGAGGAGCATCCTTCAACTCCCCCACCACGCCCCCGGTGGAGTCCTTCCCGAGTGAGCGCCTCCCTGGTCCTGTGGCGCCTGCTGATCGCCCTGGTGACCCTCTTGATCGCCAGCCTGATCGTGTTTTTCAGCCTGAGCCTCATTCCGGGGGACCCGGCGCTGAGCCTGCTCGGCGTGGGGGCGACGCCGGGAGCGGTGGCGGCCCTGCGCGAGCAGCTCGGGCTGAACGAGCCGCCGCTGGCCCGTTACCTGGGGTGGCTGACGGGCGTGCTGCGGGGGGACCTGGGCACATCAATTCGTTACAGCCAGCCCGTCACGGAACTCCTGGGCACCCGGTTGCCCTTCACGCTGACGCTGGCGCTGCTCAGCCTGGGGCTGACGACCGTGCTGGCGCTCGGCCTCGGCATCCTCGCGGCGCGGCGGGAGGGGTCATGGCTCGACCTCGTGCTGCGAACCGGGCTGACCCTGCTCTCGGCGGTCCCGGCCTTCTGGCTGGGGCTGCTGCTGATCCTGGTGTTTGCGGTGAAGTACCGCCTGCTGGCGTCCACGGGCTTTCGCGGGGCACGCGACCTGATCCTGCCGGTACTCACGCTGGTCCTCGTGCGGGTCAGCCTCTCCACCCGCATGGTGCGGGCCGCGCTGCTGGGGACGATGCGCAGTGACCATGTCCGCACCGCCCGCGCCAAGGGCCTCCCCGAGCGCCGGGTGCTGCTGCGCCACGGCCTGCGCAACGCCCTGATCCCGCTGCTGACGGTGCTGGGCCTGGAATTCGCCGAACTCCTCACGGGCACGGTGATCGTGGAGAACGTCTTCGCGCTGCCGGGCATGGGAACGTTGGCCCTGCAAGCGATCTCGGCGCGGGACTTTCCCCTGGTGCAGGGCGCCGTGCTGGTGCTCGCGCTCTTCGTGGTGACCGTCAACCTGCTCGTGGACCTCGCGTATGGCCTGCTTGATCCCCGGGTGCGTTATGGCTAGGGCGCTTTCCCGTGTAGTAGCCGGAAGGACGAGGCGGCGGCGGGGAAATCCCTCACTCCTCCTCGGGGCGGGGCTGGTGGGGGTGGTGGGATTGGCCGCGTTGGTGAGCCTGGTGTGGCTCCCCGCCGACCCCAACGCGGGCGACCTGCTCGCGCGGCTGAAGCCCCCCGGGGGCGGGCATGTCCTGGGCACCGACGCCTTCGGGCGCGACCTGCTGGCGAGGGTGATGGTGGGGGCTAGGAGCGCGCTCGCCGTGGGCCTGGTGGCGGTGGGCGTGGGGCTGGGGCTGGGCCTCCCGCTGGGGCTGCTGGCGGGCTTTTACGGCGGCCTCGTAGACCGGGCCCTCACGCTGCTGCTCGACGCGGTGTACGTCTTCCCCACCCTGCTGCTCGTGATGCTGCTGGTCACCGCCTGGGGCGCCGGGTTGTTGCCCGCCATGCTCGCCGTGGGCGTGAGCGCCGTGCCCGTCTTCGCGCGGCTGGCGCGGTCGGGGGCGGTTTCGGTGCGGGCCGAGCCGTATGTGGAGGCGGCGCAGGCCCTCGGTGCCCGCCCGGCCCGCGTGCTGGGGCGCCACGTGCTGCCCAACATTCTGACGCCCTTGATCGTGCAGGCGAGTTTCACGCTAGGCGCGGCCATCCTGATCGAGGGGGCACTGTCATACCTGGGACTCGGTATCCAGCCGCCTCAGGCAAGTTGGGGCAATATGCTGCGGGAGGCGCAGAGTTTCCTGTACCTCTCCGCGTACCCGACGGTCGTGCCGGGAGTGGCGATCATGCTCGCGGTGCTCGGCTTCAACCTGCTCGGGGACGGCCTGCGGGGCCGGGGGGGAGGGCCATGACGAACTTTGAAGCGGCGGCGGCGGGGAGTCAGCGGGGGGAGGTCCCGCGGCCCGGCCCGCTGAATGCCATCACCGACGTGACGGGCGTGCGGGTGGGCCACCACACCGACCTCGCGCAGGCGACCGGGACGACCGTGGTGCTGTTTGACGGCGGCGCCGTGGCCGGGGTGGACGTGCGCGGCGCCGCCCCCGGCACCCGCGAGACGGACCTGCTGCGGCCCGAGAACACCGTCACCCACATCCACGCCCTGCTGCTGAGTGGCGGCAGCGCCTACGGCCTGGACGCGGCGGGCGGCGTGATGCGCTTCCTGGAGGAGCGCGGCGTCGGCTTTGAGGTCGGGGAGGGCCGGGTGGTGCCCATCGTGCCCGGCGCGGTGCTGTTCGACCTCGGGCGGGCGGGGGATTTCGGGGGGCGACCGGACGCCTCCTTCGGCTACCAGGCGGCGGAGAACGCGCGGGCCGGGCCGGTGGAGCAGGGCAACGTCGGCGCGGGCACGGGGGCCGTGGTGGGTATGCTCAAGGGCGGCGTGGGCACGGCGAGCACCGCGCTGGAAGACGGCAGCCTGGTCGGGGCGCTCGTGGTCGTCAACGCCGCCGGGCAGGTGTTCTCACCCACGACGGGCGGGCTCTACGCGCACCAACTCGAACTCGCGGGGGAATTCGGCGGGCCGCTGCCCCCGGTGGACCCCCGCCTGCTGCCCCCCACCGACCCGCCCCAGCCCGGCCAGAACACCACCCTCGGGCTGGTCGCCGTGAACCGCACCCTATCCAAGGCGCAGGCGCTCAAGGTCGCGCAGATGGCCCAGGACGGCCTGCCCCGCTCCCTCTGGCCGGTCCACACCCCCTTTGACGGCGACGTGGTGTTCGCGGCGGCGACCGGGGGTCAGCCCGTGGAGACGCCCGGGGACCTCAGCCGCCTGGGGACCGTTGCCGCCGACACGCTCGCCCGGGCGGTCGTGCACGCGGTCCTGAACGCCCGCACCCTGGGCCGCTGGCCCGCCTACCGGGAGGTGGCAAGCCGCCCTTCACCGCCCTGAAGTCCTCTTCCCTGCCAGGAGGTTGTGCCATCGAACCCTCACCACCCAGCCCACTGCTCGACCTCGCCCGGCGGGCCGCCGACGCCGTGGACGAGGAGGCTCTGATCCACCTCGCCCGCTCGCTCGTGCGCCTCGACACCCAGGTACCCGTGCCCGGCGAGGCCGTCGCCGCCGACTTCCTGGAGCCGTACCTGCGTGAGCGCGGCTTCGCGGTCACCCGGCAGGAGGTGGCCCCGGGGCGGCCCAACCTCATCGCGGACCTGGGCACGGGCGAGGGCGGCCTGATCTTTGAGGGCCATACCGACGTGGTGTCCATCGGCGACCCGGGCGGCTGGGCCATTCCTCCCTTCGAGGGCCGCATCGAGAACGGCCTGCTGCACGGGCGGGGCAGCGCCGACATGAAGGCGGGGCTGGCCGCCGCGATCTGCGCCGCCGTCGCCGTGCGGGAGGTCCTGCCCACCCCGCAGCGCCCCCTGCGCCTCGCCATCCTCTGCGACGAGGAGGGGCTGATGCTGGGCGTCAAGGCCTTCGTGCGGGCGGGGTATGCGCGGGGCTTTGCCGGGGCGATCATCTGCGAGCCGGAGGAGAACGAGGTCTGCCTGTGCCAGAAGGGCGCCATGCGGGCGTGGGTGACCTTTACCGGGCGGATGGCCCACGGCGCGATGCCCTATGCGGGCGCCAACCCGATTCCGGCGGCGGCGGCCTTCGTGGGGGGACTCTCGGCCCTCGAACGGGAGTGGCGGGGCGCGCGGCACGAGTGGCTGGGGGACGTGTACCTCACTCCGACCGTCTTCGAGGCGAACGCCGGGCCGGGGCAGAACAACGTCATTCCCGGCACGTGCCGGGTGGGGCTGGACATCCGCACCGTGCCCGGGGTGGACCACGCCCTGCTGGCCGGGCAGATCGGGGACCTCCTCCGGTCGGTCCTGCCGGGCTTCCCGGGCATCTCCGCCGGGCTCGACGTGTACGAGGACCGCCCGGCAACCCAGACGCCCCCCGATGCACCAGTCGTGCGGGCCGTCGTCCGGGGGCTGGACCTCACCGGGCAGCCGGTGCGTTACGGCGGTGTGCCCGGAGCGACCGACGGCACCTTCCTGCACGCCTGGGCGGACGTGCCCATCGTGACCATCGGCCCGGGGGACCGCACCATCCCGCATCAGGTGGACGAGCATGTCCCGGTGCAGGCGGTGGTGGACGCCGCGCGGCTCTACGCCGCCGCCGCCATCCTGTTCCTGAACCGGGACGAGTGAAGCCCCCCCCTTGTTCGGAGGCCCTATGGATTACGCGACGATGTTTCGGCTCGACGGCAAGGTGGCCCTCCTGGTGGGGGGCGGCAGCGGCATCGGGGAGGCCAGCGCGCACGCCCTCGCGGCGAACGGGGCGCATGTGGTCGTGGCGGACCTCAACGGGGAGGCGGCCTCGCGGACGGCGGACGCCATCGTGCAAACTGGATACGCCGCCGAGGGCCTCACCCTCGACCTCACCGACGCGGGGGCGGTGGAGGACGCCGTGGCGGGCATCCTGCGTCAGCATGGTCGGCTCGACATCGGGGTGAGCAGCCCCAGCATCAACGTGCGCAAGCCGCTGCTCGACTACACCCCTGAGGAGTTCGAGCGGGTGTTGCGGGTCAATATGGGCGGCACCTTCAACCTCCTGCAAAGTGCGGGCCGGGCGATGGCCGAGGGGGGCGGCGGCAGCCTGATCGCCTTCTCGTCGATCCGCTCGCAGGTCGTCGAGCCCGGCCAGAGCGTCTACGCGGCGACGAAGGCGGGGACCCTGCAACTGCTGCGCGGCCTCGCCAGCGAGTTGGGGGGCCGGGGCGTGCGCGCCAACGCCGTCGCCCCGGGCGTGATCGACACGCCCCTGACCGCGCCCATCAAGAACAATCCGCAGTGGTACGAGGCCTACGCGCAAAAGAGTGTGTTCGGCCGCTGGGGCAGGCCGGAAGAGATCGCCGGGGCCGTGGTCTACCTCGCCTCGGACGCCGCCTCCTTCGTGACTGGCACGGTCCTCTTCGTGGACGGCGGCTGGACGAGCATGGACGGGCGCTTCACGCCCCCGCTGTAGCGTCCCTTCCCGCGTCTCACGGGAGCGCCCCGCAGAATTGCCGGACCCCGCGGCTCCTGCCCCGGCAACCGCTTTTGGCCTTCTCCCGGGTTGAACAGGTCCAGAATCGGTTCAATCGGGAATTCCTGTCACCCCCCCGGCAGGGCGTCCCCCGCGGGCAGGCGCACGCCGCTGAGTTCCCGCCCCAGGCTGGCCCGCACGAGGTGGCGCGTGGCCCGGGCCGCCACGCCGGGCGGCAGGCCCCCCGCGTGGATGTTGCTGATGCAGTTGCGCTCGGAGTCCAGGCGGCCCACGCGCGGGCCGTAGGTGAGGTAGAGCCCCAGGCTCTCGGGGGTGAGCAGCCCCAGCCCCGGCCGCTCGCCGAGCACCATCAGGGTCAGCCGGGCGCCGAGCGCCTCGCCGATGGGGTCGGCGGCGGCCACCCGGGCGTACTGGACGAGGACCACGGGCGCGAGCCGGTAGCCGGAGAGTTCGGGCAGCAGGGCCCGCAGGAAGGGCGGCGCGCTCTCCCGGACGGCGGTGGCGCTCAGGCCGTCGCCGACGACCAGGGCCACGTCGTACGTTCCGGCGTGCGGGCGCAGGCTCTCCAGCGCCCCCGGGCCCACGCTCCGCCCCAGGTCGGGCCGGCGCAGGTAGGTCTCGCGGCTGTCGGCCCCGGTTTGCAGGTGCAGGAACGGCATCCCCGCCCCCGTGAGCACGGCCTCCACCGGGCCGAAGTCCACCGGGGTGTGAATGGCGTCGCGGGCGCGGGCGTGCGCCTCGCCGAAGGCGAGCACCTCGCGGGTGGGCAGGCTGTGCCCCGCCCGGCCGAGGGCGATGCGGGCCCGGGTGTGGGCGCGCAGCTCCTCCCAGGGCGAGGGGGTGACGCCGGGCTCGATCTCGCCCCTCACGCGCCCCTCCAACCCAGCAGGCGCTCGGCGCGGGCCGGGTCGGGTGGGAGCAGCCGCTCGCCCGCCGCGATCCCCATGCGCTCCAGCCAGGCCACGAACTCGGGGGCGGGCTTCAGGCCGAAAAGCTGGCGGACATACCAGGCGTCGTGGTAGCTCGTGGACTGGTAGTTCAGCATGATGTCGTCGGCCCCCGGCACCCCGATGGCGAAGGTGAGGCCCGCCGCGGCGAGCAGCGTGAGCAGGGTGTCCATGTCGTCCTGGTCGGCCTCGGCGTGGTTGGTGTAGCACACGTCGCAGCCCATCGGGAGCCCCAGGAGCTTGCCGCAGAAATGGTCCTCCAGCCCGGCGCGGATGATCTGCTTGCCGTCGTACAGGTACTCGGGCCCGATGAAGCCCACCACCGTGTTCACGATCAGGGGCGAGAGCGAGCGCGCCACCGCATAGGCCCGCGCCTCGCAGGTCTGCTGGTCCACCCCGTGGTGGGCGTTCGCGGACAGCGCACTCCCCTGGCCGGTCTCGCAATACATGACGTTCTGGCCCACCGTGCCCCGGTTCAACGACCGCGCCGCGTCCCGGCCCTCGCGCAGCAGCGCCAGGTCCACCCCGAACCCCGCGTTGGCCGCCTGGGTGCCCGCAACCGACTGGAAGATCACGTCCAGGGGCGCACCCGCCTCGACCGCCGCGATCTGCGTGGTGATGTGGGCGAGCACGCACGTTTGGGCGGGCAGCTCCAGCCCCTCTCGCAACTCGTCGAGGAGGTGCAGCAGCCGGACGGTGGAGGCCACGCTGTCGAGGGCCGGGTTCACGCCGATGACCGCGTCCCCGATGCCGAACATCAGCCCGTCTATCGTGGAGGCCAGGATGCCCCGGGGGTCGTCGGTGGGGTGGTTGGGTTGCAGCCGCATCGAGAAGTGGCCCGGCAGCCCCAGGGTGGTGCGGAAGGCGGTGACCACCCGGCACTTGCGGGCCACCAGGATCAGGTCCTGGTTGCGCATCAGCTTGCTCACGGCGGCGACCATCTCGGGAGTCAGGCCGGGGGTGAGGGCGGCCAGGACCTCAGAGGTCGCCTCCTCCCCCAGCAGCCAGTCGCGGAACTCGCCGACGGTCAGTCCCGCCACGGGCGCGAAGGCCGCCGGGTCGTGGGTGTCCACGATCAGCCGGGTGACCTCGTCGGTCTCGTAGGGGATGAGCGGCTCTTCGAGAAAGAGGCGCAGCGGCAGCCCGGCGAGGACGGAGCGCGCCGCCACCCGCTCGTGGGCGCTCGCGGCGGCCAGCCCCGCCAGCTCGTCGCCCGAGCGAACCGGGCTGGCGCGGGCGAGCACGCTCCGCAGGTCCGGGAAGGTGTAGTGGCGGTGGCCCAGCGTGATGGAGTAGGACATCGGGTCTCCGGGGGGCTTGGACGCGGGGCCAGGCGCCGCGCCCGGCCTCATTCTGCGGGGGTGGGATGACCGTGAGCCATCGCCCGCCGGGCCCGGAAGCGCGCGGAATGCAGCGGGTGAGGCACCCCGTCCGCCCAGTCGGCCAGCAGTTCACCCAACACGGGCACGAACTTGAACCCGTGCCCGCTGCACGGCGAGGCGAGCAGCACGGACGGGGAACCGCCCGGGGTGACCGCGCCGTGCGTGTCGAGCAGGAAATCCTGGGTGGGTGTCACCGTGTAGAGGCAGGTTTTGGCCTGCATGACCGGGCCCGCCGCCCCGGGCAGGCGGCGTTCCAGATAGGCGCCCAGCCGCGCGAGCGTCAGGTCTTCCACCTCGAAGTCCCGGGTCCGGGCCGTCGTCACGGGCCCCCGGAGATGTTCGGCGATTTTCACGCCCGGCAGCCCGAAGGCGGGGAAGCCGTAGACCTCCGCCTCCCCCGCCCGGGCGTGCCCGATGAACACGGGGAAGTGTTCCGGCTGGAACGGGGCGAGGTCCTGGGCCCGGAAAAAGGCCGTCGTCTCCTGCGTGACCCGCAGCCCACGCGCCAGGTCCGGCACCAGCTCCGGCAGCCAGGCCCCGGCGGCGACGATCAGGCGGCGGCAGGCGAAGGTGCCCCGCGGGGTGCGGACGGCGGGCGCGTCCGGGTCGCCCAGGTCCAGCTCCAGCGCCGGGGTGTGTTCCAGCATGGTGGCCCCCTCCGCGCGGGCCAGGGCCGCGAGCAGTTCGACCGTGTGGGAGGGGTTGACGATGCCCGCGTCGGGCGAGTAGACCGCCGCCCAATCGTCCGGGACGCGCCACTGCGGGAAGCGGCGCATGAGCGCCCCGGCGTCCAGCGTCTCGACCGCCACGCCCGCCTGTCGCAGGCTCTGTTCCACCGCCCGGAGGCTCGGCAACTCGTGCGGGCCCAGGTCGAGGCCGCCCGTGACGGTCAGCAGGGTCTGCCCGGAAACCTGCTCCACCTCACGCCACAGGTCGAGGGCACGCTGGGCCAACTGCACGTAGTCGGGCTGGTCGTAGGCGAGGCGGAAGATGCGCGAGTGGCCGTGGCTCGATCCCCGGTCGTGCCCCACGGCGAACTGGTCGAGCAGCAGCACCCGCCGCCCCCGCCGGGCGAGGTGATAGGCGGCGCTCGTCCCGGCCCCCCCGGCGCCCAGCACGATGCAGTCATAGGTCCTGTTCATGGGTCTCCTGAGCCCGGTCTGGGAGGTGCCGCCCGCCTCAGCGCATAGACGCTGGACCGCAGCACCTCCGCATCTCCTCCCTGGGCCGCGGCCCGGACGGTCCAGCCCGCCTCCTCTGGAAAGGCCAGGGCCGTCATCACCACGCGCCCGTCCTGGGCAAAGACCTCCACCGACGAGCGGTCCACGAGAATCCGCAGCGAGAGGAGGTGATCCGCGGCGGTGAGCGGTGCCTCGTACTCCCCGTCGAAACCCTCCGGGGCGCCGACCGAGGGCGCGGTTGTGCGCCGTAGGACGAGGCGCCTGCCCCCGAGGTCACACGAAATTACGACCTCCTCCTGATCGCCGCTCCCAATGTGGAGGACGAGGCGCCGCGCTCCCCGTCCCGCCAGGTCGAGGGACAGGTCCAGGGCGGGCAGCGCGTGAGGCGTGAGGATGAGCGGCACGCCGTCCCGGAGGGTGTGTTCCCTCACGCCAAACTCCGCTCCCTGCAGCCGGTCGAGTTCGGCGACGGGCTGTTGCCTCAGCACGGGACCCTCCGCCGACTCCGCGAGGGACAGCTCCCGGGGAACGCTCACTGTGCCGCGCCAGGGTTCGGTCGGCAGCCGGGAAGCGTACCGCCAATTGTTCATCCACCCCAGCCAGACCCGCCGCCCGGGGAGGTCCGAGAACGACAGGGCCGCGTAGAAGTCGGGCCCGTGATCCAGCCAGCGGGCGGGGGTTGTCGGTGAGAAGGTCCGGCCATCGAAGGTCCCGACGAAGTACTGGCACCCCGATCCTCCAGCCGGACGACCTGGGTACACGTCCACCTTGAGGACCCAGCGTTCCAGGCCGTCCTCGTCCATCAGCGGGAACAGCTCGGGCACCTCCCAGGGACCGCTCGTGTCGCCCGCGGGACCGAAGAGGCTTTCGGAGGTCCAGTCGCGTAGGCTGGGCGAGCTGAATATCTCCACCTGGCGCTCGGTGGGATGGGCGACGGCCATCACCCAGCGTTCCGTCCCGCTGTGCCAGAACACCTTGGGGTCCCGGAAGTCGCACTTGCCCCGGTCGAGCACGGGCACTTCCCCGAGGTCGTGCCACGTCCGCCCGCGGTCCCGGCTGTAGGCGAGGTACTGCGCCTGGTGCCCTTCCCGGTGCCCGGTGTACAGCGCGACGAGGGGCGGCACGTCCGGGAGCCCCAGCCCGCTCGTATTGTGCCAGTCCACAACCGCACTCCCCGAGAAGATGGCGCGGCCCTCCCGCTCGGGCAGCGCCACCCCGAGGTCCTCCCAGGCCATCAGGTCGCGGCTCACCGCGTGGCCCCAGCTCATGTGCCCGTGGGTCGAGCCGAAGGGATTGTGCTGGAAGAAGAGGTGGTACTCGCCCCCGAAGTGCAGCAGGCCGTTGGGGTCGTTCAGCCAGTGGCGCGCGGGCGTGAAGTGAAAGAGCGGGCGGTGGCGCTCGGCGGGCCGGGTCTGGGCAGTGGTCATGGTTGGGACGGGCGTTCTCCCCGGCGGCTCACGGGAGGGTCGGTTCCTCGGAGGCGGACGGCGCAAGCTGGGCTGCGAACGGCTCGTGCTCTGTCGCCAGCGGGGCGTGAAGCTGCCGGAGCAGCGCGAATTCGTCGAACAGGGTCCACTCCTGCCGGATCAGTCCGCCCTGAAGCTCGTGGTGGGTGACGCCGAGAATCCGCACGCGCCGCCCGGTGGGGCGCCCGTACCGCCCGGGGCCGTCGTGGGTGCCCTGCATCGTCCAGCGGGTGGCGACCCGGTGCCCGCGCTCGGCGTCGCCCAGCACGCACACATGGTCCACGCTCAGCCGCAGGTCGGAAAACTGCGCCATCAGCCCCAGTACGAACCCCTCGTAGTCCCCGTGCCCGTAGAGCTGGCGGTGGCCCGGCACCCACGCGACGTGCCCAGGAGCGTAGCGGGCGCGCACCAGATTCAGCATCCGCGCGTTCCACAGGTTGTGCAGCAGGGCGCGCACGAAGGCCTCGGCCTCAGTCGGCGCGGGCAGCGGCAGGACGGTGGGCGGGTACTGACCGTCCTCCCCGGTGGGCTCGCCTGGGGGGAGGGGCGGCACGGGCGCACTTGCGCGGGCCAGTTCCAGCGGGTCGTAGCCGAGCTGGCGCAACTCGGCGCTGTGGTCGCTGACCAGCCACTCCTCGAAGATGCGGTTGTCCCTGATCCGGCAGTCCGCGACGATCCAGCGCCCAATACGCCGCCCGGTCGGCGGGCCGTAATCGGTGTGGCCGGTGTTGACCCCCACCGTGAAGAGGCGGTGCGAGGTGTAAAAGCCGTCCTGCGCGTTGCCGCCCCAGATCACGTCGTCCGCGAACGAGCGCGAGGCGCTGAAGGCCGCCTGGCTGCGCAGCGTGTTGCGGACGACTGCCGCCGAGCCGTAGGTCGTGAGGCCGTCCGCGGTATGCACCCGGGCGTTGTGGGTGTAGTGCGTGTAGATCAGGTGGACCGCGCGCTCCTCCCAGATCTTGTGGGTGCACCGCACGATGTAGTCCACGATGTCCACGTAGTCCGGGTCGAAGCCGCCGAGGTCCTGGCGCCGCCCCGTGTTCGCGGCGGCGGCGAAGTCGGCAATGTCGGGGTGGTCAGCGAAGTCGAAGACAGGCCTGAGTTCTTGAGTCACGCGGTTCCTCCGTTGAGAGCGCGGTCGGGCCGACCTGCCCCGCTCATTCGGCACGTCCCTCCACCACCCGGGGTCCTTCCGGGGAGGCCGGGTGCCACCGCTCCGGGGCGATGCTTCCCCCGTACAGCGGCAAGGGCAGGGACGGGTCGCCGGGCTGAAACTGCTCCCAGGGCCGGGTCAGTCCCACCGTGCCGTACTGCCGAGCGCGCGGAACGTGATCGAGGTCGAGCACATGGGTCAGGACGGTTTGCTCTGCCCCGACCGTCTCGGCCCGGACGATCCCCTCCGGGTCCACGACGAGGCTGCGACCCGTCCCCACCGGCCCGGCGCAGTTCACGCTCACCACGAACACCTGATTGACGATGGCGTTCGCCCGCGCCAGGATCACCTCCTGGGCGCGGTCGCAGGTCGTCGTCTTCACGAGGTTGAGCACCACCTCGGCGCCCATCCAGGCGAGGTGGCGGGTGACCTCCGGGAACCAGGCGTCGTAGCAGATGGAGAAGCCCGCCCGCCCGACTCCGGGCAGGTCGAAGGTCACGAAGCGGTCGCCCGGGGCGAAGGGCTCGTACGGGCGCCAGGGAAAGACCTTGCGATACGACGCGGCGAGTTGTCCCTCGGGTGAGAGGGCGACGGCGGTGTTGAAGAGTTGCCCCCCAGGGCCCCGCTCGCACACGCTGCCCGGCACCAGCCACACACCCAGGTCCCCCGCCAGTTCTCCCAGGGCCGCCATGCGCGGGCCGGAGAGCGGCTCGGCCATGTCCAGCAGCATCTCCCGCCTCAGGGGCCCCTCCGTTCCGAACAGGTGGAGTTCGGGGTAGACGATGAGCCGCGTCTGCGGAAAGGCCGCCGTCAGCGCCTGAACATGGTTTGCGAACAGGCTCAGCGGCGCGTCAGCGGGACATGGGGCCTCCTGCACGGCGGCCAGCGGCAGAACCCTCGCCATCAGTCCCCAGACGCCCCGCGGAGTCTCAGGCGCATGGAGTCCGCGTGGCCGACCATCCCCTCCGTGTCGGCCATCGTGATGAAGGGCGGGGCGACTGTCGCGTTGGCCGCGTCCGCGACCCGCTGCCAGGTGACGGTCTTGATGAACTTGCCGACCCACAGGCCGCCCGTGTACCGGGCCGCCCGGCTCGTGGGCAGGACGTGGTTCGTGCCGATGCCCTTGTCCGCGTAGGCCACCGCCGCGTTCCGCCCCAGGAAGAGCGAGCCGTAGTTCGTGAGCCGCGCGAGGAACCAGTCGGGATCGCGGGTCTGCACCTCCAGGTGCTCGGAGGCCACCCGGTCGGACACCCGCGCCATCTCCTCGTCGGACTCGACCAGGATGATCTCGCCGTAGTCGCGCCAGGAAGCCCCGGCGGCGTCGGCGGTGGGCAGGCCCGCGAGCTGTCGCTCGATCTCGCGCGTGACGGCCTCGGCGAGTGGGCGCGAGGTGGTAATCAGGACCGACTGCGAGTTGACCCCGTGCTCCGCCTGGGCCAGCAGGTCAGCGGCCACGAGTTCCGGGTCGGCGGAGTCGTCGGCCAGGATGCAGATTTCGGTGGGCCCGGCCAGCAGGTCAATCCCCACCACCCCGAAGAGTTGCCGCTTGGCCTCGGCGACGTAGGCGTTGCCCGCACCCACGAGCATGTCCACGGCCTCCAGGGGTGGGCTGCCCTCCAGCCCGAAAGCCATCGCCGCCATCGCCTGCGCGCCCCCGATGGTGTAGATCTCGTCGGCCCCGCTCTGCACGATGCCATAGAGCTGGGAGGGATTGATGCGCCCGGTGCCGCGCTGAACGGGCGCGCATGCCACAACTCGGGGCACCCCCGCCGCTTTCGGCACGCCAATCGTCATCGCCGGGGCCGCCGTGATGGGATAGCGCCCTCCCGGAATGTACGCCCCCACCGCGTTCACCGGAATCTGCTTCTGCCCGATGGTCACGCCGGGCAAGGTCTCCGCCTCGAAGTCCACCAGCGTGCGGCGCTGCAACGCGGCGAAACCCTTGACCTGCTCCAGGCTGAAGTCAATGGCGCGGGCCACGGAATCCTCGACCTCCGAGGTGACCCGGGCAATCTCCTCCTGAGACATGCGGAAGGAAGGTGGGCTGTGGCCGTCGAACTGCTCGCTGTAGCGCCGGACGGCGACCAGGCCCTCACGCTCCACGTCGGAGAGGATGCGCGAAACGGTGTCGCGGATTTCCTGATTGACCGAAGGCGGCTGGGGGGCGGCCTGCTTGAAATACTCCATGAGGGTCCTTTCACCCGGGCCGGTACACCTGCTTGAGCAGGGCGAACTCGTCCCAGACCATGTACTCGCGCTCGATGCGCCCACCGCGCACCTCGAAGTGGCTGATTCCCAGCACCCGCACCCGCCGCCCCGTGGGGGGGCCATAGGGTCCCGGCCCACCGTGGGTCCCCTGAAAGGTCCAGCGCGCCGCGACCTTGTACCCCTGCGCCTCGCTCCCTATCCAGGCGACGTGGTCCACACTCATCGCCCCGTCGGGAAAGGCGGCCAGCAGCCCCAGCACGTAGGCGGTGAGGTCGCCGTGCCCCTCCAGGCGGCGGTTGCCGGGCACCCAGACCACGGCGTTCGGCGCGTAATACTCGGCCAGGTAATTCAGCATCCGCGCGTTCCAGACCAGCCCGTAGAGTAGGCCCGGCAGCGCGTCCGGGTCGCGGGGGTCGCCGTCGAGCTGGACGGGTGGGTGGCCCTGGCCGGGCAGCCGGGGCACCTCGCCGACGAGGTCACCGGGACTCTGCCACCCCAGTTCTGCCTCCATCCGGGCGAGGGTGCGGGCGAGTTCGACCTCATCGAGCCCGAGCTGGCGGATCAGCGCGGTCTCGTCGTGGACGATCCACTCCTCCACGATGCGGCCCCGGCGCACGACGCAGTGGGCGATCTCGCGGCGCTGCACCCGTCTCCCGGTGGGCGGGCCGTAGATGCTGTGGCCGAGGTTGTGCCCGCTCCAGGTGACCCGGTGCGAGGAGTGAAAGCCATCCCGGTCGTTGCCGCTCCAGATCACCTCGTCGCCGAAGAGGCGCAGGTCGGGAAAGGCCGCCAGCGTCCGCACGGTGTTCTCGACGACCTGATCGCGCCCGTAGAACTCGGCGTCCGAGAGGTGGACCGGGGTGTTGTGCGCGTAGTGGGTGTAGATCAGGCCGACCGCCTTGTCCTCCCAGATCTTGTGGGTACACCGGATGATGTAGTCCACGATGTCGGTGTAATCGGCCTCGAAGCCTTCCAGGCTCTGCCGCCGCCCGGCCACCACCGGGGCCATCTGGGGCCCGAGGTCGCGTTCGTCCACCGTGAGCCGGGCGCGTTCCTCGTGCTCACTGGCTGGCTTCGATGACATCCGGTCCGCTGTCACTGGCACCCCCGATCCGCCCATGCAGTTGTTTGAGAAGCGCGAACTCGTCAAAGACCGTCCATTCCTTCACGACCCTGCCGCCCTGGATGGTGTGGTGGCTGATCACGATCATGGAGACGCGCCGCCCGGTGGGGGCGCCGTACGGCCCGTACCCCTCGTGGGTGCCCTGGAAGGTGGAGCGGGTCGCCACCCGGTAGCCGCGCCGCTCGTCGCCCAGCACGCATTGGTGATCCACGGTGACCGCCAGATCGGGAAAGCAGGCCATCAGCGTGATCACGAAGTTCTCGTAGTCGCCGTAGCCGTACAGCTTACGCGCGTCGGGCAGGAAGGCGACGAGGCCGGGGGCGTAGTGCTCGCGCACCATGTTGACGAGCCGTGCATTCCACAGGTTCTGCCAGACGGCCCGGATGAAGCCCTGCGGGTCCCCGTCAGCGTTCGGCACGGGCGCGAATTCCGGTGCCTGCTGACCCGTAGGCAGGCGGTCTATCTCGCCGTGGGTGTGGAGCGTGGCGGGCAGGACGGCCTGTTTTGCCAGGCTCAGCGGGTCATACCCCATCTGCTTCACGATGGTCACGCCGTCATGGGTCAGCCACTCCTCCACGATCCGGTTCTCGCGGATCAGGCAATCGGCAATGCCCCAGTACAGGATCTTGCGGCCCGTCGGCGGCCCGAACTCGGTGTAGCCGGTGTGCGTGGCGGTGTTGACGTGGCGGTGGGAGCTGTAATACCCCTCGTCCTCGTTGCCGCCCCAGATCACGTCGTCCGCGTAGGCCCGCAGGTCGCCCCAGATCGCCTGATTCTGGAGGGTGTTTCTCACCACCGTCTCGCGCCCGTAGAACACGCCAGCGGGGCTATGCACCACCGCGTTATGCGCGTAATGCGTGTAGATCAGCCCGATGGCCTTTTCTTCCCAGATCTTGTGGGTACACCGCACGATGTAGTCCACAATGTCGGTGTAGTCGGCATCGAAGCCCCGCAGCGGCTGTCTGCGCCCGGTATTGGCCGCACGCTCGAAGTCGGCGATGTCCGGCCGGTCGGCGAAATCGAAGACGGGAAGTGGCTGGATGTCGTCAGTCACTGCTGGGCCTCCTGGCGGGCGTGGAGCTGGGTGAGCAGGGCGAATTCGTCGAAGAGCGTCCACTCCCGGGTGACCCTGCCGCCCTGGATGACGTGATGGCTGGCCCCGATCAGGAAGACGCGCCGTCCGGTCGGGGCGCCGTAGGGGCCGTAGCCCTCGTGCGTCCCTTGCAACGTGAAGCGGGTGGCGACCCGGAAGCCCCGCCGCTCGTCACCCAACACGCATTGATGGTCCGCCGTCAGCGCCAGGTCGGGAAAACTGGCAAGCAGCGTAATGACGAAGTTCTCGTACTCGCCATACCCGTACAGCTTGCGCTCCCCCGGGACGTAGGCCACGAGACCGGGCGCGTAATGGTCGCGCACCATATTGACGAGGCGGGCGTTCCAGAGGTTGTGCAGGAGGGCGGCAATAAAGCCCGGCGGGTCCGCTTCTCCACCCGGTACGTCCAGAAAGGCGGGGGCCTGCTGGCCCGTCGGAAGGCGGTCCACCTCGCCGCGCGTGTGTGGCCCGCCCCGAAGCACCGCCCTTTTCGCCAGAACCACCGGGTCGTACCCCATCTGCCGCAGGCTGCTCGCCCCGTCGTGGAAGAGCCACTCCTCCACGATGCGGTTCTCCCGGATGAAGCAGTCCGCGATGCCCCAGCGCGCCGACCGGCGGAAGGTGGGCGGGCCGTGCAGGGTCGGGCCGGTGTTGACGGACGAGCCGCGCACGCGGTGGGAGGTGTAAAAGCCCCTTGTCTCGTCGCCGCCCCAGATCACGTCGTCGGCGTACCCGCGTCCACTCGTGAAGCCCGCCTGGCTTTGCAGGGTGTTCCGCACCACCGCCTCGCGCCCATAAGTCACGCCGAACGAGGTGTGCAGGATGACGTTGTGCGCGTAGTGGGTGTAGATCAGGCCGATGGCCTTTTCCTCCCAAATTTTGTGGGTACACCGCACGATGTAGTCCACGATGTCCGTGTAACCGGCATCGAAGCCCGCCAGCGGTTGTCGCCTCCCGGTGCCCGCGGCCTGCTCGAAGTCCGAGATGTCGGGGTGGTCGGCGAAATCGAAGATGGCAGGACCGGTCCGGCTGCGCTCGACCGTCACGCCTCAACCCTCCATCCGGGCGTAGAGCTGCCTCAGCAGGGCGAATTCGTCGAACAGCGTCCACTCCTGAACGACCCTGCCCCCGCGGATGATGTGGTGCGACCCGCCGATCAGGAAGATGCGTCGTCCGGTCGGGGCACCGTAAGGGCCGTAGCCCTCGTGCGTCCCTTGCAACGTGAAGCGGGTGGCAACCCGGTAGCCCCGCTGCTCGTCCCCCAGATGGCATTGATGGTCTATCGTCATGGCGAGGTCGGGAAAACAAGCCATCAGCGTAATGACGAAATTCTCGTAGTCACCGTACCCGTACAGCTTGCGCGAATCGGGCACGAAGGCGACGTGGCCCGGCGAGTAATGGGCGCGGACCATGTTGACGAGGCGAGCGTTCCAGAGGTTTTGCAAGATCGCCCGAATGAAGCCCTGCGGGTCCTCGTCGGCGTTCGGCACCGTCACGAACTCCGGCGCCTGCTGCCCGGTCGGCAGCCGGTCCACCTCCCCGTGAGTATGCGGACGCCAGGGAAGCACCGAGGCGCGGGCCAGCGCCAACGGGTCGTAGCCCATCTGGCGCAGCTCGGTGATGGCGTCGCTCATCAGCCATTCCTCGACGATCCTGTTGCGCACGCTGAAGCAGTCGGCGAAGCCCCAGCGCTGGATCTTGCGGCCCGTCGGCGGCCCGAACTCGGTGTACCCGGTGTTCGTCCCCAGGCTCATCACCCGGTGCGAGGTGTAAAAGCCGTCCCGCTCGTTGCCGCTCCAGATCACGTCGTCGGCGTAGGCGCGGCGGTCGGCGTAGGCGGCCTGGCGCTGCAAGGTGTTCACGACCATGCCCTCGCGCCCGTACATCACGCCGCTGGAGTAGTGGACGGTGGCGTTGTGGCCGTAGTGGGTGTAGATCAGGCCGACGCCCTTCTCCTCCCATATTTTGTGGGTACAGCGAACGATGTAATCGACGATATCGGTGTAATCCGGGTCGAAGCCCGCGAGCGGCTGCCGCCTCCCGGTATCGGCGGCCTGCTCGAAGTCCGAAATGTCGGGGTGGTCGGCGAAGTCGAACACGGGCAGGGGGGCCTGAACTCGGTCTTCCATTCGGGGCGTTCTCCTTCGGGCGGTGGGGCGCGGCGAGGGCACCGTGAGAGAGGCTGCCCCGCTGGCCGAGGGGGCCGCCTGAACACTCGCTTTGGCCTGTTTGGGTCTGGAGTTGCGGCCCCGGGACTGGCTCACTTCACCGCCCCGACGGTAATCCCCTCCACGAAATAGCGGCGGATAAAGAGCGACATCACCATGATCGGCACCATCACGACCATGCTGGCCGCCGCGACCTGCTGCCACTCGGGGCCCTTCGCCCCGGAGATGCCCTGGATGGCGATGGGCAGCGTCTGGGTGTTGGAGCGCGCCAGGATCAGCGCGAAGAAGAACTCGTTCCAGGCCGAGATGAAGGCGAAGACCGCCGAGACCAGGATGCCCGGCATGATGAGCGGGATGGTCACGTAGCGCAGCGTCTGCACCTCGTTACACCCGTCGATGAAGGACGCCTCCTCGACCTCCACCGGGAGCGCGTCGAAAAAGCCGCGCAGCAGCCAGATCGCGTAGGGCAGCGCGAACGACAGGTAGAGGATGACCAGCCCGGTCGCCGTGTCGATGAGGTTCAGGCTGCGAAACAGCGTGAAGAAGGGGATGGCGACGACCACTGCCGGGATGAACTGGGTCATCAGGATGAGCAGCGACAGCGTCTCGCGCCCCCGGAAGCGGTGCCGCGAGATGACGTAGGCGGCGGCGGCCCCCAGCGGCACGGTGATGGCGACCGTCATGAACGACACCAGCGCGCTCACCCAGACGTGCGATCCCAGGAAGATCGGGTTGGAGAAGACCGCGCGGAAGTTGTCGAGCGTGGGCTGGAAGAACAGTTTGGGGGAATAGGTGTCGGCCTGCGTCTTGAAGGCGGTCAGCAGCATCCACAGCAGCGGGAAGGCCACGAAGAAGATGACGAGCAGCGTGCCCAGCGTTTCGAGCGTCTGCCCCAGGCGTCGGCGGGGGTGGGCCGTTTGGCAGCAACAGAAGTGGTCATCTAATGCTCCCTCAGCAGCACGCGCACGTACAGCACCGCGAACAGCCCCATGACGACCACCAGGAGGTACGACACCGCCGAGGCGTAGCCCATGTCGAGGTTGCGGAACGCGAGCTGGTACACGTAGTAGTACAGCGTCTGGGTCGAGTTGCCGGGGCCGCCACCCGTCATGGTGACGACCTGATCGAACATCTTCAGGGCCGAGATGATCTTGAGGAGCGCCACGATGTAGATCACCGGGGCCAGCAGCGGCAGGGTGATGCGGAAGAAGATCTGCGTATTCGTCGCCCCGTCCACCCGGGCGGCCTCCGTCGTCTCGGCGGGGATGGACCCCAGCGCCCCGATAAACATCAGCGCGAAGAGCGGGGCCCAGCCCCACACCTCCGACATGGCGATCGCCAGGAGCGCGCTGAACTCGTGCCCCAGCCACAGGTAGCCCTTGAGCGGCGGCACCACCGCGCCGATCAGGCGGGAGTACACCCCGGCGTCGGGGTCGAGCATGAAGCGCCAACTGTAGCCCTTGAGCACCGGGGCGACCGCGAAGGGGAGGATCAGCAGCGTGCGCGCGAAGATGTTGAGCCGCGTGGGCTTGGCGAGCAGCAGCGCGATCCCCAGGCCGATGAGCAGCGTCAGGGTGACGGAGATGAACAGGTACTCGGTGCTGACGCGCAGGCTGTTCAGGAAGCCGCCGTCGGTAAAGGCGCGGGCGTAGTTGGCCAAGCCCACGAAGGGGCCGGGCGTGGGCGAGTAGATCAGCCGCCAGTCGCGGAACGACGTGATCAGGGATGAGACCAGCGGGTAGAGCACCGTCGCCATTACGATCAGCAGCGCCGGGCCGAGGAGCAGCCAGCGCAGGGCACCGGTGCGGACCTGGGCGCCCTGCCGCCTGGGCTGGAGGGCCGAACGAAGGGGCGGGGTCGAGGCTTCGGCGGTCGTCTGGGGAAGTGCCATAGGGTTCACCTCGGCGGTGCGGCGGGGTCCATCACGTGCCAGGGGGCCGGGAACGCCGCCCGGTCCCCCTGGGGTCCGCCCGAACTACTGGTAGTAGCCCGCGCGCTTCTGGATGGCGTCCACGTCCCTCGCCATGCTGTCGAGGGTCGCCTTGACATCGGCCCCGTTCGCCATCTTGTTGATGCCCACCTCCAGCACGCTCTGGATCTCGGCCCACGAGCGCACCTGCGGCAGGGTCCGCGCGGTCCGCAGCGCCTGCGCCCCGACCTTGGGAATGCCGCCGTTCGCCGCGTTGACCTTGGGATCGTTCATGCCGGAAAAGGTAACGATGGTGTTGTCGGCCTCGGCAGGAACGCTGCGGTTTGCCGCGACCTTTTTCTGCACATTGGTGTTGGTGACGTACTTGATGAACTCCCAGGCGGCGTCCGGGTTCTTGGCGTTCTTGAAGATGCCGACCGGCCACACCAGCGCGTAGTTCTGGGTGGTGCCGCCCGCCCAGCCCGGTGCGGGCGCGAAGCCGACGTTGTTCAGCACCCCGGGCGCGACGGCCTTGGGGTCGGAGAACTGCGACCAGTACCACCACCAGCCGACCCACATCGCGGCCTTGCCCTGGAGAATCTGGTTGGAGGACTCGGTCTCGCCGAAGGTGGTGGCCGCCGCGGGCACGATCTTGTTCTTGCGCAGCATGTCGATGTAGAGCTGGGTGGCCTGCACGCCCTTCTCGTTGTTGAAGACCGGGCGGCCCGTCTTGTCGAGGATGTCGCCCCCGTTGCCCCACAGCATGCTGACCCAGCTAAAGAGGTTCTGGCCCGCGCTCACCCCGTACATGGCCGATAAGCCCACCATGCCCGGCTTGCGCTGCTGGATGATCTGGGCGGTGTTGACCACCTGCTGCCAGGTTCGCGGCACCGGCAGCCGCAGGTCCTTGAACACGTCCTTGCGGTAGAACAGCACCAGCGGGTGCCCGCGGAACGGGATGCCGATGATGTTGCCCTTGCTGTCGGTCGAGGCCTGGAGGTAGGCGTTGGGGTAGTCCTTGAGGTTGATCTTGTCGGCCTTGATGCGGCTATTCAGCGGCAGCAGGTACGGCTTGAGCGCCTCGCCCCAGGCATCCACCCAGGCGACCACGTCGTAGGTCGTGCCGCCGGTGGTGGCCTCGACCAGCTCCTTCTGCTGCAGGGCGCCGTAGGGCGTGTTCTCCCACTGCACCGTGATGCCGGTGAGCTTCTGGAACTCGCCGCCCTCCCCGGTCAGCTTGCTGAGCTGGGCGAATTGACCGGCGGCCAGGCAGCAGATCAGGAACTTGAGCCGGGTCCCGTTGTAGGGTTTGCCGGGTTTGAGGCCGTAGGACGAGGCGCTCTGCGCCTGGACCGACGGCGTTCCCAGCGTCCCCAGGCCCAGCACTCCCGCCATGACGAGCGCCCCGCCCGCCCGCCGCCAGATGAGCTTCCGTGCGTGATCCATCTGCCATCCTCCTCGCGTCAGCGTGACCAAAACAGAATGTGGACGGGACGGGTGGGCCGCAGGGCGCCGCGGGCCGGTGCAGGCAGCACTGGGCAGGCGACGGACCTTCCTTACTTTTGCATACGTATGCACGTATCGTAGGCACATCTCGCCAGATTTGTCAAGTCCTTCACGCTCGCGGGGCGGGGAGTCCATGCGGCGCCACCTCTGCGCCAGCTTTTCTTATTGCGATGGCAGCCAACTTTACCTCGGCAACACCGTAATGGAAGCCAATCGGGCCGCCAGCCTGACGCGCGGTGTTCTCGCCGGTGCTTGACGACGGCGGACATCGGGGGTACGGTGTGAATACGTATGCAAATAGGCAGCCGGGCCTCGTCTGGCTCGGCGCGTGGTCGGCTCGTTCCCGGTTCATTCCCCGGAGGTCTCCCCTGCCCCACAGGCCCGCCACGGTGACCGCCCTGCCCCGAGGAGCCGTCCGCCCGCCAAACGTGGGGCTGTTCGCGCCGCCGACCGCGAAGCCAGCCTTCGCGGGCCCCCCTGCTCAGGAGTCCCCATGACCTCGAACCCCGAAGTTTCCCCTGCCGAAGACCTGGGCATCATGACCGGCAACGTGGTGCGCTTCTCGCAGCTCAAGTCACGCGCCGTGCCGCTGATGTTCATCGACAGCATCATCCCGGGGCACCAGCGCCACAACTACGCGATCATCGGGGACACCGCCAGCGAGAACGACGCCTACGCGCCCTTCATTACCACGCCGCACGGGTTCCAGATCGGTATGGTGCGGGCGCGGCAGGGCAACGGCCCGGCCTACCACACCCACGACTACATCGAGTCGTTCCTGCCGCTGCGGGGCCGCTGGCGCTTCTACTGGGGCGAGCACGAGGACCGGGTGGACGGCGAGACCATCCTGGAGGAGTTCGACTACATCACCCTGCCCCCGCGGCTGTGGCGCGGCTTCGAGGCCGTGGACGAGGGCGAGAGCTGGATCTTCGCGGTGCTCGAAAAGCACGAGGTCTTCGGCGGCAAGGACCCCTACTGGGCGCCCGAGGTGATCCGCAAGGCGCGCGAGTACGGCTTCGAGGCGGACGAGCGCGGCAAGATGATCAAGCCGGGGAACTTCGCCGAACTCGAACGCCAGATGCGCGGCCAGTTCGGGGACGAGTAGCGCCGTGACGGGCGACCCGCGGGTGGTGCTGGTGCCGGGCACGCTGTGCGGCGCGGCGCTGTGGGGAGGCGTGGCCGTGCCGGGGAGAGCGCACGTGCTGGACATGGTCCGGGGCCGCTCGCTCGCGGAGGCCGCCGGGCGGGTCCTCGATGCCGCTCCTGTGGATGAAAGGCTGCACCTCGTGGCCTTTTCCCTCGGGGCCATCGTCGCCTTCGAGGTGCTGCGGCGGGCCCCGGAGCGGCTCGCGCGCCTCACGCTGATCAGCGCCAATCCTCACGCGCCGACCCCGTCCCAGTTGGAAACCTGGGCGGCGCAGGAGGGGCGAGTCCGTGCCGGGCATTTCGGGGAGGTGGTGCGGGCCATTGCGGACACCGCCGGGCCACACCGGCAAAAGGTGCTCGACATGGCGCGCCGGGTGGGCCCGGAGGTCTATCTGGAACAGCTCGCCCTGCTGCGCTCCCGGCCCGACAGCCGGGGCGACGTGGCCCGCTTCACCGGGCCGCTGACGCTGCTGGTGGGCGGGGAGGACCGCGTGACGCCGCCCCACCTGGCCGCAGAGCTTCACGCGCTCGTTCCTCACGCCGCCATTCGCGTGGTGCCGGGCGCGGGGCATTACCTCCCGCTGGACGCCCCGGGCGCCATCTCGGACGCCCTGAACGCGGTGGCCCATGCCTGAGGCCCTGTCACGCCTGGCTGAACGGTTCGCCGCCGGGGAGACGGTGCTGGGCGGCTGGCTGCACCTCCCCGGCGGGGTGAGCGCCGAGGTGATGGGACACGCGGGCTACGACATCCTCACGGTGGACCTGCAACACGGCCTGATTGGGGAGGGCGGGCTGGTCGCCACACTGGAGGCCATCGCGGCCACGCCCGCCGTGCCGCTGGTGCGCGTTCCCTGGCTCCACCCGCCCGACCTGATGCGCGCCCTGGACGCGGGGGCCGCCGGGGTGATCTGCCCGATGATCGACACGCCCGGGCAGGCCCGCGCCCTCGTCCACGCCTGCCGCTACGCGCCGGAGGGCGGGCGCAGCTTCGGCCCCACCCGCGCCCGGATGGTGTACGGCGACGACTACGGGGTGCGCGCGAACCGCGAGACGCTGGTGTTCGCCATGATCGAGACGGCCGGGGCGGTGGGCAACCTTGAGGCTATCCTCGGTACTCCCGGCCTGAGCGGCGTGTTCGTCGGCCCGGGCGACCTCAGCCTGAGCCTCACGGGGCGCGCGACCCTCGACTTCCGGCAGGGGGACACGGCGGGCATCGTTGCCCGCATCGCCCGGGACACCCTGCGGCGGGGCCTGATTCCCGGCATCTTCACCCCCGGCGCCGAGCTGGCCCGCGCGGCCATCGACCTCGGCTACCGCTTCGTCACCGCCGGGTCCGACCTGGCCCTGCTCGGCGGGGCGGCCCGCGCCGTGCTGGACGAGTTGCGCCGCCCGGAACCCACGCCCGCCCCTTCGACCAGCTACTAAGCCCCTGCACCCCGAGAGGAGACCCCGATGGCACGCACCCTGAAGCCCGGCATGACCGCCCAAGCGCAACTCCAGGTCCACGGCGAGGTCGAGCAGACCGTGCGCGGCATCATCGCGGACGTGCGGGAACGGGGGGACGCGGCCCTGCGCGAACTGTCCGCCCGCTTCGACGGCTGGAACCCGCCCTCCTTCCGCCTGAGTGAAGCCGACATCGAGAACCTGGTGGCTCAAGTTCCCGAGGAGCACCTAACGTCCATCCGTTTCGCGCTGGAGCAGGTGCGGACGTTCGCACGGGCGCAGCGCGGGTCGATTCACGACCTGGAAGTGGAGACGCTGCCGGGTGTGACGCTGGGGCACCGCATCCTGCCCGTGGGCAGCGTGGCCTGCTACGTGCCGGGCGGGCGCTACCCGATGGTCGCCAGCGCCATCATGAGCGTGGCGACGGCCAAGGTCGCGGGCGTGCCCCGGGTGGCCGCCGTGACCCCGCCCAAGGATGGGCAGCCCTACCCCGCCACCGTGGCGACCATGCACCTGGCCGGGGCGGACGAAATCTACATCATGGGTGGGGTGCAGGCCCTGGCCGCGCTCGCCCTGGGCACGGAAAGCATCCCCCCGGTGGACATGCTCGTCGGCCCCGGCAACGCCTACGTGGCCGAGGCCAAGCGGCAACTCTTCGGGCAGGTGGGCATCGACCTGCTGGCCGGGCCGACCGAGACGCTGGTGATTGCCGACGACTCCGCCGACGCCGAGATGGTCGCCACCGACCTGCTGGGCCAGGCCGAGCACGGGCCGAACAGCCCGGCGGTGCTGCTGACGACCTCTGAGGCGCTGGCGCGGGCGGTGGTGCCCGAAATCGAGCGGCAACTCGCGCGTCTCCCCACCGCCGAGATAGCCGGGCGGGCCTGGCGCGACTACGGCCAGATCATCCTCGCCGAGTCGGAGGGGGAGATGGTGCGGGTAGCGGACGAGATCGCCAGCGAGCATGTGCAGGTGCTCACCCGCGACCCGGACTATTTCCTGCGGCACATGACCAACTACGGCTCGCTCTTCCTCGGCCCGGAAACCAACGTGGCCTACGGCGACAAGGCTATCGGCACCAACCACATCCTGCCCACCGGCCGGGCGGCGCGCTACACGGGCGGGCTGTGGGTGGGCAAGTTCCTCAAGACCGTCACCTATCAGCGGGCCACCCGGGAGGCCAGCGTGACCGTCGGGCGGCACTGCTCGGTGATCTGCGGGGTGGAGGGCTTCGCGGGCCACCAGCGGCAGGCCGACCTGAGGGTGGAGCGGTACGGCGAGGCAGTTCCGGAGAAGGCGGCGACCTGAAGACACGGCCAGGGCGGCCTCGACCCCCTGCCCCCTATCCTGAACACCACCCATGAACAGGCCCCCCGCGCCCCCCGATCACCGCGTCACGTCCATCGACGTTTCGCGGGAGGCGGGCGTGTCGCAGTCGGCAGTGTCGCGGGCCTTTACGCCAGGGGCGCGCATCAGCCCCGAGACGCGCCGCCGGGTGCTGGAGGCCGCCGAGCGGCTGGGCTACCGCCCCAACGCGATCGCCCGCAGCCTCTCCACCCGGCGCAGCGGGATCGTGGCCCTGATCGTGGGGGACCTGCACAACCCCTTCTATCCCCAGGCGCTCTCGCAGATGGCGCAGGCGCTGGAGGCGGGGGGCAGGCGGGCGCTCCTCCTGACCCACGACGCCGGGCGCGACGTGCAGGAGACGCTGGACGCCGCGCGGGCCTACCAGATCGAGGCCGCCATCGTCTTCCCGACGCGGCTGAACAGCACCCCGCCCAGCCTGGGGGACGTGTCGAGGGGCGGCATCCCGGTGCTGCTCTTCAACCGGCGGTTGCCCGGCCACGACGACCTGCTCTCGGTGGCCTGCGACAACCACGCCGGGGGACGGCTGGCCGCGCAGATCCTGTACGGCAGTGGGGCGCGGCGCCTCGCCTTCATCGGCGGCGACCCGGAGACTTCCACCCACCAGGACCGGTTGCGGGGCTTCAGCGAGTGGCTGGCCGGGGTGGGCCTGAGCCCGGTCGCCGCGCCCGCCCGCGCCTTCCACTACGACTGGGGCTTCCAGGCGACCCTCGACCTGCACGCGGCGGGGGAACGCCCGGACGCCATCTTTGGGGCGAACGACATCGTCGCCATCGGGGTGCTCGACGCCCTGCGCCTGCTGGGGCGGCGGGTCCCCGAGGAGGTGAGCGTGATCGGCTTCGACGGCATTCAGGAGGGCGGGCGGGTGGCGTACCGCCTGACCACCATCCGCCAGCCGCTGGAGGCCATGATCGAGGACGCCCTGCGGACCCTTGACGACCCGCGGCCCGGGAGTGGACCGCGCCTGCATCCCGGCGAATTGGTCTGGCGCGGCACGGTGAGGGGCAATCCACCATGACCGCCGGAGCGTTGGCTGGCCGGGTGGCACTCGTCACCGGCGGGGCGGGCGGCATCGGCACGGCGATTTGCGAGGCGCTGGCGGGCGCGGGCGCGACGGTCCTCGTCGGGTACGCGGGCGGCGAGGCGCGGGCGGTGGAGTTGGCCGCCCGCCTGCCCGGGGGAGGCGCACACCGCGCCCTGCTCGCGCGGGTGGACGACAGCGGCACGCTCGCCGCTGCCGCCAGGAGTGTGCGCGAGCGGGAGGGCCGCCTCGATCTGCTCGTCAACAACGCGGGGGTGACCACGCCGGTCGCACATGCAGACCTGGACGGGCTCACCGACGAGTGGATCGACAACATCCTGCGGGTGAACGTGCGCGGGGCCTTCGCCTGCGTGCGGGCCTTTGCCCCGCTGCTGCGTGAGGGGGGGAACGGGCTGGTCGTCAACATCAGCTCCGTTGCAGGTCAAACTGGGCTGGGCAGCAACGTCGCCTACTGCGCGAGCAAGGCGGCCCTCGACTCGCTGACCCGCAGCCTGGGCCGGGCGCTGGCCCCGGACATCCGGGTGCTCAGCGTCTCGCCCGGCTGGGTGGACGGCGAGTACGCCCAGCGGATGCCCCCCGAATTGATCGCCGCCCAGGCCGCCCGCACGCCGCTGGGCCGCATCGCCCAACCGGAGGAGGTGGCCCGCGCCGTCCTGGCCGCCGCCACGCACCTCACCTTCAGCACGGGCTGCATCATCCCCGTGGACGGCGGGCGACCCCTCGGCTGAGGGTCACTCGGTCGGCAGGGCGGCGGCCTGTTCCCGCTTCTCCGGCGCGAGGGTCGGCGAAGACCTGAGCAGGGGACGTGCGGCCGCGGACCTGTCCCCAGGTCAGAGTTCCCGCCGCGAGCGCGACGCCCAACGCCGTTGCCTCGTGTTCCTCCCCGCGTTCGACCCTCAGGCCGCCGAAGGTGGGGAGGAAGCGCGGGCCACTGGCGCTCCCCGCTGGGCAGGTTTCGAGGCGCCAGAGGCCTGCACAAAGGCGCCCCCTGTTCTGAAGTTCAGGCCACCCGGCTGCGGGGCTGTGGGGTGACCTGAAGGACCTCACCCGCGGGGCAGGAGGACCAGGCGCAGGGGGCCCCGCCTACCGGTTTTGCGGGAACCCCAGGTCCACCCGGCTGCTCGCCGGGTCGGGCCAGCGCGACGTGACCACCTTGGAGCGCGTGTAGAACTTGATCCCCTCGGGACCGTACATGTGGCTGTCCCCGAAGAGGCTCGCCTTCCAGCCGCCGAAGGAGTAGTACGCCACCGGCACGGGGATGGGCACGTTGATGCCGACCATCCCCACCTCGACCTCGAACTGGAAGCGCCGGGCCGCCCCGCCGTCGCGGGTGAAGATCGCCGTGCCGTTGCCGTACTCGTTCTCGTTGATGAGTTTCAGGCCCTCGTCGTAGCTGTTCGCGCGCACGACACACAGCACGGGGCCGAAGATCTCGTCCTGGTAGGCGTCCATCTCGGGCGTGACATGGTCGAGGAGCGATACGCCGAGGAAGAAGCCGTCGCCGTCAAATTGCTGCTCGCGCCCGTCCACCACCACGGTCGCGCCCTGCCCCCGCGCGCGCTCGATGTACCCCGCCACCCGGTCGCGGTGTTCGCGGGTGATCAGCGGCCCCATCTCGTTGCCGGGCTGGTCGCCGGGGCCGACCTTGAGCGCGGGCAGGCGTTCCTGAATCGCTGAGATGAGGGCGTCCCCCACCCCGCCGACGGCCACGAGGACGGAGATCGCCATGCACCGCTCGCCCGCCGAGCCGTAGGCGGCCGATACCGCGGCGTCGGCGGCCATGCCCACGTCCGCGTCGGGGAGGACGAGCATGTGGTTTTTCGCCCCGCCGAGGGCCTGCACCCGCTTGCCGTGCGCGGTGCCCTTCTGGTAGATGCTGCGCGCGATGGGCGTACTCCCCACGAAGCTCACGGCGGCGATACCGGGGTGTTCCAGCAGGGCGTCGACCGCCTCCTTGTCCCCGTGGACGACGTTAAAGACGCCATCGGGGAGACCCGCCTCCTTCAGCAGTTCCGCCAGGAAGAGGCTCGCGCTGGGGTCCTTTTCACTCGGCTTGAGGATGAAGGCGTTACCACACGCCAGCGCGTTCGCCATCATCCACAGGGGCACCATCGCCGGGAAGTTGAAGGGCGTGATACCCGCCACCACCCCGAGCGGCTGCTGGATGGAGTACACGTCCACCCCCGTGCTCGCCTGCTCGGAGTACCCGCCCTTGAGCAGGTTCGGCACCCCGCAGGCGTACTCCACGTTCTCGATGCCCCGGGCAATCTCGCCCAGCGCGTCGGCGTGGACCTTGCCGTGCTCGCGGGTGAGGATGCGGGCCAGCTCCTCCCGTCGGCGGTCGAGCAGCTCGCGGAAGCGGAAGAGGACTTCGGCGCGCTTGCCGAGGGGCGCGGCCCGCCAGATTTTGGCGGCAGCGGTGGCGATCCCAACCGCTTGATCTACCTCGGCGCGGCTGGCGAGGGGCACGAGGGCCTGCACCTGCCCGGTCGCCGGGTTGTAGACGGGGGCGGTGCGCCTGGAGGTTCCCTCGGCGGGCTTGCCGGAGAGCCAGTGCGTGAGGGTTTGAACGGCGGGCTTTTGGGCGGTGCTGGTCATGGTGGACCTCCGGGGAAATCAGGGGGGTTGTGGGTTTTGCTCCTCCCCCGGGTGGGGGTGAACGGGCCGGACGTCAGGAAGCCAGCGGGAAGGGGGAAGGTATCTTCTCGGCAATAGAGTTGGTCACACGCCCCCTCACCCCAGCCCTCTCCCACGAGGGGAGAGGGAGAACTCCACCTAGTCCGCCGCCACCGGCGCCCCGATCATCTCGTCCACCAGGGCCAGCGCCTCCTCGTACACGTCGAGCCCCGCGTCCAGCTCCTCCTTCGTGATGACGAGGGGCGGGCAGACCCAGATCATGTTGAAGCGGCTGAAGGCGTAGACGTGCCTCGACTTGATGTGGGAGGTGAGCCGCGCCATCTCCGGCGAGGTGCCGTTGTAGGGGGCCAGCGGCTCTTTCGTCCGCTTGTCCTTCACGAGTTCCAGCACGCTGAAGAGGCCGATGTACCGTACGTCGCCCACGCAGGCGTACTTGCGCTTCATGGCCTCCAGACGCTCGCCCAGGTATTTCCCCAGTTCCAGGGTGTGCTCGAAGAGGCGTTCCTCCTCGTACACCTTGAGGTTGGCGATGGCGGCGGCGAGGCTGACAGGGTGGCCGCTGTACGTCAGGCCGCCCGCCAGGAAGTGGTTCTCGAAATAGTCGGCGATCTTCTGGTTCACGATGACGGCGCCCAGCGGCATGTACCCGCTCGTGAGGCCCTTGGCGCAGGTCACGATGTCGGGCACGATGCCGTAGTGCTGGGTGGCCAGCCACTTGCCGGTGCGCCCGAAGCCGCTCATCACCTCGTCGTCGATCAGGAGGATGCCGTACTTGTCGAGCAGCGCCCGCAGCCGGGGGTAGTAGGAGTCGGGCGGGATCAGCAGGCCGTTGCTGCCGGTGATGCCCTCCACCAGCATGGCGGCGATGGTGTGGGGACCCTCAAGCTGGATCACCTCCTCGATGTGGGTGATGCAGCCGTCCTCCCACTCCTCGGCGCTGCCGCCCATCGGCGGGCGGTACATGTAGGGGTCGAACACCCGCACGATGCCCGGAATGCCCGGCTCGACCGGCCAGCGCCGGGGATCGCCCGAGGCGCTCATGGAGCCCATCGTCGCCCCGTGGTAGGAGCGGTAGCGGGTGATGATCTTGTCGCGCCCGGTGTAGAGCTTCGCCATCTTGATGGCGTTCTCGTTCGCCTCGGAGCCGCCCAGGGTGAAGAAGCTCTTGGCGAGGCCGGTGACCTCCGCGAGCTTCTTGCCCAGCTCCGCGCGCACGTCCGTGGCGAAGGACGGCCCGGCGAAGCACATCCGGTCCACCTGGTCCTTGATGGCCTGGAGGACCTTGGGGTGCTGGTGCCCCACGTTGATGTTGATGAGCTGACTGGAGAAGTCGAGCCAGGTGTTGCCGTCGCCGTCGTAGAAGTGGCTGCCCTTCCCGCCAACCATGTGGATGGGGTTGGCCTGCCCCTGCACGCTCCACGAGAAGAGGGTGTATTCGCGGTTCTCGGCGATGACCTGCTGGGTGTCGGGTCTGGGTTCCGGCATGGGGCGCCTCCTGGCTGAGAGGGGAAAGAGGGACGACTCTGATCGTAGGTTGCAGGTGCGGGCGTGCCAAGAGACAGAGTGTCTAGGGCGACGCGGAGTCGGGCACCGCCTCCGCCACCTCGCTGCGGCTGAGTTCCAGGGCGAGGTGCAGGCCGAGTTGCCGCCGGGGATTGTCCAGATCGCCCAGCATCGCCCGCAACTGTTCGAGGCGGTAGTACACGGTCTGACGCCGGACGCTCAGCCGCCGTGCGGACTCGGCCATGTTGAAGTTCGTCTCTAGCAGGGCGGCGAGGGTGCCGATCAGGGTGACTCGCGCCCGCGTGGGCAGGACGAGGAGTGGTCCGAGCTGCGCCTCCAGAAAGGCCCGGCTGCGCCCCGTCTCGGCCAGGGCGTCGAGGAGCGGCGCGAGGCTGGGCTCCCCATATTCGGCGGGCTGGCGCAGGATGCGCGCGTGGGCCGCCCGGGTGAGTTGGGCGAAGTTCACCTCCTGCCGGAAGACCAGCAGCGGGAGGTCGTAGAGCCGGGCGGCGCCGAGCACGGCGGGCGGCGGCTCGCGCAGCTCGCGCACGAGTTCGAGGGCCAACCCGCTCGCCCCGCGCTCGGCAAGAGAGCGGATGTAGTCATGTCCCGCCTGCTCTCCCGCGTTCACCAGCGGAGCGCCCACCGACAGCAGCAACTCACCGCCGCTCAGGAAGCGGGCCGCATCGGGGATTTCCGAGACATGCACCCAGGTCACGGGCTCGCCCAGCCGCGCGTGGCCGCTCAGCACCTCCGCGCCCGCGAAGGCCGGGAGGGTGAGGAGTTCGCGCAGGGTGGGGAGCATGGGGGAACCTCTGGGGAGATGGGGAGCGGTGTTTTGGGGATGCCCGGACGGTTCACCCCCTCCCCGGCCCTCCCCCCTCAAGGGGGAGGGAGAAAAGAAGGGTTTAGGCTGGAGCGTGGCAAAGTGGGAAGCGAGAACCAGTCCGTCGAGCGAAGTGGCGCGCACCCTCCGGGGCCGGATGACGCCGGAGGAAACGCGGCTGTGGCAGTCCTTGCGGGGCAAGGGGCTCGGCGTCAGCTTCCGCCGACAGGAGCCGATGGGCCGGTACGTCGCTGACTTCGTGTGTCACGAGCGAGGCCTGGTTATCGAACTCGACGGCAGCCAGCACCTGAACAGCGAGGCCGACCGGGCAAGGGACGCAGACATGGCCGAACACGGCTTCGAGACGTTGCGCTTCTGGAACCACGAGGTCCGAACCAACCTGACTCGTGTACTGGAACGAATTCAGCAGACCCTGGAAGCCCGAAAGCCGCTTTAGCCCCTCCCCCTTGAGGGGGGAGGTTGGGAGGGGGTGAACCGTCCGGGCCACCCTTCCCACCTTCACCTCACCTCCGCCCCTGAATCCACCCCATCGCCCGACTCGCCAGCCGGTCGAACGCCTCCACGCTCTGCATGATGTGTTCCTCCCGCGTGTCCTCGATCTTGTTGTGGCTGATCCCCCGCAGGCTCTGGACGAACAGCATGACCGTGGGCACCCCGGCGCGGGCCACCTCCGCCGCGTCGTGCAGCGGGCCGCTGGGAAGGCGGTGGCTGGTCGGCACCGTCTCTAGGATGGCCGCCTCCGCCGCCTCGATGAGGTCCGGGTGGAAGGGGATGGGCTCGATGTTCCACAGGTTGCCGACCTCGACGGTGCAGCCGCCCTCCTGAGCGAACCGCTCGGCGGCCTCCCGCGCGTCCTGCCACATCGCCGCCAGTTTCCCGGCGTCGAGGTGGCGCTGGTCGAGCGTGATCTCGCACCGCTCCACCACGCTGGTCACGATCCCGGGCCAGGTCTTGACGCTGCCGACCGTGCAGACGCCGCCGTGCCGCTCGGCGATGGCGTAGATTTCCTGTCCCAGTCGGGCTGCGGCCAGGAAGGCGTCGCGCCGGACATTCATCGGCGTGCTGCCTGAATGCGCCGCCTGCCCGTGGAAGGTCAGGACGTGGCGCTCGACCCCCACCGTGCCGAGCACTGCGCCGAGCGGCAATCCCAATCCTTCCAACACCGGCCCCTGCTCAATGTGCAGTTCCAGGTAGGCGGCGGCGTTGCGAAGTTCGTCACGGGCTTTTGGGGCATCCTCCAGTCTCACGCCGACCCGCTCTAACGCCGCTCCCAGGCCGACCCCATCCCGGTCGGTCAACTTCGCCATCTCGGCCACGTCGAAATGGCCGCTCGCCGCGCTGGACCCGTACAGGGAGCGGCCGAACCGCGCCCCCTCCTCGTCGGCCCAGTCCACCAGGCGCAGGGTGACGGGCGGACGGCCCCCATACTCGGCGTTCACCCGCCGCAACACTTCCAGCCCGGCGAGCACGTTGAGGCAGCCGTCGAGCCACCCCCCGTTCGGCACGCTGTCGAGGTGGCCGCCGATCAGCAGTTCGCGCTCGGATTCTCCTTTCAACGTGGCCCACAGGTTCCCGGCGGGGTCCTGGTGAACCTCCACGGGAAGCTCGGCGAGACGTTCTTTCAGGAAGTCCCGCGCCCGCAGCCAGGTGTCGGTGAAGGCGACGCGCTGGGCGCCGTTTTCGTCGCCCGTGAGCCGCCGCAGCTCTTTGAGTTCGGCGACCGTGCGGGCCGGATTGAGCCCGGTTGGCGTGGATTCCGCGACTCCTCCCCCACTCACCGCGGGGCCTTCTTCCCCGTCGCGGCCTCCCACACGCTGTAGGTCACGGCGCCCGCGTCGGGGCTGGCCTTGAGAATACCCAGGTTCCTCAGGAGGGCCACGTTGTTGCGGTATACGGCGGGATCGAGGTAGCCCGCCAGGCCCCGGGTCGTCGGGCCGGTGTTGTAGAGCTTGGCGACCTCGGCCATCTGCCAGGTCTGGTGAGATTTGGCGTCGGCGCGGGTGCCGCTGCCCTTGCAGGTGTTGCCGCACAGCGGCAGGACGATGCTCACGGCCTCGGCCTGGTGGGTGACCGCGTAGTTCCAGCCCTTCAGCGTGGCGCGCACGAGTTTGGCGGCGATCTGCTGCCCGCTCTGGCCGCTGCCCTTGAAGTTGGCCGTCTTCAGGGTGCGGTCGGTGGTGAACATCAGGTCTTCCAGGAGGTTGATCCCGTAGTCGGCGGTGCGGAAGATCCGCAGCTTGTCGAGGCTGTAGCCCAGCCCCACGATCTGGTCGATCTCGTTGTAGGTCATGGCCGACACGAGGTCCACCTTGTCGGGGAACACGATGCTGGGGTCAAAGGGGTAGGTGACGGCCTGCACGTCCGGGTTGCTCACGGTGCTGTCGAGGCTGGTCGTCAGGCCGTACTTCTTGAGGAGGGCGACCGCCGGGTACTCGTTGCCGCTGGGCCACACGCCGACCCGCTTGCCCTTGAAGTCCTGCGGCTTGGTGATGTTGCTGCTCTTCAGGGCGACGAGGGTATACCCGCTCTTCTGGAAGAGCTGCGCGATGTGAACCACCGGGATGCCCTGCGCCCGGGCAGTCAGCAGGTCGGTGATCCAGGTCGTGCCGAAGTCGGCGGTGCCCGTCGCCACCGTCTGAATCGGCGACTGGTCCCCGGTGGGCAGGAACTGCACGTCCAGCCCCTCGGCCTTGTAGTAGCCCTTCGCCTGTGCCACGAAAAAGCCCGCGAACTGCGCCTGCGGGAACCACTTGAGCTGCACCTTGACGGGCACGAGCTTCTGGGCGTGGGCTCCTGGGGCCAGCAGCGCGGCGGCGAGGACGGCGGTGACGGCGGCGGTCAACTTGGAATGCTTCATCTGTTCCTCCGGGGGGAGAAGAAGGGCGGGATTCAGGTGTTCTCTGGTTGCTCCTCCCCCTTCAGGCAGGGAGGCCGGGACTTCTCAAGCTCTGCGGGGGTGAAGAGGTGGTCGTCCAAGAAAAACGGTTCTTCCAACAGTCCTTCACGAGGTCTGCGGCACGGGCGCGAATCGCCGCTCCAGCACGCTGATCAGGCCGAAAAACGCCAGCCCCACCACACTCGCCAGCACGATGGCGGCCCACACGACGGCGAGGTTGAAGCGCCCCACCTCGATCTGGATGCGGAACCCCAGCCCGTGCCCGGTCGTGCCGAAGAATTCCGCCACGATGGCCGAGATCAGGGCGAGGGTGCTCCCCACCTTGAGGGCATTGAAGACGAAGGGGAGCGCGGTGGGCACCCGGACGGCGCGGAAGGTCTGCGAGGGGCTCGCCGCATAGGTGTGCAGCAGGTCGAGGTGCAGGGGGTGGGCCGCTTGCAGGCCGCGCACCGCGTTCACGACGACCGGAAACAGCACCGTGATCGCCACGACGACCATCTTGCTCGGCCACTCCAGCCCCAGGGCTTTGACCACCACCGGGGCGAGCGCCACGATGGGCACGGAGCTGAAGAGGGCCGCGTAGGGCAGCAGGCCGCGTTCGAGAAAGCGGAAGCGCACGACGAGCAGCGCGAGGGCCAGGCCGATCACGGTGCCCACCACGAAGCCCAACAGGGCCTCCAAAACAAAGGTGTAAAAGGTGTCCTGAAGGAGGACCGTCCGCGCCTCCCACAGCGCGACGAGCACACGGCTGGGGGTGGGGATGAGGCCCGCCGGAACGCCGTAGGCGCGCAGAAGAGCCTCGACCGCCAGCACGACGAGCAGCCCGGTGAGGGCGGCGGGGAGGGTCCGGGCGGCCCTTCCTTCTCCCCGTGCCGCCGAACGGATGCCGAGGACGCCTAAGAGCAACAGGGCCAGCACTCCCAGCAGCCAGGGCAGCGGTCGGTCCGGTGCCGTCCCCAACCGTGCCAGCGCGACAGAGAGCCCCAGCAGGCCGAGGCCGCTCAGGGCCAGCGGGAGCAGGGCCCCCAGCCCCGGACGGCGAGCGGCCCCGCGCCACGTCACCGCCCCGCTCGCCACGGCGTCACCACCCTTTCAAGGAGGCCGACGAGGGCGACCAGCCCCACCCCCAGCGCCGCCCCGTAGGCCATGATGACCCACAGCGCGATGGTGTCCGACGCCCGCGAGTTCTCGGCGAGCATCTTGCCCAGGCCCGAAAAGGAGATCGTGCTGATCTCCGCCACGATGCTGCCCACGAGGGCCGCCGTCACCGCCACCTTGAGCGCCGTGAAGAGGTACGGCAGGCTGGCGGGCAGCCGGAGCTGGAAGAACACCCGCCCCGGCGAGGCGCTGTACGTCCGCATCAGGTCGAGTTGCAGCGTGTCCGGGCTCCGCAATCCCCGACTCATCCCCACTGCGACGGGGAAAAAGGCGATGTACGCGGCGATGAGCGCCTTGGGCAGGAAGCCCTGCACCCCGTACTGCCCCAGCAGCACCGCCAGCATGGGCGCGATGGCGACAATGGGCACCGTCTGGGACGCGACCAGCCAGGGCAGGGTGGCCCGCTCGAAGGACCGACTCAGAACGAGGAGTGCGGCCAGAACGAGGCCTAATCCAGTCGCCAGGACCAGCCCCAGCAGCGTCTCCCCACCCGTCACGACGGCGTTGTAGGGTGCGGAGGTGGGAGCCGTGGGCGGCACGCTGAGGGAGCGAAACCCTTGCACGAGTTGACCGGGGGCGGGCAGCACCGGATTTCTCAGTTGAGTCGCACAAGCAATCGCGTTTGGACATCCCAGGTCCGCCCCGCTCGCCAGCGCCCGCGACGCCGGGCCGACGTTCGCCCACAGCATCAGCGGGAGGTACAGCAGGACGGCAACCACCAACACCACCAGCATCGGGAGGAGGGGAGAACCGGCAAGTCTGCCCCGCCTGGGTGCAGCCGTCATGCGTGCCCCTTCCTGAGCAGTTCCCGCACCTGGGTCATCAGCTCGAAGAAGCGCGGCAGTTCGCGGGTGTCGTCGCCCCGGGGCTGCGGCAGGTCCACATCCACCACGCCCTCGATCTTGCCGGGTCGGGCCGTCATCACCACGACCCGCGTGCTCAGGAACACCGCCTCGCTGATGCTGTGCGTCACAAAGATGACCGTCTTGCCCGTCTCGCGCCACAGCCGCAGGAGTTCGAGGTTCAGATGCTCGCGCGTGATCTCGTCGAGCGCCCCGAAGGGCTCGTCCATAAACAGCAGGGGCGGGTCGAAGGCGAGCGCCCGGGCGATGCTCACCCGCTGCTGCATCCCGCCCGAAAGCTGCCACGGGTAACGCCGCTCGAAGCCTGAGAGCCCCACGAGGTTCAACATCTCGCGCGCCCTGGCCGCCCGGTCGCCGGGCACGTTCATCACCTCCAGGGGCAAGGTGACGTTGCTCAGCACCGTGCGCCACTCCAGCAGCGCCGGGGCCTGGAAGACGTACCCGTACTTCCGCTCCCGCCGCGCCTGCCCCGGCGGCTGTCCCCCGATCAGAATGGTTCCGGCGGTCGGCTGCACGAGGTCGGCGAGCAGCCGCAGCAAGGTCGTCTTGCCGCACCCCGAGGGCCCAATCAGGCTGATGAACTCCCCCCGCCCGATGGTCAGATTCGCGTCCTGAAGGGCGACCGTCTGCCCGCCCGGATGCGCGAAGACCATCTGGAGGTCCCGGATGGTGACGATGGGCTCAGAGGGGGGCGGGTGAACGGCCTGGGGAGTGAACACTTGTGTCACGGGGACGCTCCTCTGAATGGAAGTCTCGGGACTCGTGCTTTGTCTTTTTCTCCCTCTCCCCTTGTGGGAGAGGGCTGGGGTGAGGGGGCGTGTGACCAACTGCGTTGCCGAGAAGATGCCTTCTCCTTCTGGTTGGCCCTGAGATGCGGCGACGGCTCACCCCTCCCAACCCCCCCCTCAAGGGGGAGGGGCTAAGAAACCCTCACCGCCGCAGCAGTTGACCCCGCCCCGGATCCCCGACGAACCGCCCGCCCTCCACCGCCACCTCGCCGCGCACGGTCACCACATCGGGCCGCCCGTCAATCTCCCAGCCCTCGAAGGCGCTGTAGTCGTTGTTCATGTGGCTCGTGCTCGCGGAGATGTGGCCCCGGTAATTGGGGTCGTAGATCACGAGGTCGGCATCCGAACCCACCGCGATGGTGCCCTTGCGCGGGAAGAGCCCAAACAGCCTGGCGGCCTTCGTGCTGGCCGACTCCACGAAGCGGCTGAGGCTGAGCCCGCCCCGGCTCACCCCGTAGGTGTAGAGCAGGTTCACCCGGTCCTCGATGGCGGGGATGCCGTTCGGAATCTTGGTGAAGTCCCCCTCACCCATCGCCTTCTGGGCCACGTCGAAGGGGCAGTGGTCGGTGCCCACGGTGTCGATCAGGCCCTGCTCCAGCGCCGTCCAGAGTGCGTGCTGGTTGTGCTTCTCGCGCAGCGGTGGGCTCATCACGTACTTCGCGCCCTCCACGCCGGGGCGCTCGGCATAGGTCTTGTCCAGCAGGAAATGCGGGATGACCGACTCGATGTGGAGCCTGACCCCCCGCCGCTTGGCCTCCAGCGCGGCCTCCAGCGCCCGCTCGTTGGAGAGGTGGACGACGTAGCCCTCGGCCCCGGTCATCTCCACGAAGGCGGCGAAGTGGGCGGTGCCCTCGGCCTCCACCCCCTCCGGGCGGCTCGGCTCGTGCCACTCGGGGCCCGTCTTGCCCTCGGCCAGGAGCCTCCGTTGCAGTTGCGCCACCAGCTCGGCGTTCTCGCAGTGGGCGGTGACCACCACGCCGAGTTCGCGCGCCAGGGTGAGCACCCGGTAGAGCACGTCGTCGTCGATACCGAAAGCCCCCTTGTAGGCCAGGAAGACCTTGAAGGACTTCATGCCCTGGGCCACCAGGTCGCGCAGGGTGGCTTCCGTTTCGTCGTCCCAGCGGGTCACCCCCAGGTGGAAGGTGTAGTCGCAGGCGCTCTTGCCCTCGGCGAGCCCCGTCCACTTCTCCCAACCCTCCCGCAGCGGCTCGCTCTGGGCGGGGGCTAGCATCTCGATATAGGTCGTCGTCCCGCCGATCAACGCCGCCTGGCTCGCCGTCGTGTGGGTGTCCTTGGCGAAGGTGCCCATGAACGGCAGGTAGACGTGGACGTGCGGGTCGATGAAGCCGGGAAAGACGTACTTGCCGCTCGCGTCGATCACGCGCGTGCCCTCGGGCGCGGTCAACCCCTCCCCGATCCGGCTGATGGTCTCGCCCTCCACGAGGAGGTCGGCAGTGTAGTCGGCGTCGGCGGTGATGATGCGGCCATTCTGGATAAGGAGAGCCACGGAACCTCCGTTACAGGTCGGTGGGGGTCAGCACGGTCAGGCCAAAACGTTGGAAATGGGGGGCATTGAGGGTGAGGAGGGCGTCTAATCCGTGCGCCTGCACGGCGGCAGCTATGCGGGCGTCGTGACTCGGGCGGCCGGAGACGGCGTGGGTGCTGACGAGGTTGAGCCAGCGGGAGAACAGGTGGGGCGGGTCGGGCAGCAGCGGAATGAGTGTCAGCAACCGCTCGACCTCCAACGCCGCTTCCTCAGGAGAAAAGTCCAGTCCATTGGACGCCTCGGCAGGGCGAGTCATTACCGACCACATCTCGTAGATGCATTGCGGCACAACAAAGAACTCGTCACCTCGAGCGTAACGCTGACGTATTGCGGAGGTGATGTTCTGGCTTCCCGCAGCTCCACGGTTTGCCATCCTCAAGACGATGTTCGTGTCGAGCAGGATTCGCATCAGTCGTAGATGTCGTCTCTCACGTTATAGTCTTCCGGCCAGGAGACGTTGGTTTCCTTGGCGAAAGACTCGATAAACCTGTCAAACGCCTCCATCCTCTCCTGCACGTCCTCGATTTCGTGCAGGTACTTGGGGCGCGGCTTCACCGTGATCTGCCCGTCCTGAAGGCTCAGTTTCACCTGTCGGGTGCCCAATGCGTTCAGCGCCTCCTGTGGCAGCTTCAACGCGCCGTCTTCCCCAATGGTCAGCAAAACCTCTGTGGCGGTCATCGTCATGGGCGTTCCTCCTCTCCGGTCAGATTAGGTCCTACTCCTAATGAATCTCGATCCCCGCCTCCTTGCGGTACGCCTCCATCGCCGCCCACTCCTGGGTCACGGCGGGGCGGGTGGCGGTGAGCTGGTCCCAGGTGACGGACGGGCGACCGCTCGGCACGCTGACCATCTCGATGCAGCCGTCCACCGGGCAGACGTTGGCGCACAGGGCGCAACCCACGCAGTCGGGCTCGCGGACGACCGGGGTGGCGCGGCCCTGGGCGACCTGCTTGCCGCCATCGCGGACGTTGAAGCCCGGATTCACCTTCACCCCCTCCGGCGAGTACAGGTCGATGCACTGGTGGGCGGTGTCGTTGCAGGCGACGTAGCAGAGGTCGCACTGGATGCACTTGTCCGGGTCGATGCGCGCGACGGCCTGGTAGCCGAGGTCCAGCCCACCGAAGCTGCTCATCTGCGGGAGGCTGCGGCCCGTCACGTCCGCGAGGGTGGCGAAGCCCTTGTCGTCCATCCAGTTGCTCAGGCCGTCCACGAAGTCCTCAATGATGCGGTAGCCGTAGTGCATCGCCGCCGTGCAGACCTGGAGGGCCGAGGCGCCCAGCAGCAGGAACTCGGCGGCGTCGCGCCATGTCTGGATGCCGCCCATGCCGCAGATAGGAACACCAGATGCCCGCACCGTGGGGTCGCACATCAATTCACTCAGCATGTGCAGCGCGATGGGTTTGACCGCCGGACCCGCGTAACCGCCGTGGGTGGCCTGCCCACCGATGCTGGGGGTCACCAGCAGCGTGTCGAGGTCCACCTTCATCACGCTGTTGATAGTGTTGATGAGCGAGAGGGCGTGCGCTCCCCCCGCCAGCGCCGCGTGCGCCGGGTCGGTGATGTGGGTGACGTTGGGCGTGAGCTTCACGATGACGGGGAGGCGGGTCACGCTCGTCACCCAGTGGGTGTTGAGCTGACACATCTCGGGCACCTGGCCCACCGCCGCGCCCATGCCGCGCTCGCTCATGCCCTGGGGGCAGCCGTAGTTCAGCTCGATGCCGTCCGCGCCGGTGTCCTCAATCTGCATGACGATCTCGCGCCACGCCTTCGGATCGGCGTCCACCATCGCGGAGACGATGAGCGCCCGGTCGGGCCACATGCGCTTGACCTCAGCGATCTCGCGCAGGTTGACCTCCAGCGGACGGTCGGAGATCAGCTCGACGTTGTTGATGGCGACGAGCCGCTGCCCGCCGAGGGAGAGGCCCCCGTAGCGGTTGGAGATGTTGAGCACGGGGGCGCCGATGGTCTTCCACACGGCCCCACCCCAGCCGTGCTCGAAGGCGCGGTGGACCTGCATGCCGCTGTTCGTCGGCGGCGCGGAGGCCAGCCAGAAGGGGTTGGGCGCCCGAATGCCCGCGAAGTTCACGGAAAGGTCAGCCATGGGGAGTCTCCAGGGAGCGGAAGGAGTGTTTTACAGAGAAGACACAGGATGCCGTCTTTTTCCCCTCCCCCTTGAGGGGGGAGGCCGGGTGGGGGTGAGCTGTCACGGCCTCCCCAACATGCAGACCCCCGACACCACTAATCCGCCGCCACGGGCGAAGCCATCAACGCCGCGTGGATGCTCGCCGCCGCCAGCTTGCCGTCCTGCACGGCCATGACGGTGCTCGCGCTGCCGCGCACCCGGATGCAGTCGCCGCCCGCATAGACCCGGGGCAGGCTCGTTTGCAGCCCGTCGTCCACCTGGATATAGCCGTTTTCGAGGGCGAGGCCGAGTTGGGCGGCGAGCGCCGGTTTCTCCTGCCCGATGGCGGCGATCACCGTGTCACACGGGATCACGAACTCGCTGCCGGGCACGGGTTCGGGGCGGGGGCGGCCCGAGGCGTCGGCCACACCCAGGCTCATCCGCACGCAGCGCAGGCCCGTGACGCGCCCGTCTTCCACCTCCACCCCGACGGGCTGGGTCAGGAAGGTGAAGCGCACCCCCTCGTGCAGGGCGAACTCGTACTCGTGGCGGTAGGCGGTCATCTCGTGTTCCGTGCGGCGGTAGACGATCTCCACCTCCGCGCCGTGCCGCCGCCCCACTGTCGCCGCGTCGATGGCGGTGTTGCCCGCGCCGATGACGACCACTCGCTTCCCGAGCGCGAGCGGCCCCACCTTCAGCCGCCAGGGCTCGACCTTGCTCGCCTCGATGACCGTGAGGCCGTCGAGCACCGCCTCCTCGCCGGGGATGCCCAGGGCCGGGACGGCGCCGAGTCCGAGCCCGAGGAACACCGCGTCGTACTGCGAAAGGAGCACGTCGAGCCCCTCGCGGTCGGTCAGCTCGACCCCGGTGCGGACCTCCACGCCGAGGTTTTGCACCGCCTCCACCTCGCGCAGAGACACCTCCACCGGCTCGCGCAGGCCGATGATGCCGTAGGTGCTCAGGCCGCCGCCCAGTTCGCGCCGCTCGAAGAGCGTGACCCGGTGCCCCAGCTTGGCGAGTTCGGCACTGACGCTGATGCCCGCCGGGCCGCTGCCGATGACGGCTACGCTTCTTCCCGTAGGAGGCGAGGGGGTGAAGACCTGCACGCCGCGCTCAAAAATATGGTCGGTCGCGTACCGCTGGAGGCGCCCGATCTGGATGGGCGTGTGGTCCTTGCCCAGCACGCAGGCGCCCTCGCACAGCTCCTGCACCGGGCACACACGGGCGCAGGTGGCCCCCAGGAAGTTCGCCTCCAGGATGACGCGGCCCGACCCCCGCAGGTTCCCGGTCGAAATCTTGCGGATAAAGCTGGGGATGTCGATGTGCGTCGGGCAGGCCTGCATGCACGGGGCGTCGTAGCAGTACAGGCAGCGGTGGGCCTCGACGGTCGCCTCGTGGGCGGTCAGCGGAGGCAGGGCCTCCTGAAAACGGTACACCTCTGGTTCGGGGACGGCCGGACTCGAACGTTCCATGACTGACCTCGCTTCTCACAGGGGCGGGTCGGTCCGAGCCCTCACGGGAGCTGATTTAACCGAATCTTGATGAATTGTAGGGCGGGGTATGCATAGCGTCAAGCCGTCGGGAGCTTGGCGCCGCGGCCTTTTGCCGAGAAAAAGAGGGGGCGACTCTTGTTCACCCGCCGCCCAATGCAGCAACCCTCCAGTCAAAGCTGGAGGGCTGAAGTCAACGGTTGAGCGCTGGAAGGTGTGCCCCTGGGCGCGTTCATCCTCTGGCCCGGAATCGTTATTGGAAGCTGGCCTGAAGGGATGTCCGAGCTGCGCCCTGATCACCCCTCCCGTTGCTGGGCAGACCGCCCCGGCACACGTACCCCCGGACCGGAAGTGTCGCCCCCGGGGTGGCCTGGCCGCGCTCTGCCCCCTGACCCGCCGCGTGAACTCGTGGGGGCTTGCCCTGTTCACCGGCGATGAGAAGGTCCTCTGCACGGCAGTTCGGAGTCACGTCGGCCCGTCCCCCTGCCGGGTCGAGGGAGCACGGGCCGACCTTCGCCAAAGCCGCGCCGCCTCCCACCGGTGGCCGGTTAAACGCGGGTGGCCCGCAAGTTGGGGTTGGCCGGGGGGCTCGCCTGCTCGCTCCCGTAGCCGTAGCTGTAGTACGCGCTGCCCACCCGCGCGAGTTTGTTGACCACAATGCCCAGCACCCGGACGTTGGCGACCCGGGCGTTTTCCAGGGTGCGCTCCACGTCGGCGAGGCGGGTCTTGGCGCCCTCGACGACGAGCAGGACGCCGTCGGTCGAGGGGGCGACCGCCAGGGTGTCGGGCAGCGAGAGCATGGGGGGCGAGTCGATGAGCACGTAGTCGTAGCCCTGGGCCCAGCGGTCGAGGAGGGCGCGAAAGGTCGCCTGGTTCAGGATGCCCGGCAGGCCGCCGCGGGCGGGCGTTCCGGCGGGCAGCAGGTCCACGTGGGGCGAGACGCGGGTGGCGTGGGCCGCCTCGGGGCGCAGGAACATCTCCGAGACGGTCGTGGCGGGGGGCAGGGCGGGGTCGGTGCCGGGCAGGGGGTGGGTCGCCAGGCGGTCGGGCGACCAGACCTTGAGCTGGGTGGGGCGGCGCAGGTCGGCGTCGACCACGAGTACCCTCAATCCGCTCGCCCCCAGGCTCTCGGCGAGGGCCGCCGTCACCGAACTCTTGCCCTCGCCCGGGTAGGCGCTGGAGACCACCAGGCGGCGGTGCTTGCCCTCCTGGAGGAGCGACTGCACGTTGATGCGCAGGAAGCCCACGCTCTCGTACAGCGGCCCGCTGTGGCTGGCCGCCACGAAGCCCTGCCCCAGGTTCTTGCGCCGCAGCAGCGGGAGTTGGCCCAGCAGCGGCAGGCCCAGCGGCAGCAGGTCCTCGGGGCCGTTGACCCGGCGGCGCAGGCTGTCACTCAGCAGCGCGCCCGCCGCGCTCAGGAAGAGCGCCAGCAGCCCCGCGAGCGCCGCGTTGCGCAGCGGGCGCGGGGAGACCGGGGCGCGGGGGGCGACCGGCTCGGCGACGAGCACGAGGGTACCGCTCGCCGCCGTCTCCAGCACCGCCATCTGCGAGAGGTTTTGCAGCACCTGCCCGCGCGCGGCGATCAGGCTCTGGCGCTCCAGGCTGCTGGGCGGGGTGGCCGCGATGCGGGCGGTGAGGTCCGCGAGCTGCTCTTGCAGGCTCTGGCGCGAGCGAATCACGCCCTGCTTGGCCCGGTTGTTGTCCCAGGCGATGAGCGACTCGACCCCGGCCTCGGCGAGCCGCTGGGCGGCCTGGGGCGTCTCGGCGCGGGCGCGCAGCTCGTACACGCCGCGCTGCTGGGGATCGAGGCGGGCGCGCACCTTGAAGCGCGTGAAGGCGTTGTCGGCGAGTTCCTCGGTGAGGTCGCGGGCGATGCCGCGCACGAGCGCCGGGTCGAGGTCCGTCTTTTGCAGGCGGCCCACCACGCTGTTCAGGACGCTGCGGCTGTGCATGACCTGCTCGACCGCGCCCTGGGGCAGCGGCGGCGCCGTGACGAGCGTGTTGTTGATGAGCGAGTTCTGGGCGTCGTTGTCGACCGCGATCACGCTCGCGCTGGCCTCGTACACGGGCGGCTGCTGGCGCGAGAGCAGGTACGCCCCGCCCGCCGCCAGCGCCGGGGTGAGGAGCAGCCAGGGCGCGTAGCGGCGCAGTGTTCCGAACACCTGCCGGAGGTCGATTTGATCCGCGTTGGGGGCGCGGGAGGGCGGGGTCTGCATATGACCGCCAGTCTAGCAATCCCCCGGTGGGGGCATCGCCGGATTTTTCACGGCGGCGCCCGGGCGGTTCAGGGTTCAGCGGGCAGGCTGAAGGAGAAGGTCGCCCCCCGGCCGGGTTCCCCCTCGGCCCAGACCCGCCCCCCGTGCCGGGTCACGATGCGCTGGACGCTCGCCAGCCCCACGCCGTCGCCCTCGAACTCCTGGGGGCTGTGCAAACGGCGAAAGACCTCGAACACCTGCCCGGCGTGGCCGGGGTCAAAGCCCACCCCGTTGTCGCGCACGTGCAGGACGTGTTCGGCGCCCGCCCGCTCGGCCCAGACCTCGACCACGGCGACCTCGCGGGTCCGGGAATACTTCACGGCGTTGCCGAGCAGGTTTTGCAGGACCTGACGCAGCAGGGTGGGGTCGCCGCGCACGACCGGGAGTTCGCCCACCCGCCACTCGACCCGCCGCCCGCTGAGCTCGGGGAAGAGTTCCTGCCGCACGGCCTCCACCACTTCGGCCAGCGCCACCTCGCTCTTGTGGAGCTCGGCCGACCCCAGCCGGGCAAAGGCGAGCAGGCTGTCGATCAGGGCCGCCATGCGCCGGGCGCTCTCCTCGATGATCTGCGCGTAGCGGGCGGCGCGGGGGTCCCCGGCGACGGCCCGGCGCAGCAGGCCCGCGAAGCTGGCGATGTGCCGCACCGGGGCGCGCAGGTCGTGCGAGGCGCTGGAGGCGAAGGCCTCCAGGTCGCGGTTGGCCGCCTCCAGTTGCGCCTGCTTGCCCGCCAGGGCCCGCGCCGCCTCGGCGCGCTCCAGCGCGAGGCCCAGGCTGCGCACCACCGTCTCCAGGATCATCCGGTCGGTGTCCTGCCACGGCCGGGACTCGAAGAGGGCGACGGCCAGCACCCCGCGCGGCTCGCCGTTGACGAGGACGGGCAGGCTGGCGGTCGTGGTGACGTGCGTGGTGAGGTCCTCCAGCCCGTCCGTGTTCACGTCGTAGCGGTCCTGGTAGAGCGGCTGGCGGGTGTGCCAGGGCGTGGAGAGGTTGCGGGTCTCCTCGAAGGGCAGCCCCGCCTCCACCGCCGCCCGCAGCGCCGGGCTGCCCAGGTCGCCCACCTGCACCCGGAACCGCCAGCGGTCCCCCTCGGGCTCGGCATACACCAGGTAGCCCTCGGGCAGGATGCCGCGCAGGATCTCCTGGGCGCGGCGCACCAGGTCGAGCGGATCGCGGTGCAGGCTCAGGTCGCGCCCGAGTTCGGCGAACGCCTCCAGCACGCTGCCCCGCGCCTCCAGCGCCTCCTTCTGGAGGTGCAGCACCCGCGTGAGGTGGGCCCGCTCGGCCGCGAGGCTCAGGGCGCGGCCCACCGCCCGGAAGACCGCCCGGTCGCGCTCGCCCCAGCGGGTCTTCTCGCGCAGGCCCGCCGCGAGCAGCCCCACGGTCTCCCCCTGCACGGTGACCGGGTAGATTGCGACGGCCCCGTACTCGGGCGCGAGGGGGGCCAGCACGTGGTCCGAGGCCCGCCAGTCCTCCACGAAGAGCGGCCCCCGCGAGGCGGCGGGTCCCGCGAGGAGCGGCATGTCCGCCGGAAAGCCCGCCTGGGCGGCGAGGAGGGTCCCCTCCTCCATGTCCCCGTCCCAGGCCGTCTGCCGCCACAGCTCGCCCCCCCGCTCGTAGTAGCCGGTGCTGCCCTCGCCCAGCGCGCGGTGCAGCACCCCCGCCGCCGCCTGGGTCAGGACCGCGGGGTCGGTCTCGTGGCCGGCCAGCTCGGTGAAGCTCGCAAAGGCCTGGAGGGCGGCGGTCTCGGCGGCCAGCTCGCCCATGCGCGCCCGGAGTTCGCGGGTGCGGGCCTCCACCCGCTCCTCCAGCCGGGCGCTCAGCTCGCGCAGCTCGGTCACGTCCACGCCGGTCACGACCGCGAGCGCGGGGCCGCCGTCCCCCCCGTCCTCAATCAGGGCCGAGGCGTAGCGCACAAAGCCGCGGGTGCCGTCGCCGCGCTCCATCTCGATCTCCTCGCCCCCCACCCGCTCGCCGGTGAGGACCGTGCGGGCGAGCGGCCACTCGTGGCCCTCGTAGCGGCGCCCATCCGGGTGAAACCCCACGTACTCGGCGTACTCCTCGACGTTCCGGCTGGGGCGGTAGGGGATCCGCAGCACGCCCTCGACGGCCCGGTTTCCGGCGACGATGCGGCCCCCCGGCACCTCAGCGATCCAGATCGCGGCGGGCATCTGGTCGAGGATGGCGTGCAGCCGCGCCCGCTCCCGGTCCAGGGCGGCGAGGGCGCGCGCGTTCGCCGCGGCCATCCTGGTCCGCCCCAGGGCGTGCGCGAGCCCCGCCGCGAGCGAGCGCAGGAAGTCCCGCTCCCACTCGCCGAGGACGCGGTCGGTCCCAAACCGCAGCGCCAGCACCCCGATCGTCTCCCCGCCCGTCCCCAGCGGCAGGGCGGCGAACGCGCGGGGAAGGTCCGGCCCCGCCGGCCAGGCGTCCAGCAGGTCCCGCTCCCGCAGGAAGACGCCCTCCGGCTCGTGCAGGGCCCGCGCGACCGGCGAGGCGGCGCCCACGGGCAGGGGGGCCTCCTCCCCCTCCCAGGGTTCCAGCCTCTCGCCGTTCAGTTGCCAGAGGGTGCCGCCCGACGCCCCCAGCACGCGCCCCGCGGTCCCGAAGACGACCCCGGCGGCCTCCGCCACACTGCCCGCCCCGGCCAGCGCCTGGGTGGCGAGGAGCAGGGCCTCGCGGCGCTCATCGAGCAGCCGGCGGTCGGTGACGTCGCGGAAATGGACCGCGATGCCGTCCGCGTGGGGAAAGGCCCGCACCTCCAGCCACAGGCCCAGCGCCGGGTCGTGCAGGTCGAACTGGCAGCCCTGGCGCGTCTGCATCACCCGGCGGTACTCGGTCTCCGGCGCCCCGGAAAAGCAGTCCCACAGGACGCGCCCCAGCAGGTCGGCGGGCGTGACCCCCAGGAGCGCCGCCGCGCGGCGGTTGACCAGCGTGAAGCGCCACCCCCCGTCCACCGCGAAGAAGGGGTCCGGCAGGCCGTCGAGCAGCGCCGCCGGGTCGAGCTGGGGGGAAACGGGGGAGTCTGGAATCACGCCGGGCCTATCCCGAAATGCTAAGGGGTGGCCGGGGCCAACGGCAGATTCCGCCATATTCATAAAAAGAACGTTAAGAGACTTTCCCCGCCCTCAGGGCCGCCGCGAGAGGCGCCACAGGGCGGCGGCCAGGCCCGCCACGAGCAGGCCTGCCCCGATCTGCCCGAAGCGCGACGCCGCGGCAGTGTAGGCACTCGTCTCCCGCACCTGTCCGGGGTAATCCCCGCGTTCAGCGAGGCGCTCCGAGGGGTGGTCGAGGGCGTTGCGCTCGCGGGGCAGCGGGGGCTTGTCGCTGTGGGTCCGGGAGATGACGGTGGCGGCCATGCCCCGCTCGGTCATGCCCGGGGCAAACTCGCCAAAGGCGGCCATGCCGCGGCCACCGCCGCCCACGAAGAGTTCGCGGGTCGGGGTGGTCGCGGCCCGCAGGACCGCCCGGGCGACCGTCTCGGGGGCGTACACGGGCGGCACGTGCTGCGGCTCGGCGTTCAGGTAGTTGCGGGCGTTCAGCGGGAAGGGGGTGTCGATGGGTCCCGGCTTGATCAGCGTGACGGCGACGGGCGCTCCCTCGTGTTCCAATTCCATCCGCAGGCCGTCGGTGAAGGCCTTGACGGCGTGCTTGGTCGCGGAGTACAGCGCCTGGAGCGGGATGGTCTGCTCGGAGGCGACGCTCCCCATGTTGATGAGCGCGCCGCCGGGTCCCTTCAGGTACGCCGCCGCCACCCGCGAGCCGTACACCACGCCCCAGAAGTTGACCTCGAAGAGGCGGCGCATGTCCCCCACCTCCAGCTCCTCCAGGGTGCCGTACAGGCCCACGCCCGCGTTGTTCACCCAGGTGTCGAAGGTGCCGAAGGTCGAGAGCGCCAGGTCCGCCAGGCGCCGCACGTCCTCCTCCCGGCTCACATCGGTGACGGCGTAGGTCGCCTCCCCGCCCCCGTCCACGATCTCCCGATCTCCCGGGTGAGCTGGCGCAGGGCCTCCTCGCTGCGGGCGGCGAGGACCAGCCGGGCGCCCCCCTTGGCCGCCATCCGCGCGGTCGTGAGCCCGATCCCGCTCGACGCGCCGGTGATCACCATGACCTGCTCGTTCAGGGGTTTGAGTTTCACCATGTCCGCCTCCGAGCAGAGTCTTTCGGGCCTGGGGGGTGAGTTTGACGCGACTCGGGTAAAGCCCGGAGAGGGTCAACGCTTCCTCAAGGTGACCGCCGGGGCACCCATGAGGCCGGGGTAAAGCGTCGCCCAGACAAAAGGGGCAGGGCATGAAGCCTTGGCTACGCCCCACTCAAGGCGGCGCTCACAGCCTGGCCCGGCCCGGGTGTTCCAATGCGGCAGAGCCCGATTTTGCAGGACCAGGAGGGGAAAGATGTTCTATTACGACGGCAAGCTCCAGTATCCCGTGCGTGTCGAAACTCCCGATCCCCGCTTCGCGCGGGCGCTCCAGCAGGCCATCGGCGGGGTCGAGGGCGAGATACGGGTGTGTCTCCAGTACCTCTTCCAGGCGTTCGGGTCGCGCGGCCCCAAGAAGTACCGCGACATGCTGCTGGCGACCGGCACCGAGGAGATCGCCCACATCGAGATGCTGGCGACCGCCGTGGCGATGAACCTGGAGGGGGCGCCGGGCGCGGTGCAGGAGGCCGCCGCGCGGGCCAATCCTCTGGTCGAGGCCGTGATGGGCGGGGGCGACCCCCGGCAGTACCTCTCGGCGGGCCTGGCCGCCCTGGCCGCCGACGCGAACGGGGTGCCCTTCGACGGCTCGCACGTGTACGCGAGCGGCAACATCGCCGCCGACATGTACTCCAACGTGACCGCCGAGGCGACGGGCCGCGCGCTCGCCTGCCGCCTCTTCGAACTCACCGACGACCCCGGCATGAAGGACATGCTGCGCTTCCTGATCGCCCGCGACACCATGCACCAGCAGCAGTGGCTCGCCGTGATCGAGGAACTCGGCGGGCACCCGGGCACGCTGCCCATCCCCAACTCCTTCCCGGTGCAGGAGGAGCTGCGCGAGGTGAGCTACGACTACGTCTTCACCGGGATCGAGGGCGTGCAGCCCCCCATGGGCCGCTTCACCCAGGGCCCCTCGCTCGACGGCCTGGGGGAATTCCGTGTGGTCGCCGCCCAGCCCAGGGGCCAGGAACCCCAGCTCGCCCCTCCCCTGCCCGAGGCCTACGCTGAGAGCCAGCAGATGATGGGCGCCGCCGGCCTGAGCGGCAGCAGCGCGGGCACGAGTTCGGACGACTGAGCGCAACCCGTCGTGGGGCGGTGGATGGGAGCGGGAGCCCGTCCACCGCTCTTCTGTTGCCGCACCCCCAAACCTCTTTCCCTTTTAGACTCCTGGCAGAAGGAGTCGCCATGTCCCAGTACATCCTCGCCCTGGACCAGGGCACCACGAGCAGCCGCGCCATCGTGTTTGACCGGGAGGGCGGGGTGCGCTCCGCCGCGCAGAAGGAGTTTACGCAGCGTTTCCCGCGCCCGGGCTGGGTGGAACACGACCCGCTGGAAATCTGGAGTACCCAGAGCGGCGTGGCCCAGGAGGCGATGACCCGGGCGGGGCTGCGAGCCGCTGACATTGCCGCCATCGGCATCACCAACCAGCGCGAGACGGTGATCGTGTGGGACCGCCGCACGGGCGAGCCGGTCTATCCCGCCATCGTGTGGCAGGACCGCCGCACCGCTGGCCTGTGCGAGGAGCTGCGGGCGCGGGGGCACGAGAACACCTTCCGGGAGAAGACCGGCCTCCTCCTCGACGCCTACTTCAGCGGGACGAAGGTGCGCTGGATTCTGGACCACGTGGAGGGGGCGCGCGCGCGGGCCGAGCGGGGCGACCTCGCCTTCGGCACTGTGGACTCGTGGCTGGTGTACCACCTGACCGGCGGGGAGCTGCACCTCACCGACGCGACGAATGCCAGCCGCACGCTGCTGTACAACATCCACACCGGGGACTGGGACGACGAGCTGCTGGGCCTGCTGGACGTGCCGCGCGCCCTGCTGCCGGAGGTGAGGAGCAGCAGCGAGGTGTACGGGACGACCGCCGAGGGGCTGTTCGGCGCCCGCATCCCCATCGCGGGGATCGCGGGGGACCAGCAGGCGGCGACCTTCGGGCAGGCGTGCCTGACGCCGGGTATGGCGAAGAACACCTACGGCACCGGCTGCTTCATGCTGATGAATACGGGGCCGGGGGCGGTCCCCAGCGCCAACCGGCTGCTCACCACGGTCGCCTGGCAACTGGGCGGCGAGCGGACCTACGCGCTGGAGGGCAGCGTCTTCGTGGCGGGCGCGGTCGTGCAGTGGCTGCGCGACGGGCTGGGCATCATCCGCGAGAGCGGCGAGGTCGAGGCGCTGGCGACGAGCGTGCCGTCCTCGGGGGGGGTGGTCCTGGTGCCCGCCTTCGTGGGGCTGGGGGCGCCGTACTGGGACCCCTACGCGCGGGGCACGCTGGTCGGGATGACGCGGGGCACGACGGCGGCGCACATCGCCCGCGCGGCGCTCGAATCCATCGCCTACCAGTCGGCCGATCTCCTCGCCGCGATGGGGCAGGACAGCCACGCGCCCCTGCGCGAGCTGCGGGTGGACGGCGGCGCGAGTACGAACAACCTCCTGATGCAGTTCCAGGCCGACCTGCTGGGCTTGCCCGTCGTGCGGCCCCGGGTGACCGAGACGACCGCGCTGGGGGCCGCCTCGCTGGCCGGGCTGGCGGTGGGCTACTGGCAGGACACCGGGGACATTACCCGCCGCTGGCAGGTGGACCGCGTCTTCGAGCCCCGGATGGAAGAGGCCGAGCGTGGGGAGCGGCTGCACCGCTGGCGCCGGGCGGTGGAGCGCAGCCGGGCGTGGGAGGAGGGGGAAACGGTCGGGAGCTGAAGCCCCTGCCGGGGTCATGCCGGGGTAGGCTCAACTCGAAATGAGCGATCTGTTCGCGGGCACTGCCCCGTACTATGCCCGTTACCGCCCCGGCTACCCGGACGCGGTGCTCGGGCACCTGCGGGCCGCCTTCACCCTGGACGGCAGCGGGCGGCTGCTCGACCTCGGATGCGGCACCGGCGAGGTGGCCCGCCCGCTGCACGCGAATTTTGAGGAAGTGGTCGGGCTCGACGTCAGCCCCGAGATGATCGCCGAGGCGGGGCGGCAGAGTGCCCGCGCGGGGATCGCCAACATCCGGTGGCTTTGCCTGCCCGCCGAGGCCATCTCCGGGGAGCTGGGGCATTTCCGCCTGGTGACCCTGGGCAACGCGTTTCACTGGATGCGCCAGGACGAGGTGCTGGGCAAGGCCTACGACCTGCTGTCCAGTGGCGGCGTGGCGATCCTGGGCCATCCGGGGGGCATCTGGACCGGGACAGACGCCTGGGAACGCGCCGTGCGGGAGAGTCTCGTTCGCTGGCTCGGACCACGGCGGCGGACCCGAACCGGCCCGTTCATGGCCGAGGAAGGCGCCGAACGTCGGGCCCTCTCCCGTTCACGGCTCGTGGACGTCACGGCGGGAGAACACCGCTGGTCGCGTGAGGTGGAGGTGGACACCATCGTGGGCGAACTCTTCTCGACCTCGTTTGCCAGCCGGGCCCTGCTGGGTGAGCACGCGGACGCCTTCGAGGCGGACGTGCGGCGCTCCCTCCTGGCCCTCGATCCTTCCGGGCGGTTCGTGCAGCAGCTGCGCACCGAGTACATTTTCGCCTATAAACGTTGAAACCCGGGGGCGTCCGGATGATTGCCACCGCCCCCCACGTTGACCCCCTCCCCCCGAAAGGACCCCCATGCCCCAGGACCCCCGCCCCGCCGCCCTCGTCGCCGCCACCGCCCCCACCACCTGGGATGTCCTCGTGATCGGGGGGGGAGCCTCGGGGCTGGGCACCGCCGTGGAGGCCGCCTCGCGGGGGCACCGGACGCTGCTGCTGGAGGGGCGCGACTACGCGGCGGGCACGAGCAGCCGCTCGACGAAGCTCGTGCACGGGGGCGTGCGGTACCTGGCGCAGGGCAACGTGTCGCTGGTGCGCGAGGCGCTGCGCGAGCGCGGGCTGCTGCGGCGCAACGCCCCCCACCTCGTCCGCGACCTGGGCTTCGTGGTGCCCGCCTACGACTGGTGGGCCGGGCCGTACTACGGGGTGGGCCTGAAGCTGTACGACCTCCTCGCCGGGCGGCTCAACCTGGGGACCAGCAAGTACCTGGGCCGGGACGCCGCGCTGGAGCGCACCCCCACCCTCCAGACGGAGGGACTCAAGGGCGGCATCCTCTACTTCGACGGCCAGTTCGACGACGCGCGGCTCGCGGTCACCCTGCTGCGGACCCTGGAGGATCACGGCGGCGTGGCCCTGAACTACGCGCCGGTGACCGGGCTGTTGAAGGAGGACGGCAAGGTGGTGGGCGCCCGCTTCCACGACGCCGAGACGGGCGGCGAGTACGAGGTGCGGGCGCGGGCGGTGGTGAACGCGACGGGTGTGTGGGTGGACGAGATCCGGCGGATGGAGGACCCCGGGGTAAAGCCCATGCTCTCCCCCAGCCAGGGGGCGCACGTCGTGGTGGACCGCCGTTTCCTGCCGGGCGACAGCGCGATCATGATTCCGCGCACGGACGACGGGCGGGTGCTGTTCGCGGTGCCCTGGCACGACCATGTGGTGATCGGCACGACCGACACGCCGGTCCCCGAGGCCAGCCCCGACCCTCGCCCGCTGGAGGAGGAGATCGCGTTCATCCTGAGCACCGCCGGGCGCTACCTGGACCCCGCCCCCACCCGGGCGGATGTCCGCAGCGTGTTCGCCGGGCTGCGGCCCCTGGTGAAGAACGAGAAGACCGACGGGGTGGGCTCGACGGCGGCCCTCTCGCGCGACCACGTGATCCGGGTCTCGCCGGGCGGCCTGATCACCCTCACGGGCGGCAAGTGGACGACCTACCGCCGCATGGGGGAGGACACCGTGGACCGGGCCGAGCGGCTGGCGGGTCTGCCGGAGCGCCTGAGCGTGACGCCCGGCCTGCACCTGCATGGCTGGTCGCGGGAGGAGCGCCCCGACCACTGGAAGGTCTACGGCAGCGACGCCGAGCGGGTACAGGCCTTGCCCGGCGCCGACCGGCTCCTCCACCCCGAGTTGCCCTACACCGAGGCCGAACTGCGCTGGGGCATCCGCTGTGAGGGGGCACGCACCGTCGAGGACCTGCTCGCCCGGCGCACCCGCGCCCTGCTGCTGAACGCCCGGGCGAGCATCGAGGCCGCCCCGCGCGCCGCCGCCCTCCTCGCCGAGGAACTCGGGAAGGACGCGGCGTGGGCGGGGGAGCAGGTGCGGCGTTACCGGGAGGTGGCGGGGGGATACATTCTGGGTGAACTCCCCACGGTCAGTGATCCACAGGCCTCCGTTCCCTCGGCAGGCTGAGGTCGGACTTGTCCACCCCCTCCGTCGCGGGCTCGGTTCCGGGGTCCTCGCGGAGCAGCTCGCGCATCTCGCGGTCGGCCGCCTCCGAGACCTCGGGGGTCCAGCGGCCGTGCTCGGTCGGGGTGCCCGTGTCCTCCTGCGGATGATCCTGGCGGTCGTCGTTGTCGTTCATGGCGTACCTCCCGCCTATTGAACGCGCCCGGGGACCGGCCTGGGCAAGAATCCCCTCCCCTCCTCCCCAGGAAAGCTTTATCCCTCCCCGTTGTGCAGGGACGCCCGCAGGATGCCCTCCAGGTCTTCCGCCGTCGGCATCCTCGGCGCGACGGCCAGGAGGCGCTGCTGCTTGAGGGCTCCGGCCACGAGGGCGGGGAGGTCGGCCTCCCCGTAACCGAGTTCGGCCACCCCGCTCGGGGCCTCCACATCGCGCATCAGGTCGAGGAGGGCGTTCGGGAGGGCGTCCGCGTCGTCCGGCTCGTACTCCTGCCCGGTGAGGAGGCTGGCCGCGTACACGTGCTTGGCGGGATCGGCCCCAAAGGTAAAGCGGAAGGCGGCGGGGGCGGTCACGATCACGCTGAAGCCGTGGGGCACGAAGGCGTGGTCCTCCGGGTAGCCGGGGGCGTGATAGGTGTGACGCAACCCCGCGATGGGGTACGCGCAGGCGTGCGGGATATGCACCCCCGCCGAGCCGAAGCCCACCCCCGCCATCGTCGCCGAGAGCATCATGAAGCCGCGCGCCTCCACGTCGTCCGGGTCGCGCACCGCCCGGCGCAGATACTGGCCGCCGTAGCGCAGCGCCTGCGCTGACCACAGGTCCGCCACCGGGTTGCTCCCCTGGTAGGGGGGCCGCGTATCGGGCGAGGCGGGGCGCGGGCGGGTGGTGTAGGGACGGCTCAGCAGGCTCTCGGCGGCGTGGCACACCACGTCCAGGCCCGCCGAGGCGATCACGGGGCCCGGCGCGGTGCGCGTCAGCTCGGGGTCCACGATGGCCTGGGCGGGGCGCAGGTAACGGTGGCTGATCCCGCTCTTGACCCCCAGTTCGGGCAGGTCGAGGATCGCCACCGTGGTCGCCTCCGACCCCGAGCCCGCGGTCGTCGGGATGGCAAGGAGGGGCCGCAGCGGGCCGGGGAGGGGGCGACCGCCACCGACCGGCGGGTTCACGTAGTCCATCACGCCGCCGCCGTGGGTGCACAGCAGGTTGGCGACCTTCGCCGTGTCGATGGTGGAACCGCCGCCCAGGGCCACGAAACCGTCCACCCCCGCCCCCCGCGCGGCGGTCGCAGCCCGCTCCAGGCTGCCGAGGTCGGGTTCTACCCGGATGTCGGTGTAGACGACGGGATCAATCCCGGAAGCCCGCAGGCTGTCCAGCACGCCCCGCGCCGCCTCGCCCCCCGCCAGCGCCGGGTCGAGGGCCACGAACGCCCGCCGGATACCGAGCCGGGCGGCCTCCCAGCCCGCGTCGGCGGCGGCGCCGGGACCGAACTTGACGGGCGTGGCCTCGATGGTGAAGAGGGTTTCGTGGTCGGGAAGCATGGGAAACCTCCGGGAAAGGGGACGGGTAGCCTGTGCGGGTCAAGCTAGCACCCCGCCCGCCCCTGCTCGTCACGTGACGAGTAGCGGGGGACATGCGCCGGAGCGGGGTTTTGCCTTAGACTCTGTTCACATTTCATTCCAGTCCCCGCCGCCGCGCCCTTGCCGTGGGTGGCGCAGCCCGCTCTCCCCCACTCCTCCCGGAGGCTTCCATGACCCAGGATCACCCCACCGAACCGCCCCGTCCCGCCCCGCCCGCCACCCGCAGCGTGGGGCACTACTGGCCCGAGGGCAAGCCGCGCAGCCTGACGATTCCCCGCACCAGCCTGATGCACAACCTGCGCGTGTCCGCCGAGCGGTACCCCGACAAGGTGGCCCTGTGGTTCTACGGCCGCGAGATGACGTACCGCGAGCTGCGCGAGGGGGCCGAGCGGCTGGCCGGGCACCTCGCCGAGCAGGGGGTGGGCAAGGGCGACCGTGTGGCGGTGTGGCTCCAGAACAGCCCCGCCTGGGCCGTGGCCGCCCACGCGGTCTGGCAGCTCGGCGGGGTCGTGGTGCCGCTCGCCCCCATGCTCCAGGCCCGCGAGTTCGCCTACTTCCTGGGGGACGCGGGGGTCAAGGTCGGGGTGGTCGGTGCCGAGCTGTACGAGCGGGCCAAGCAGGGGGGCCTCGAACATGCTGTCGTGGCGAACATCATGCGGGGCACCGACGCGGGGCGGGCGGGCGTGCCCCTTCCCGAGGGGCTGGACGTGAACCCCGAGGTGCGGGAGGGGGACACCACCCTGGAGGACGCCCTGAATCACCACCCCGCCCCCGCCGCCGAGGTGGGCGCCGACGACCTCGCCGTGCTCCCCTATACGAGCGGCACGACCGGGCTGCCCAAGGGGGCCATGCACACCCACGGGAGCGTGCAGGCCAACGTCTTCGGGGCGGGCGTGTGGGTGGACGGCACGGTGGAGGACGTGTTCCTCGCCACCCTGCCCTTCTTCCACGTGACCGGCTTCGTGAACAGCCTGCTCGCGCCCATCAACGGCGGCGCCAAGATCGTCGTCATGGCCCGCTGGGACCGGGACGTGGCGCGGGAACTCATCCGGCGGCACGGGGTGGTCCGCTGGACGAACACCGCCACGATGGTGATCGACCTGATGGCCTCCCCCCACTTCAGGCCGGAGGATTTGAGCAGCGTGCGCGACATCACGGGCGGCGGGGCCTCGCTGCCTGCCGCCATCGGGCAGCGGCTGCTCGACCTGACGGGCATCACCTTCATCGAGGGGTACGGCCTGACCGAGACGATGGCGCAGACGCACACCAACCCCAAGGGCCGCCAGAAACTCCAGTGCCTGGGCATCCCGCTCTTCGACGTGGACGCGCGGGTGGTGGACCTCGACACCGGGGAGGAACTCCCGGCGGGGGGCGTCGGCGAGATCGTGATTCACGGCCCGCAGGTCATGCAGGGCTACTGGAACCGCCCCGAGGCGACCGAGGAGGCCTTTACCGAGATCGGCGGCAAGCGCTTCTTCCGCACCGGGGACCTGGGCTACCGGGACGAGGAGGGGTACTTCTTCTTCACCGACCGCCTCAAGCGCATGGTGAACGTCTCGGGCATGAAGGTCTGGCCCGCCGAGGTCGAGAACACCCTCCACGGCCACCCCGCCGTGCAGGAGGCCTGCGTGATCGCCGTGCCCGACGAGCGCACCGGCGAGCGCGCCCGGGCGCTCATCGTCCTGAAGCCGGGGCAGAGCGCGACCGGGGAGGAGATCGAGGCCTGGGCGCGGACCCAGATGGCGACCTACAAGGTGCCCCGCGACTACCGCTTCGTGGAGAGCCTGCCGCGCGGCGCGACGGGCAAGGTTGCCTGGCGCCCCCTCCAGGAACAGGCCCGCGCCGAGATGACCGGGCAGAGGTAGGAGGAGGAAAAGGGGGCGGGGCCAGTTGAACGGCCCCGCCCCCACGTCTTGAGCATGGACTCGGGAAGAGCCCTACCCGCTGCTTGACCAAGGCCCCCCGGAGGGAAGAAGCTCTCCCGGGGCGAGGAATTTTCCCGGTGTCGGGACGCTTTTCCGTCCAATGCTTCAGGCCTGACTCCCGGTTCCCACGAGTGCCCGCCGCGCCACCGCCATGATCCAGGTGCGCGCCTCCAGGGCGGTGCGGGCATGGCAGTCGGCGCGACGCGCGATGAGCAAAAACGCCTCCTGGACGTGCGGCTCCGGGTCGTGGTGCCCCGCGCGGCGGGCGAGGGCATACAGGGAGGGGGCGTACCGGCGGTGCAGTTCCCTCAGGGCACGGGGGTCTCCCCGGGGGAGGGCACACAGCAGCTCGGCGTCCGAATGCCCCTCCCGGCCTGTTACGGGACGCCCTGAACTCTTGCCCTGGCCGGAAAGGAACATGCGGGCAGCCTCAGCGGAGGTTGTTGGCGCGCGCCCAGCTCAGGATCGCGGCGTTGGCGGCGCTCGCCTTCTCGAAGATCGCCGCGTGCGCCGCCCCCGGGATGATGACCAGCTTGCTTCCCGGGATGTTCTGCCCCATCTTCAGGCTAAATTCCGGCGGATACACCGTGTCCTCCAGCCCCTCGATGATCAGGGTCGGCACCGTGATCGTCTTCAGGGTCGGGATGGAGTCGGGCCGCGTCGCCAGCACGTTCGCCCCCGCCACATCCGCCGCTACGCTGGCCTGCTTCACGATGTTGGTCAGGAACATGGCGTCGGCGGGTCGGTTCACCCGCGTCTGGCCGGTCAGCATGTCCTTGAGCAGTTCGGGGGCGAGCGACTGCGGGCCGTAGGTGCTCGCCTTCTGCGCCATGCCCTTCCAGAGGTTCTGCTCCACGATGGAGGCGGGGTTGGCGCTGGTTTCGCTGGCCCTCAGCATGACGACCTTTTTGCGCCCCACGCCAGGAGGCCCTCCGCCGGACCCGCGGCGCCGCCCGCCACTTCAGGCCCGGGGCAGCAGGGCCACCTGCCCCGGGGCTGTGGATGAACAGGCACCGGCCCGCGCCGAAGTGGCCCAGCGTCCCGGGGTCCGGCAAGCTTTGCCGAGGAAGCTGGGCATTCCCCGCCAGGACCATTTGGACGGGTCCGCCGTCCCTCTCCTTCCCCAGGCTGGGCCCCGCGCCAGGAGGCTCGCCCGGCTGCCCGACATCACCCCTGGGCGGCCAGTTCCACCGGCTGGAGGGTGAGGTCCATGCTGCCCGTGAGGCGCCCGCTCGCGTGGGCGGCGCAGCGGAAGGTGTGAAGCCCCCCGTCCCCTGCGGTGGGGGTGACTTCAAACCGGGCGGGCTCCCCGGCCCAGCAGAAGTCCTGGGCCTCGACGCGGCCGCGAACCACCCGGTAGGGCACCGGCCCGTCACCCAGGCCCATCCCCGCGAGCTGGGCGAGTTGCCCCATCAGGATGGCGACGGGCATGGCGGGGTAGTGTTCGAAGTGCCCGGCGCAGGCCTCGGCGGGCACGTGATCCAGGGCGCGGGTGAGGGTCGCGCCGCGCCGCTCGATGTGGCCGGGCGGCAGGGCGGCCATGGCCCCGCTCTCGGGGGTCAGCCTGCGGCGCGATTGAAAAAGCCGCTCGAAGGCGGCCTCGGTGAGGACCGTGTACTCGACCTCCAGACGCGCGAGCGGCGCCCCCTGGGCCGTCGCCTCGATGGAGGCGCGCGCCGACCGCTTGGAGAGGTCGGCCAACGAGGCGCGCAGCGTGACCGGCGAGCCGTACGGCGCGTCACTCGGGTGGCCCTCGTACCAGGCCTGCTGGGCGAGGTAGTACCGCCGCTTGTCGTCCCCCTGCGCCAGCGCCGCCCGGCACAGCCCGGCGATGGCCGCGTGGCGGCTCAGGTCCGCCCCCTGGATGGGGCCGAGTTCGGCGCCCTGCGGCACCTCCGCGCGCACCTGGGCCGCGAAGGTCTCGCCGTCGAACGCCATCTCGCGCAGGGCGAAATACGGCGGGCGCACGCAAATGCGGCTCAGCAGGGCTTCTTCCTCCACCCGAGCGGGCTTGACGGGGATGGGTCCGGTGAACGGAACTTGCAACATACTCAACTCCTGGGCGGTGAGGATCACCGCTTCTCTGGGCGGGTAATTAAAGATCAGCTAAAGGGGTGGACCCAAGATATATGCAACGCTCGGGAGTTTGGATCTTCATTAAAACTTAATTGATCCGGCGAGCGCTCTGCTCCTCGGCCTCCGCACGCCCGGGTCCGGGGGTCCGGCGCAGGTGCGCCTCCAGCTCGTGGGGAGGGAGGGGCCTGGACCAGTAGAAGCCCTGGCCCACGTGGCAGCCCAGGTCGCGCACCACGTCGAGCTGGGCCTGCGTCTCGATCCCCTCCGCGACCACCTGGAGGTCGAGCGTCTGCGCCACGGTCAGGATCGCCTCGATCAGGGCGAGGGCGTACTGGGGAGCGCGGCGGGGCGCACTCAGGTCGCGCACGAAGGAGCGGTCGATCTTGATGCTGCTGATCGGCAGGTCCCGCAGGTACGACAAGGACGAGTACCCCGTCCCGAAGTCGTCGATGGTCAGGGCCAGGCCCAGGTGCTGGAGGGTGCGCAGCGTCTGCTGCACCGTCTGGGAATCCCGCAGCAGGGCCCCCTCCGTGAGTTCAAGTTCAAGCTGGCCCGCGGACACCCCTGTGCTTTTCAGCGCAGCCGTCACTACGTCCACGAAGTCCGGCTGGGCGAGCTGAAGCGGCGCCACGTTGACGGCGACCCTGACCGCCCGCCCGGT
>NZ_BFAG01000009.1:102500-215908 GCF_002897375.1 Deinococcus aerius | reverse complement strand
TATCCCCTGTGTGCCTTGGTGTGTTCTGGACACCAAAGGAAGGGTGAATGGAATGGGGGCTCCGGGAGCCGTGTCCCCGCCCGCTCTACAATGCCCCCGTGCCCCTCCTGCGGTGGACCCGCGGCGTGCGCCTGCTGGCCGCGCTGCTGGCGCTTGTCGCGGGTTTGGCTTACCCGCTGAGGACCCTCCCCGACGCGCCGCCCATGGGCGCGCAGGCTCACCACACGGGCTCCTGCGGGGGCAGGACGCCCGCGCCCGGGTCCTCCCCCGGCGCGGCCCACGACGCCCACTGCCTGTTCTGCCTGACCGGGGCCTTCTCCACCGCCCCCGACCCGGCCCTGCCCATTCCCCATCCGGCGGGACGGCCCGCGCATGGACCGTCTCCCGCGCCCCGCGCCGCGCACGCCTTCGTGGCCCACGCGGATGCCCGCGCCCCACCCCGCGCGACGGCCTGAAGTCCCGCGCCAATCCAACGTTCCGAGCGACGCCCCTGCGCAGGGGCGCCGACCTCCCGTTCACCTCCCGGAGAATCCATGTCCCCATTCCGCCGCGCCCTGCCCCTGTTTCTCGCCCTGCTGCTGCCCGTCGCCGCCGCGCACGCCACCGTCCGCACCGAGACGGGCCTGACCGAGAGCAAGGCCAGCGCCTCCGAGACCTACCGCCTGGGCGTCCCGACCGAGAAGGACGTGGACACCACCCAGGTCCGCCTCCTCGTCCCGGCGGGCCTCACGATCACCCGCTTCCAGGCTATGCCCGGCTTCACCCGCACGGTCACGCTCAACAGCGCCGGGCTGGTGACGGAGGTGACCTGGCGGGGCCGCATCGCGCCCATGGAATACGCCCGCTTCTTCTTCCAGGCCCGCAACCCCGAGGGGGCCGGGACGCTGAGCTGGAAGGTGTACCAAACCTACGCGGACGGCTCGGTCGTCGCCTGGGACGACACCGACCCCGAGAAGGCGCCCGCCAGCAAGACCACCCTCAAGTGAGGGAACGGGGGAGAGGCCCCGCGCCCTCCCCCTCCCGAAAGGACCCCCATGCGCTTTCTGCTCCCCCTGCTCGCCGCCCTGACGCTGGGCTCGGCGCTGGCCCACACCGAGGTCACCTCGGTCGTCCCCGCCGCGAATGCCCGGGTGACTGCCCCGAAAACCGTCACGCTGACCTTCGATGAGCCCATCAACCTGCGCTTCTCGACCTTCAAGGTGGTGCCGCTGCCCGCCGGGGCGGACGCGGAGAAGACCGCGACTGCCGCCCTCGCGCGCAAGGACGACGCGGAGCTGCGGGCCGACACGGCGCCGAAGTTGACCGGGATGGCCGCCCTGGTTCGGCTGCCCCTCCACGCGGGCCTGAAACCCGGCACCTACCTCATCGTCTGGCACATCCTCTCGGACGACGGGCACCCGGTGAGCGGGCATTCCGTCTTCCGGGTGGGCTGAGCCGCGCCCCGTGCTCCCCGCCCTGGCCGCCGCGGGGTTCCTGACCGCGCTGGGCACGCTGCTCCTGGTGGGGGGCACCTTCGCCCGCCGCGTGCTTACGCCCACCCATCCCCGTCCGGGCCTCCTGGCGCTGGGATTCGCGCTGCTCGTGCTTGGGGCGGGGCTGGAGGTCGGCTGGACGCTGAACGACCTCGGCTTCCTGACCCTCCCGGACGCCCTCGCCTACGTCACGACGACCGCGCCGGGTCGCGCCGCCCTGACGACCGTGATGGGCGGGGCGCTCCTCCTCGCCGCCGAGCTGTCCGGCTGGCCCGGGTGGCTGGCGGTCCTGCCCGGGGCCGTCCTGCTGTGGGGTGTGGCGGGTGCTGGACACGGCGGGTCGCACGGCCCCGGCACCAGGGTGCTGACCGCCCTGCATCTGGGGGCGATGGGCGTGTGGGTGGGCGGCGCCCTGGCCCTCCTCACCGTTGCCGCGCCCACCCCCGCCCTCGCGCGGCGCTTCACGCCGGTCGCCGTGACCTGCGTGGCCCTGCTCTCGGGCACGGGCCTCCTGCTCACCCTGCGGCACGCCGGAAACCTCCTCGCGCTCCCGGACAGCCTCTACGGCCAGACCCTGCTCGTCAAGCTCGGGGTGGCGGCCCTCACCCTGCTCGCCGCCGTGCTCGTGCGCCGCGCCTTCGCCCGGGGGCGGGGGGTCCGGCGCACCCTCGCCCTGGAGACGCTGCTGCTGCTGGCCGTGCTGGGCGTGTCCGCCGCCCTGGGCACCACCCCCCCGCCCACCCACGGGGAACACACCCAGGCCGCCCTCGCCCCGCCCTGAGCCGCCCCCCTGCCCAGACGCCCGCTCCCGGGGATCGGAGCGGGCGTCATACTGTGGCGCATGGCGTATTCGCTCCTCGTGATGAAGTTCGGCGGCACCAACATGCAGGACGCGGCGGCGATCCGCCACAGCGCCACGCTCGCGGCGCGCAGCATCCGGGAGGGCGTGCGGGTGGTCGTCGTCGTCTCCGCAATGGCCGGGGTCACGAACGGGCTGCTGCGGCTCGCCGACGCCGCGCAGGGCGGTGACATCGCGGCGGCCAACGACGAGATCGCGGCGATGCGGACCCGCCACTTCGCGGCGGCGCAGGAACTCGGCGCGGCGCCCGATTCCGCCGCGGTGCGCGAGATCCGCGAGCTGCACGAGACGCTGCGCCAGGCCGTCTACGGCGTCTACCTGCTGCGCGAACTCACCCCCCGCAGCCGCGACCTCATCGTGGCCTTCGGCGAGCGCCTGAGTGCGCCGTTGATGACCCTCGCGCTGGAGGGCCAGGGCCTGCGCGCCCACCACCTCACCGGCGGGCAGGCGGGCATCACGACCGACGCGCACTTCGGCAACGCCCGGCCCCTCCCCGGCACCTACGCGCGCATCCGCGACCGCCTGGGCGCCGTGCTCGACGCGGGCGTCACGCCGGTCGTGGCGGGTTTCATGGGCGAGACGGAGGACGGCGCGATCACCACCCTGGGGCGGGGCGGCACCGACTTCTCCGCGACCATCATCGGCAAGGCCCTGCACGCTGACGAGGTCTGGGCCTGGAAGGACGTGGACGGCGTGATGAGCGCCGACCCCCGGGTGGTGAAGGACGCCCGCAACATCGAGGTCCTGAGCTACGGCGAGGTGATGGAACTCGCCTACTTCGGCGCGAAGGTCCTCCACCCCCTCGCGGTCACGCCCCTGCGCGAGAGCGGCATCCCCCTGCGGGTGAAGAGTGCGGCCGACCCCGACTTCCCCGGCACCCTGGTGCAGGAGGCCGCCCACAACGAGACCGGGCACCCGGTCAAGGCCGTGACCGCCATCCGACAGGTGAGCCTGATCAACGTGACGGGCGCGGGCGTCCTCGGCGTGCCGGACGTGGTCGCCAGCTTATTTGGCGCCATCGCCCGGGAGAACATCACCCTGCTGATGGTCTCCCAATCGAGTTCCATGAGCAACGTGTCGCTCGCCGTGCAGAGCGTGGACGCGGGGCGGACGCTCGCGGCCCTGCGCCGCGCGGTGACGGCGGAGCTGAACGTCGAGGAGCAGCCCGGCGTGGCCGTCCTCGCCATCGTGGGGGCGGGGATGCGCGGCCAGAAGGGCGTGGCGGCGCGGCTCTTTTCCGCGCTCGCCCGCAGCGACGTGAACATCCTGATGATCAGCCAGGGGTCCTCGGAGCTCAACATCAGCGTCGCCATCGAGGGCTCGCAGGTCGAGGGGGCGACCCGCGCCGTCCACGCCGCCTTCCAGCTCGGCGAGCCCGCCGCGGCGGCTGATTGATTGCCGGAGTGTTCCGCCGCCAGCGCGCCGCGATCCTGACGGCCGCCCTGCTGCTCGTCGCCGCTTACGCCATCAACGCGACCAGCGCCCTGCGCCTCTTCTACCCGCACGCCGTGGCCGAGGTGGCCGCCCTCCCCGCCGCCTCCCCCTACCGCGCCGGGCAGCGCCTCCTGGTCGTCTCGCCCCACCCCGACGACGAGACGCTGTGCTGCGCGGGCAGCATCCAGCAGGCGCTCGCGGCGGGCGCCCAGGTCTGGGTGGTCTGGCTGACGAGCGGCGACGGCTTCGAACTCGACGCCCTCCTGCTGGAACATGCGCCCCGGCCCACCGGTGCCCCCCTCGCCGGGCTCGGCGAGCGGCGGATGGGGGAGGCCCGGAGGGCGATGGCGGCGCTGCGCGTCCCGCCGGGTCACCTGATCTTCCTGGGCTACCCCGACCGGGGCCTGCTCCACCTCCTGCGCGAGAACTATGGCCGCCCGTACACCTCGCGCTACACCCGTTCCACCCGGGTGCCCTACGCCCAGGCCCTCTCGCCGGGCGCCCCCTACACGGGCCGCGACCTGGAGCGCGACCTGGGGCGGGTCCTCGACCGGGTGAAGCCCGACCTGGTCCTCGCCCCCAGCGTGCGGGACGCGCACCCCGACCACCGGGCGACGAGCGACTTCATCGCCCGGCTGCTCGCCGCGCGGGGACAGGCGGGCCGCCTGCGCTTCTGGATCGTCCACGGCGGCCTGGAATACCCGCTCCCCAAGGGGCTGCACGAGGGGCTCCCGCTGCTGATCCCCCCGCGCGGCCGCCACCTCGCCTGGCAGCGCCTGGACCTCACCGAGGCGCAGGAGGACGGCAAGCTGCGCGCCCTGCGCGAACACCGCTCGCAGATGAACGTGATGGCCCGCTTTCTCCTCGCCTTCGTCCGCGAGAACGAACTGCTGACCCCCCAGGCCGCGCCCAGCCGACGTTGAGGAGTGGGGCTGACTAGTCCAGCCCCAGCCGGAGCCCCGCCGCCTTCACCCGCGCCAGCCAGCTCGCGTACTCCTGGCGCTCCACGCTCTGGGTCACGCGGCCCGGCAGCGTGCGGTTGCCGGTGCAGCCCTTGACCGTCACGCCGTTTCTCTTCCAGACCGCCGGACAGTCGGGGAACCACCAGTTGTTGGTGCTGTTCTTCCCGCGCAGCGGGGTCTCCCAGCGCACCAGGTTGTCGCGCGCCGAGTTGTTGTAGAAGGTGCCGTACTTGCGGTTCCCGTTCAGGTCCCAGACGTACAGCCCCACCCCCTGGGTGCCGATGGGCCGCCCGTCCGGCAGGTAGCCGCTGGACAGGATGCGGTTCTCGTACGCCTGGATGTCGTGCCCCGCCGAGATGGCGATGCCCTGGTTGCCCGTGTTGATGATCACGTTGCGGTAGGCCTTGATATAGGCGTTGGCATCGCGCAGGTTCTTCGTGCCGCCGTCCGCCAGGTTCATGCCGCCGCCGCTGTAGTGCCCGTCGGTGGGCCGGGCGGGGTAGGCGCCCTGGATGTAGTTGTTGTGGATCAAGATGGACGAGTTGGGCACCCCGCTGGACAGGAACATGGAGATCACCTCCTCCGGGCGGCTCTTGCCCGGCTCGTTGATCACCTCGTTCCAGGCAATCTCTGCCCCGGCCAGCCGCTGCACCCCGTTGAACTGCACGAACTGCACCAGCCGCGCGCGGTCGAGGGAAAAGGTGTTCGGCCCGGTGCTGTAGCGCCCGTCGATGTTTTTCGCCCGGTTGCGGCGGATCTTGATCGTTTCGCCGCGCTCGGCCGTGCCCTTGTAGTCGCGGAAGTACATCCCCGAGGTGCCCACCAGCTCGTTGTTCTCGACGACCGCGCTGCGGAACTCCTCCAGGTGCAGGAAGCGGCCGGGGTAGCGGTACTCGGAGAGCGGGCGGCCCGGGTTGAGCGCGATCCCCCGGGTGCGCCGGATGGTGACCCGCGCCCCCTGAAAGACGCTCTTGATGAGCGTGCCCTTGCCCTGGACCACCGAGTCCTCGATGATCACGGGCTCCGAGGTCTTGATCAGGACCGCCGCCTGATCGGGGTTGAGGCTCTGCCAGTTGCCCCGGTAGGTTCCCCCGCGGCTGATCACGATGGGGCCGCTGAACTGGGGGGTGGACGCCTTTGCCGCGCTCTGGGCCAGCGCCTCACCCGGCAGGCTGGCGGCCAGCAGCGGGAGCAGGAGGGCGAGCAGGGCGGCTTGCCGGGGAGAGGCAGGAGTCATGGAAGACTGATTCTAGCGCGTCCGCCCCCGCATTCGGAGGGACTTCCGGGCAAGCCCCGGGACACCTTCATGGCGGCCAGGTGCGGCAGGCTCACCCGAGCAGGGCGGCGCGGCCTCAGCGCGTGTCCCGCTCGCCCCGGGGCGAGCGCCGCAGCCGGGGCCAGCGCTGCCCCAGGATCAGGTACAGCCCGGTCACCCAGACTGCCGACGCCGCGAAGCCCGCCAGCACGTCGCTGGGGTAATGCACCCCTAGGTAGTTGCGGCTCAGCCCCACCGCGAGCGCCCACCCCACCCCCAGCACCGCGGCGGGCCATCCCGCCCGCGAGCGCCAGAACACCAGCGCGAGGGCGAAGCCAAAGGCCATGTTGCTCATCGCGTGCCCGCTGGGAAAGGAGTAGCCCGGCTCGCTCAGCACGGCCCCGAGTTCGTCCGGGCGGGGCCGCTGGAAGATGACCTTCGCCAGCACGTTCAGCAGGGTCGCCCCGCCCACGGCGGCGGCCAGGAACCAGGCGTGGGCCCGCGCCCCCACCCGCGCGAGCCCCAGCGCGATGGCGGCGGTGATGAGCGGCAGCAGCGGCACGCCCCCCAGCAGCGCGAGTCCCCGCGCCAGGCGCGTCAGCCCCGGCGTCCGGTGCGCGGCGTACCACGCCAGGACGCTCTGGTCCCACGGGTAGCCCCCCTCCCGGAATACGTCCTCCGTGAGGTCGGCCAGCAGCAGCAGCGGCAGGAGGATGCCCAGCAGCAGCAGGGCAAGCTGGGTCCAGTGACGCGCGAGCAGATGCGGGAGGCGGCGCATTCCCCCACTCTAGGCCGGGTGCGCGCGACGCCCTCCGCCATTCGGCGCACGCCCGCTGCGCCACCCCACCGATGCCCGCGCGGGGTCCCGGGGCGCACCATGGGGGCAGCCGGGAAGCAGGAGTGCCGAGCGGCGGAAAGGAAAGAGACGATGAATCACCAGATGCAGCTCGACCTCAGCCGCGACCGCGCCCAAGCCCTGCGCGCCGAGGCCCACCGCGACCGTGAGGCCCGCCGCGCCCGACCCGAGCGGCCCGCCGCGCGCCCCCTGGAAGCCCTGCTCAGCGCCCTCCACCTGCGCCCGCGCGTTCGCCCCGCATGATCGGCTGCGCCTTCACCAGGAACCGCCCCCTCCGCTAACGAGGGGGTGGCGCATTTTGGGCCGCGGCGGTATGAGTTGGACAGGGCTTTGGGTTTGGATTGGCCGGTTTGCCCCCACCCCCCAGCCCCCTATCCCCAGAGGGGGCAGGGGGAGCTTTCCGCTGCGCTCGGCAAGGGACCCGCCCACTCCGCCTGTAGCCGTCCTCTTCTACCCGGAAGGTTTGATCTTGCTGCATCCTGAGCCGCTCGCCCACCGTCTCGCTGCGCGAGCCGACGTGGTGAAGGCGGTGCGAGAGCAAGTCAAGGGGTGGGAGTGGGCCGTCCACCATAGACGGTTTTAGGAAGCGAGGGCTTTAGCTTTTTTCGCTCCTCCCCCCTTGCGGGGGAGGCTGGGTGGGGGGTGGCCGCCGCAGCCTGCCCTCTCTAACGCAGGGGCAGGGCCGGGAGCAAGAGCCATCCGCTCCCCCTTGCCCCTCAGACCGGCGCCTCGTTCGCCGCCCGCTGCGCGAGGAAATCCTTCACGCTCTGCGCGGCGCGCAGGTTCATGCCCGGCACGCGGGCGATCTGCTCGACGGGCGCTCCCGCCAGGTCCTCCAGCGAGGTGAAGTGTTCCAGCAGGGCGTCCTTGCGCTTCTGGCCGATGCCCGGCAGGTCGTCGAACACGCTGCGGAGCATGTCCTGGCCGCGCAGCTTGCGGTGGTAGCTCACGGCGTAGTTATGGACCTCGTCGCGCACGCCGATCAGCACGCGCAGGGCGGGGTGCGAGTGCGGCAGCAGCAATTCCCGGTTCACGCCGACCTCCGTGCCCGTCTCCAGCCACCACTGCGCCCCGTACCGGCCCGGCAGGATGATCCGCTCCTCCCGCTTGGCGAGGCCCAAGACCGGCAGGTGCAGGTTTGCCTCGCGCAGGGCGTCGAGCGCGGCGTTGACCTGCCCGCGCCCACCGTCAATCAGGATCAGGTCGGGCAGCGGCAGCTTGTCCGAGAGTGACCCGGTGAAGCGGCGCGAGATCGTCTGCTTCATCGCCGTGTAGTCGTCGGGGTGGTCCAGGCCCTTCACCTTGAAGCGGCGGTGTTCGCCCCGCCGCGCCCGCCCGCCCTCGAACACGACCATGCCGGAGACGATATTCGTGCCGAAGAGGTTGGAGTTGTCGTAGCCCTCGATGCGCCAGGGCCGGTCGGGCAGCGCCAGCACCTCCCGCAGCGCGTCCAGCCCGGGATGGTCGCCCCGCCGCTCCAGCAGCGCGAGTTCGGACTCCAGCCCGTTCTGCGCGTTGCGCTGCGCCATATCCACGAGGTCCACCTTGTCGCCGCGCTTGGGGGTCCGCATCTCGACCCGGTGCCCGGCCTTCTCGCTCAGGAAGGCACTCCAGATCGGCGCGTCCTCGAACTCGGCGGGGAGCAGGATCAGGGGCGGCACGTGCGTGGCCTGCGAGTAGTAGTCCTGCACGAAGGCGCCCAGCACCTCGCCCACGTCGCCCCCGCCCTCCGCGTCCGTCAGGAAGCGCTTGTCGCGGCCCACCACCCGCCCGCCGCGCAGCCGGAAGAGCTGCACCATCGCGTACTCGCCCGCCTGCGCGACCCCCAGGAAATCCAGGTCCGTCTCCTCGCTGACAAAGGCGTGCTGCTCGGTGCCGAAAAGCTTCTCGACGGCGTTCACCCGGTCGCGTAAGCGCGCGGCCTGCTCGAAATCCTGGGCTTTCGCGGCGACCTTCATGTCCTCCTTCAGCCGGGCGATCACCGGGGCGGCGCGGCCCTCCAGCAGCGCCTTCACGTCCTCCACCACCCGCGCGTAGTCGCCCGGGTCCGCCGCGTCGATGCACGGCCCCAGACAGCGGCCCATGTGGTAGTTCAGGCAGGGGCGGGGCTTCTTCTGGAGGGGCAGCCCCGAGTTCTTCCGCAGCGGGAACATCGTGTCGATCAGGTGCTTGACCCGCCGCACCGCCGAGGCGTCGGGATACGGCCCGTAATAACTGCCGCCGTCCTTGAGCACGCGCCGGGTCACGACGAGCATCGGGAACTCCTCGTTCGTCAACTTCAGGAACGGGTAATGCTTGTCGTCCTTGAGCAGCACGTTGTAGTGCGGGCGGTGCTGCTTGATGAGGTTGGCCTCCAGAATCAGGGCCTCGACCTCGTTGCGGCTGGTGATGAATTCGAGCCCGTCGGCGAGCGCCGTGAACTTGCCGCTCTTGCCGCCCGCCTTGAAGTGCTGCGCCACCCGCGAGCGCAGGTTCACCGCCTTGCCGATATAGATGGGCGTGCCCCCCTTGCGGAAGATGTACACGCCGGGCACGGTCGGCAGCACGGGCAGGTCGTCGAGATGCACACCCCAGGATAGGGGAGAGCGCGGCGGGCCACCGGAAGAAGGCTCACCGCGCTAGCCTCGGCCCATGTTCCCCGCCCGCCTGTTCCTCGTTCGCCACGGCCAGACCGCGAGCAACGTCTCGCAAATCCTCCGCGGGCCGTCAAGCGCCGACGATCCCCTCGACGCGGTGGGGGAGGCCCAGGCCCGCGCGGTCGCCTCCCACCTCGCCGCCCTCAATCTCCCCCGGCCCCGGGTGTATGCCAGCCCCTATCTGCGCGCCCGCCAGACCGGGGAAGCCATCGCCGCCGCCCTCGGTGTGCCCCTGACCCTCCTGGACGGCGTGCGGGAGATCGACCCCGGCGACTGGGTAGGGCGCCCCTACAGCGATCTGCGAACCTTCAGCCACGAGTTGCTGCATCCGGCGGGCGGGTTGGGCTTTCCGGGGGGGGAGAGCCTGGCCGACGTGGCCGCCCGCTTCCGCGCCGCGCTCCCCGCCCACCCGGAGCCCGCCGTGATCGTCTCGCACGGCGCGGCCCTCACGGCGCTGCTCGCCGCCCTGCTGGGGGTGGATCACCGGGAGGCCTGGGCCGGGAGCCGGTTCGCCCACGCGAATACCGCCGTCTCCGAGCTGGAATGGGACGGCGAACGCTGGCGGGCCGTGCGCCTGGCGGACGCCTCGCACCTCCCCACCGCCGGGGCTTGACCCTCAGACCACCTGCCCCGCCACCGTCCGCGCGTATGCCGCCAGATACCTCGGCACGATCTGGTCCGGGTGGAAGCGGGTCAGCGCCGCCCGCCGCGCCGCCGCGCCCATCGCCAGATACAGGTCGCGGTCGCGCAGAATCCGCAGCGCCGCGTCGGCCATCGCGTCCACGTCGCCCACCGGGACGAGAAAGCCCGTCACCCCGTCCTCCACGACCTCGGGGATGCCGCCCGCGCCCGAGGCGACGACGGGAACCTCGCAGCTCATCGCCTCCAGCGCGGCCAGGCCGAAGCTCTCCTGCGACGACGGCAGCAGGAACAGGTCGCTGATCCCCAGCACCGTCTGCACGTCCGGGAACGAGCCCAGGAAGTGCGTGCGCCCGGTCACGCCGAGCTGCCCGGCGAGTTCCACCGCTCGGGGCCGCTCGGGGCCGTCGCCCACCATCAGCAGCCGCGCGGGAATCTCGCTCGCCACCCGCGCGAAGACCTGCACCACGTCCTCGACCCGCTTGATGGGCCGGAAGTTGGAGACATGCACGATCAAAGCCTCGTCCGGGTGCGCGAAGCGGGCGCGCACGGCAGGGTCGGTCACGCGCGTAAAACGCCCCGAGTCCACGAAATTGTGAATCACCTCGATCTCGCGGTCCACGTCGAACACCTCGCGGGTCTGCCGCGCCAGAAAGTGCGACACCGCCGTCACGTGGTCACTGCGCTCGATGGCGTGCCGCGTCGTGTGCCGGAAGGCGGGCTCGGCCCCCACGAGCGTCACGTCGGTGCCGTGCAGGGTGGTGATGACCCGGCTGCGCCCCGTGATCGCCCGCGCGTGGATCGCCGCCGTCGCGTGCGGAATCGCGTAGTGCGCGTGCGTGAGGCTCACGCCCTGCTCCAGAATCACCTCCGTCAGGGTGTTCGCGGCGGCGAGTTCCGGGTACGGCTGGTCGAACAGCGCGTAGGCGAAGCCGCTCACCTGGTGGTAAAAAGGCCCCCTCACCCCCTGGTGCCCCGACAGCCGGAACGGCATCGCCGGGCCGACGAAGTGGACCTCGTGCCCGGCCTGGGCCACCTTGAGCCCCAGCTCGGTGGCGACCACCCCGGAGCCCCCCGCCCCCACGTGGCACAGCACGGCAATCTTTTCTGGAATGGGCGCCATAACTGCCGAGTATAGGACCACGGGCCTCCCCTCCGCGCGGCGCTCACAGGAGCGTTCCGCGGCTGATCCGGGGCAGAGGTTACCCGTCCCCTGTCAGAATCGTGTGCGCCCCCGCTATCTAAGGTAGCCCCACATGCTCGCCATCGTGACCGACTCCACCTGCGACCTTCACCCCGATGTGGCGCGCGACCTCGGCCTGCGCGTCGTGCCGCTGCACGTGCTGCTGCGGGGCCGCTCCTTCCTGGACTGGCACGACATCGACCCCGACGCCGTGTACGACCACCAGCGGGAGGGCGGCGAGGTGAGCACCCAGCCCGCCACCCAGACGGCCTTCGAGGCGACCTACCGCGACCTCCTCGCCACCCACGAGGGCGTGATCAGCCTCCACCTCAGCGGGCAGCTCTCGGCCACGGCCGAGCACGCCCGGTTGGCGGCCCAGGCCCTGAATGCGGGGAGCCGGATTCAGATCGTGGACAGCGGCCTGGCCTCCCTGCCGCTCGCCGAGGCGGCCATTGCCGCGTGTGAGGCAATTCGTGCGGGCGGCGACATGGCCGCCGCGCTGGGGGCCATTCAGGGCGTCCAGAAGAGCCTCCTCGCCGAGTTCACCGTCCCCACCCTGGAGTACCTGCGGCGGGGCGGGCGCCTCTCGCGCACCCAGGCCCTCATCGGCAACATGCTGGGGGTGAGGCCCGTCCTGCGCTTCGACGAGGGGCGCCTCCAGCCGGTGCGGCGGGTGCGGGCCTCCCACGCCACGCGCGACATCCTCGCCCAGCTCGAGGAACGCTTTGGCCGCGAGCCCGTCGCCGTCACGGTCGGGCACGCGGGGCGCGACCCCGCCCGCATCGCCGAACTCAAGGCCGCGATGGACGCCAGCCGCCTCAACGTCGCCCGGGGCCGGATGCAGCTCATGGGCCCGGTGATCGGCGCCCACGTCGGCCCCGGCACCTACGGCCTGATGGCCCGGCCCCTGCTGGCCTGAACGTTCACTCCTTGCGGGCGAGGAACAATACCCGCGTGAAGGCGTAGAACACCCGCTCCCCCGGCCAGCGTTCCCGCAGCCTCCCCAGGTACGCGGCGACGAACCGCTCCCCGTCCGCCGCGCTCAGCCGCGAGAGGTACGGTACGAGCGCCGTGCCCCGCGTCCAGTCCACCACCCCCTCCGCGCCGGGCAACACCACCGGGTACACCCTGCTCATCGCCACGATGTCCACCCCGCCCAACTCGTCCAGCCTCTCGGCGTAGGCGGCGGGGGTCATGACCGGCGAGGCCCCCTGCGCCGTGCCGAAACGGGTGAACCCGCCGAGCTCCGTCGCGAACTCCCGCGCCGTCTCGGTCAGCAAACGGTGGCTGTCGTGATCGTGGTTGGCGGGGACCTGCACCGCGATCACCCCGCCGGGCCGCAGATGCCCCCAGAGCCGGGCGAGCAGCGCCGGATGATCCGGCAGCCACTGGAGCGCCGCGTTCGAGAACAGCAGGTCGTACTCCCCCCGCAGGTCGAGAATGTCCCCCCGCTCGAACCGCAAGTTGGGCAGGCCCCGCGCGTTCGCCTTCGCCAGCATCTCGGCGCTGCTGTCCAGGCCCGTCACCCGGGCGTCCGGGAAACGCTCCGCCAGCGTCCGCGTGTGCTCCCCGGTCCCGCACCCCAGGTCCACGATGTCCCGGTAGGGGAGGTCAGGGAGCAGGGCCAACAGGTTGCGGACTGGCGCGCTCCGCGCCTCGCGGTGGCGGTGATACTGCTCGGGATTCCAGGTCATGACTCAGCCTAGTCGGCCTGCCCCGCTGGTGTACGTACTGTAGTGGTAACAAGGAGGATAACGGCCAGGGAGTAGTGGCTAGAAATTAATACAAGAGAGGAGAATAGGGCTGCCACCTCTCCCTCTTTGCCCAAATTACCCGTCCCCCTCGCGCCGCTCCTTGTCCCCAGCCTTCTTGGCCGCCGCATGGGCCACGGCGAAGGCGCGGTGCTCGTCCCCGCCGTATTCCTCCAGCGCATGGTTGAAGGCCTTCAGGAAGGCTTCCTTCTGATGCTCGTCGTACTGGTCTACCTGCGACTGCGGCAGGTCCGAGATGCTCCGGTAGGGCATGGCGTCCTCCTGCGCCCCAGCGTGGGGGCCGCCGCTGAGAGGACGGCACCTCCCGGGTAAGGCTGGAGAAAGGAGACGGCACCCGCAGGCGCGTCCCCTGGTCTCTCCGCGCTCAGAGCCGCGTCAGGTACGCCCGGCCGCCCTCGACCTCCGCCGCGTGGCCCGTGCCGGGGCCGAAGCTCAATTCGGCCGCCAGCACCTCCCCGGCGATGAAGTCGCGCCACGCCTGGGCCGCCTCCCGCGCCTCTCCCTCCAGCTCCAGCGCGAGGCGGATGCGGTCCTGCACCTCGAAGCCCGCCGCCTTGCGCGCCTCCTGAATGCCGCGCACGAGGTCGCGGGCGAGGCCCTCCAGCACCAGCTCGCGGGTGAGGTGCGTGTCGAAGGCGACGAGGAACCCCCCGTCCTCCGCGGCGGCCACGCCCTCCGGCGCCCTCGCGTCCACAAGGACCTGATCCGGGGTCAGCGTGAAGCTCTGCCCATTCGCCTCCACGGTGAAGCGCTCGCCGTTCTGGACCGCGTGGGCCACAGCCGCCGCGTCCGCGTTCGCCAGCGCCGCCCGCACCTGCGGCAGCGCCTTGCCGTACACCTTGCCCAGCACCGGGAGGTTGGGGCGCAGGCTGTACTCCACGAGGTCCGTCACGCCCTCCAGGAACGTCACGTCCTTGACGTTCAGTTCCTCCATGATCTGTTCCTGCGAACGCCGCAGCGCGTCCGTCAGTTCCGGCGTGCTCGCCCGCACCGTCGCGCTCGCCAGCGGCTGCCGGGTCTTGAGGTTGTGTGCCCCGCGCACCGCCCGCCCCAGCTCCACCACCTTGATGACGGCGGCCATCTCGGCGGTGAGCCGCTCGTCCAGCCGCTCGGGGCGCACCTGCGGCCAGCGGGTGAGGTGGACGCTCTCGGCCCCCAGCCCGCGCGTGAGGTTCCCGTACATCGCCTCGGCCAGGAAGGGGGTAAACGGCGCCGTGAGCTGCGAGACGGTCAGCAGCGCCTCGTGCAGGGTGGCGTAGGCGGCCACGTCCACCTGTCCGGCGTCCCCCCAGAAGCGCGAGCGATTACGCCGCACGTACCAGTTGCTCAGGTCGTCCACGAAGCGTTCCAGCGCCCGACCACCGCCCCGGGCGTCGTAGGCATCGAGGCTTGCCGTCACGTCCCGCACCGTCTCCTCCAGCCGCGCGAGCAGCCAGCGGTCCATCTCGGGGCGGTCCCCAGCGGCGGGCGCCTCCTCCAGCCCCGGCTGATCCAGGTTCGCGTACAGCACAAAGAAGGAATAGACGTTCCAGAGCGTATTCACGTAGCTGCGCTGCGCTTCGGCCACCAGCCGCTCGGAGAAGCGCTTCTGGTCGCCGGGGTCCGACGCCATGAACATGTACCAGCGCACGGAGTCCGCCCCGTAGCGGTCGAAGAGGGGCAGCGGCTCCACCACGTTCCCCTTGCTCTTGCTCATCTTGGCCCCGTGTTCGTCCACGATATGCCCCAGGCAGATCACGTTCCGGTATGCGGGTTGACCGTAGAGCATGGTGGCGATCGCGTGCAGGCTGTAAAACCACCCGCGCGTCTGGTCGATGGCTTCGCAGATGAAGTCGGCGGGAAAGTGCCGCTCGAACTGGACCTTGTTCGCCTCGGTGCCCGGCAGCGGACGCTCGCCCGTCTCGTCCGTCAGCAGGTGCCACTGGGCATACGGCATGGAGCCGGAGTCGAACCACACGTCGAGCACTTCTGGCACGCGGCGGTAGGTCTTGCCGTTCACCTCGAAGGTGATGTCGTCGATGTAGGGGCGGTGCAGGTCGAGGTCCGAGAGGTCCCTTCCCGCCAGCTCCGACAGCTCCGCCACGCTCCCCACCACGCGCAGGTCGCCGTCCTCGCTCATCCAGAAGGGCAGGGGCGTGCCCCAGTACCGCTCGCGGCTGATGGCCCAGTCCACGTTGCCCTCCAGCCAGTTGCCGAAGCGACCGTGCTTGATATTCGCCGGGACCCAGTTGATCTGCTCGTTCGTCTCCAGCATCCGGTCCGCCACGGAGTTCGTGCGGATGTACCACCCCTTTTTGGCGAAATACAGGATGGGGTCGCCCGTCCGGTCGTGGAAGGGGTAGCGGTGCCGGAGGGTCCCCGCGTGGAACATCAGGCCGCGCGCCTTGAGGTCCGCGATCAGGCCCTTGTCCGCATCCTTGAAGAACTTGCCGCGCTCCCCCGTCACCCGCAGGATGCCGTGGTCATCCACCCCGAACATGAGCGGCACGCCGTATTTCCGGGCGAGTTCCAGGTCCTCCGCGCCGTACGCCGGGGCCTCGTGCGCCACACCCGACCCGTCCTGGGCCGAGACGAAATCGGCCAGCGTGACGAAATGCATGACGGGGCGGCCTTCCGCGTTGCGCTCGTGCAATTCCTTCAACACGCCCAGTTCGACCGCCACCTCCGGGAAGGGCGGCTCGTACTCCACGCCCTCCAGGTCGCGGCCCGGGAAGGAGGCGAGCACCTCCAGCGGCGCGGCGTTCTTGTGCAGTCCGCTCAGGCGTTCGACCGCGTCCTCCGCGACGATGATCGTTCCGCCCTCACCCCGCGCCACCACGTACGTCAGGTCCGCGTTCACCGCCGCCAGCGTGTTGCTCGGCAGTGTCCACGGAGTCGTCGTCCACACCACGAGCGCCAGGCCCTGACGGTCCTCCTCGCTTAGCCCACCTAATGCCGCCCGCGCCCGCTCCGGCAACGTGTCCCAGAGGATCGGGAAGCGCACGTACACGCTCGGATCGTCCACCATCCGGTAACTGTCCACCTCGCCCAGCTCCGCGCGGGAGAGCGTCGTGGAGATACGCGGACTCAGAGGCACCACCTTGTAGTCCTGCGCGATCAATCCCTCCGCGTGCAGCCTCTTCAGCAGGTTCCACACGCTCTCCACATAGCTGTTCTGATAGGTGATGTACGGGTCCTCCAGGTCCACCCAGTACCCCAGCCGCTCCGTGAAGGTGTTCCACTCCTGGATCGTCTCCCACACCGAGGTGCGGCACAGGCGGTTGAACTCCTCCAGCTCGGCGCGGCTGGCCCCGTGGTTGCGGCCCAGCCACCCCAGCTTCTTCTCGACGCTGATCTCGACCGGAAGGCCGTGGGTGTCCCAGCCGCCTTTACGGGTGACGTGATACCCCTGCATCACCTTATAGCGGGGAAACAGGTCCTTGAACGACCGGGCCAGGACGTGGTGCAGCGCCGGTCGCCCGTTCGCGGTGGGCGGCCCCTCGTAGAAGACGTACTCGGGCTGCCCCTCGCGCCGCTCCTGGGTCTGCTCGAAGATGTGCTTCTCCTGCCAGAAGTTCAGGACGTTCGCCTCCAGCTCGCGGAAGCTGGGCTGCGAGGGCACCGGGCGGAACAGGGGAGAGGTGGGCTTGGGTTCGGTGGTGGTCATAGGTCCTCCAAGGGAGATCGGGAAAACAAAAGACAGCGCGTCCCAGACGGTATGCTGGGACGCGCCGGACTGTTCTCGCGCGTGGTACCACCCAACTTCGCCACGCTAACGTGGCCTCGTTGCGCCCGCTGTCGGGGGGCAGCCGGGACGGTCTACTGGGCCGGGAGGCCGTTCTTCGTCCGGCGCGGGAGGGGATCTTCGGCGGGGGGCGGCTCGTCCGGCTCTCACCGTCCCGGACTCGCTCGTGAGCGCTTTGCCCCGCGTACTCTTCTCTCGGTCGCCTTGAGTTGCTCACCCCCGGTGGGGGTGTCGCTCATGGTAGGGCCGCAGGATGACCTGGTCAATGCGCCAGGTGACGCATTCGTCCCCGGGGCGTATGGTGAGTGGACAACAGGTGGGAGAGGGGCCCGCGCCGAACACCTCGGCGCCCCGGCCCCCTCCCGAAAACCACTACTCTGACAGGAGGAGTCAACATGGAATTTTTTATCGATACCGCCGTCGTGGACGAGGTGCGCGAGATCAACGCCTGGGGCGTGCTTTCAGGTGTGACGACCAATCCCAGCCTCGTCGCCTCCTCAGGGCGCGACTTCAAGGAAGTCATCCAGGAGATCGCCGCGCTCGTGGGCGGGGCGATCAGCGCGGAGGTCACCGCCCTCGATGCCGAGGGCATGATCCGGGAAGGCCGCGAGGTGGCGAGCTGGAGCGAGCACGTCGTCGTCAAGCTGCCGCTGACCCCGGCGGGCCTCCAGGCCTGCCGGACGCTGACGAGCCAGGGCATCCGCACGAACGTGACCCTGTGCTTCTCGGTGCCGCAGGCGCTCCTCGCCGCGCGGGCCGGGGCCACCTACATCTCGCCCTTCGCGGGCCGGGTGGACGACATCGGCTGGGACGGCATCGAACTCGTGCGCCAGATCAAGGAGGCGTACGTGATGGGGGACATCCCCACCAAGGTCCTCGCCGCCTCCATCCGCCACCCGCAGCACGTGGTGCAGTCTGCCCTCGCCGGGGCCGACGTGGCGACCATCCCCTACAAGGTCTTCACCGCGATGATCAAGCACCCGCTGACCCAGGCGGGACTCGACGCCTTCCTGGGGGACTGGGCGAAGCGGGCGGGGGCGAGCCCCGAGACGCCCTCCAGTGAGGCGGGCACCAACCCGCAGGCGGGCGGCGTGACCGCCCAGGGAGGCCAGAAGAAGTGACCGAGCCCCACATCGCGCCGCTCCCCTTTCACGAACTCCAGCAGAAAATCCTGCCCGAGCTGCACCTCATCGCCGCTCAGAGCGGCATCGAGAACTACCGCAAGCTCAAAAAGGACGCCCTGGCCCTCGCCATCATGGAGCGCCAGGCCGAGGCCGAGGGCCAGGTCCTCGCCCGCGGCTACCTCGACATCAGCGCCGACGGCTACGGCTTCCTGCAGGCCGACCTCCTCGAACCGGCCTCCCGAAGCGTGCTCGTGACGGCGGGCCTGATCAAGCAGTTCCACCTCCGCACCGGCGACGAGGTGATTGGCCGCGCCCGGCGCCCCCGCGAGAACGAGCGCTATGGCACCCTCGTGCAGGTCGAGGCGGTCAACGGCCTGGACCCCGAGTCCGCCCGCCAGCGCCCCCGCTTCGACGACCTGACCCCGACCTTCCCCGACCGCCAGCTCGTCCTGGAAGACCCGCTGATGGACGACAGCCTCAGCCTGCGGGTGGTGGACCTCCTCGTGCCCATCGGCCGCGGGCAGCGCGCGCTCATCGTCGCGCCCCCGAAAGCGGGCAAGACGACCCTGCTCAAAAAGGTCGCCAACTCCATCGTCAAGAACTACCCCGACGTGACCGTGATGGTCCTCCTCGTGGACGAGCGCCCCGAGGAGGTCACCGACTTCCGCGAGAGCGTGCAGGGCGCCCAGGTCATCGCCTCGACCTTCGACGAGCCGCCCCAGCACCACGTCCGGGTGGCGGAATTCGTCCACGAGCGTGCCCGCCGCATCGTCGAGGAGGGCGGCCACGTCGTCATCCTGCTCGACTCGATCACCCGCCTCGCCCGGGCGAACAACCTCGTGACGCCGCCGACCGGGCGCACCCTCTCCGGCGGTCTGGACTCCAACGCCCTGCACTGGCCCAAGCGCTTCCTGGGGGCCGCGCGCAACATCCGCGACGGCGGCTCCCTCACCATCCTGGCGACCGCCCTCGTCGAGACCGGCTCCCGCATGGACGACGTGATCTTCGAGGAGTTCAAGGGCACCGGCAACGCGGAACTCGTCCTCAGCCGCCGCCTGGAGGAGCGCCGTATCTTCCCCGCGCTCGACATCCTGAAATCCGGCACCCGCCGCGAGGAACTGCTCCTCCAGCCCGAGGTGCTGAAAAAGATGTGGCTCCTGCGCAAGGTGATCTCCGACATGGACCCCGCCGACGCGATGGAGATGCTGCTCTCGCGCATGGGCAAGACGCGCAACAACGTCGAGTTCCTCCAGTCGCTCGCGGGCGGCTGAGTTCACCGTCCCTTTCCCCGGGGTGTCCGGGCGAATGCCCCTACGCGGGGCAGCCGCCGGACACCCCGTCCCCGGGGGCCGCGTGCCCCCCGGAGGTCCAGTGCCCGAGTTTCCCCCCCGCCCCCCACGGGGCCACGCCCCCCTGCCTTGGCGGCCACTTTCCCCGCGTCTGGCCCTCACCCTCGCGCTGGCCGCCCTCGCCCCCCTCGCCGCCGCCCGGCCCGCGAGCCCGGAAGGCGTCGCCGACCTCCTGGGTGTGCCCACCCCCGCGGACCTGCTCCGGACCGCCCTCCCCACCGTCCACCTGACGCACGTGGCTGAGCCCCCCAGCATCCTCGTCGTGACTCCCCAGCCCCCGGCGAGCGTCGCCGCCCGCTACGGGGTGCCCCCGGCGGCGGTGGCCGCCCTGCCCCGCCCCGCCGGGGAACAGGCCCGCCTCCTGCGCGTGCGGCTGCCCGCCCCCGCCCCGGCCCACCCGCCCGCGCTGCCCGCCTCCATAGTCACCCACACCGTGCGGCCCGGCGAGACCCTGGCGAGTATCGCGGCGGACGCGGGCCTGAGTCTCGTCGAGCTCCTGAGCGCCAACCTCGACCGGAGCAGCCTGGACGACCTGGAGGCGGGCGAGACCCTCCACATCCCGACCGCCGAGCGCGGTCTGCTCGTGCGAATCAAGCCCGGGCAGACCGCCTTAACGCTCATCGCCGGGTACGGGGCCGACCTCGCCCGCACCGCCTGCGCGAACGACGTGCTGCCCACCGCCCTCGGCGTGGGCGATTACCTCCTGCTCCCCGGGGTGCGCGCGGACGGCCTGTACACCCGGCTCGTCGAGCACCGCGAGGCACGGGAGGAGGCCGAGCGGCGGGCCGAGATGCAGGCCCGGTACGACCGCTACCTCGCCCAGCAGAAGGAGCGTGAGCGTGCCCGGCTCCAGGAGCGGTACGCCATGCAGGAGAAGTACGAGGCCTACCTCGCCTGGCGGGACAGCCCCGGGCGCCAGCGCCTGATCGAGGCGTACGAGCGGCAGGCGCAGTACGAGGCCGCCCAGGCCGCCCTCCGCGAACGCGAGCAGGCCCGCCAGCCCCTCAGCGTCCAGCCCGCTGGGGTGAACGTTTCCACCCGCCTCACCTGGCCGGTGCAGAATGCCCGCGTCACCAGCCGCTTCGGGGAGGCCGACATCGACTACCACAAGCAGGTCTTTCACGGCGGGGTGGACCTCGCCGCCCCCGCCGGGACCCCCGTGTACGCGGCGGCGGACGGCACGGTCACCGAAAGCGGGTATGGTGCGTACGGCATGAACGTCTACACGGCGCAGGGGGACAGCACGCTGGTGTACGGCCACCTCAGCCGCACCGCCGTGACCGCCGGGCAGACTGTCCGGCGCGGCGACCTGCTGGGCGAGGTCGGCTGCACCGGCATCTGCACCGGCCCGCACCTGCACTTCGAGGTCCGGCTGGACGGGCGGGCGGTCGACCCCCTGGCCCTGCTGCCGTGAGGGCCCCCGCCGCCGATCTGCGCCTGCTCGTGGTGGACGACGAGGAGCAGATCCTCGAACTGCTCGACCTCACCCTGGGCCTCCAGGGCTTCCGGGTGGTCACCGCCCGCAGCGGCCCCGACGCGCTCGCCGCCGCCCGCGAGGCCACCTTCGACGTGATCGTGATGGACGTGCTCATGGCCCCCTGGGACGGCTTCGAGACCGTGCGGCGCCTCCAGGCCGAGCTGCGGGCCGCCATGCCGCCCGTCGTCTTCCTCTCGGGCCTCAACCGGCCCGACCACGTGCCCGGCCTCGTCACCGAGTACCTCGTCAAACCCTTCCGGCCCTCGCAACTTGTCGAGAGCATCCGCCGGGTCGCCGCGGCCCGCAACTGACCCCCTCCTTCCCCCCAACTGGCCCTGCTCATGGGGCCAGTTTTGCCCTAGCCTGTTTCCATGAGCGACGTACAGACCGGAACCCCCCAGATCAAGCAGGGCTTCGCCGAGATGTTCAAGGGCGGCGTGATCATGGACGTGGTGACCGCCGACCAGGCCCGCATCGCCGAGGCCGCCGGGGCGACTGCCGTGATGGCGCTGGAGCGCGTGCCCGCCGACATCCGCGCGGACGGCGGCGTGGCCCGCATGAGCGACCCCAAGATGATCAAGGAGATCATCGCCGCCGTGACGATCCCGGTGATGGCGAAGGTCCGCATTGGCCACTTCGTCGAGGCGCAGATCCTCCAGGCACTCGGCGTGGACTTCATCGACGAGTCGGAGGTCCTGACCCCCGCCGACGACGGGTTCCACATCGAGAAGACGAAATTTACCGTCCCCTTCGTCTGCGGCGCCAAAAATCTGGGCGAGGCCCTGCGCCGCGTCGGTGAGGGCGCCTCCATGATCCGCACCAAGGGCGAGGCGGGCACCGGCAACATCATCGAGGCCGTGCGCCACGCCCGCACCGTGCTGGGCGAGATCCGCGCCATTCAGGCCCGCCCCACCGAGGAGCTGATGACGGTGGCCCGCGACCTCCAGGCCCCCTACCACCTCGTCCAGTATGTCCACGAGCACGGCAAGCTGCCCGTCGTGAACTTCGCCGCCGGCGGCGTCGCCACCCCCGCCGACGCCGCCCTGATGATGCACCTGGGCCTCGACGGCGTGTTCGTCGGCAGCGGCATCTTCAAGAGTGGCAACCCCGAGCGCCGCGCCCGCGCCATCGTCAAGGCCGTCACCCACTACGGGAACCCCGACGTGCTCGCCGAAGTCAGCGAGGACCTCGGCGCCCCCATGACCGGCATCAACATCGACAGCCTGATCCCCGAGGAGCGCCTCGCCGGACGCGGCTGGTAAGGGAAGGGGAGGGGTGCTGAGCGTTCGCCCCTCCGTTTCCTTTTGTAATTAATACAAAAAGAGACAAAGCAAAAGCAGTAGCAACAGTTCCTCCTCTCCCGGAGCCCCCATGACCCCATCCCCCACCACCACCATCGGCGTCCTCGCCCTCCAGGGCGCCTTCCGCGAACACCGCCAGCGCCTGGAAGCCCTCGGCGCCCGCGTCCGCGAGGTGCGCCTCCCCACCGACCTGAGCGGACTGGACGGCCTGATCCTCCCCGGCGGGGAGAGCACCACCATCGCCCGGCTGATGACCGATTTCGGGCTGTGGGACCCCATCCGTGAGTTCCACGCGCGCGGCGGGGCCCTCTGGGGCACCTGCGCGGGCGCGATCCTGCTCGCCCGGGAAGTTCTCGGCGCCCCCCCCCAGTTCGGCGGCCAGCAGGACAGCCTCGCCGTCATGGACCTCAGCGTGCGGCGCAACGCCTTCGGGCGCCAGGTGGATTCCTTCCACACCGGGCTCGACATCCCCGAACTCGGCGCCCCCTTCCCCGCCGTCTTCATCCGCGCGCCCGTGATCGAGCGGGTGGGGGAGGGGGTGGAGGTGCTCGCCCGGCACGAGGGAAGGATCGTCCTCGCCCGCCAGGGGCGGCTGCTCGCCTCCTCCTTTCACCCCGAACTCACGCCCGACACGCGGCTGCACGCGCTGTTCCTGAAGATGGCCGCCGTCCCCGTCCCCGGCTGAAGGGTCACCGCTTCCTTAAGCCCTCCCCGCCGCCTTTCCCGTATGCTCGGGCGCGTGCGAGCCCTGCAATTTCGCTCCCGTGGGGCGACCCTGAGGTACGACGCGACCGGGCACGGCGATCCCATCGTGCTCGTCCACGGCCTGAGCGGGTCGAGCCGCTGGTGGCGGCACAATGTCCCCGCGCTGTCGGGGACCCACCGCGTCTACGTCCTCGACCTCGCGGGCTACGGGCAGGCGCGGCGCCAGCGGTCGCTGGGCGTGCGGGCCGCCGCCGACCTGATCGCCGCCTGGCTCGACCACCTCGACCTCAGGAACGTCACCCTGATCGGGCACTCCCTGGGGGGCCACATCTCCATGCACGTCGCCGCCCGCCGCCCCGAGCGGGTGCGCGTCCTCGTCCTCGCCTGCGCGAGCGGCCTGCTGCGGGACCGGCTCTACCGGGTCGCCCTGCACCTGCCCCGCGCCGTCCTGACCGGCCGGGTCACCTTCGTGCCGCGCATCCTCGCCGACGCCGCGCGCAGCGGGCCGCTCAATCTGTGGCGCAGCACCCGCGACCTGCTGAAAGACAGCGTGCAGGACCTCCTGCCCGGCCTCACCGCCCGGACGCTGGTGATCTGGGGCGGGCGGGACGCGCTGGTGCCCCCCTCGCTGGGCCGCGCGCTCGCCGCCGCGATCCCCGGCGCCCGCTACGAGGAGATTCCCCGTGCGGGCCACGTGGTGATGGTGGACGCGCCGGGGGAGTTCAACGCGCTCGTCCTCGACTTCCTGCGTGAGGGCACTTGAACGCCGAGTCCCGCTACACCCGCGTCCGCGGCCTGCTCACCCACGCCCGGGTGCGCGGCGAGGGGCCACCTCTCGTCATCATTCCTGGCCTGGGCTGCGCCTCCTGGATGTACACCCGGGTCGCCCGGGAGCTCGCCCGCGCGCGCACCGTGTACGCCTACGACCCCCCCGGCCACGGCCGGAGCGCGGGCCGCCCCGGTTCCCCGCGCACCATCGAGGGCCTGACCGATCACCTCGCCGCCTGGCTCGCCGAGTCGGGCCTGGGCCGCGTGCCGCTGCTGGGCCACTCCCTCGGGGGAGAGGTGGTCTTCGACCTCGCCGCGCGCTACCCCGGCCACGTCTCCGCCGCGATCGCCTGCGCGCCCACCGGCATCCCGGAAAACCCCAGCGTGCGGGAGCAGTTGCTGCGCCTCCTCCTCGACCTGCCCCGCGAGCGGCCCGGCCTGTTCCTCCCCGCCCTGGCCGCCTACACCCGCAGCGGCCCCGCCCGCATGCTGCGCCTGGCGCAGGACCAGAGCCAACACGATACCGGCCCCCTGCTCCCCCACGTGCTGGCCCCCACCCTGCTCCTCGACGGCACCCACGACCCCGTCATCCAGGCCTGGACCCTGGAGGCGATCTGCGCCGCCATCCCCGACGCCACCGTCCGCGAGATCCCCGGCGGCACCCACGCCCTCACCGACTCCTTTCCCCGAACGGTGGCGCGCTACACCCTCGATTTCCTCCGGGAGGTGGGGGCGTGAGGAGAGGCACCCGCGAGGTGAGGTAGCTTTCTAATTAATACAAGGAGAGAGGGATGAGCCCGGCCACTCAGGACCGTACAAGCCGCCTCACACCCGTTCCACCGTCCCCCCCCGCCGCGAACGCCATCCGGTGCGAGTCGAGCGATTCGGCCAAGGGCGTGGGCACCCCCGCCTCCCCCCGCAGGAAGGCCAGCCACGCGGCGACGAGCGCGGTGTCCCCGCCGCCGTGGTTGCCGCTCACATCGACCGCCAACAGCTCGACCCCGTCCGTGCGGAAGTCGTGGACCTCGATCTCGCCCCGGTCCAGGTGCCCGCGCAACTCGCCGTGGGTGCCCAGGAGCTTCAAGGTCCGCGTGTTGTTGTGGGTGAAGGCACTCACCGTGAGCCCCGCCGTCACCCCGCCCTCGAAGACGACCGTGACCGCCTGGTGGTCCACCACGTCGTTCCCCCCGCCGTACACGCAGCGCCCGTAGGGCCCAGACGCGAGGGCGTCGGCGAGAGAGATGCCCCCCGCCGTCAGCACCGTGACCGGCCACCGCTCCGGGTCGCGGGTGGGGTAAATACGCCGGGCGTCGTAGGGGCACTCCACCACCGGGCAGGTCACGCAGCGATCCGAGGCCCCCGGCGGCGCCTCCTCCGGCCGGAAGTGGAACAGCGACCCCTCGCTGCTCACCCGGACGGGCGACGCCCCCGCAAACCAGCGCAGCAGGTCGAGGTCGTGCCCGCTCTTCGCCAGCACGAAGGGCGCGGCGGGCGGCGACTGCGCCCAGTTGCCCCGCACGAACGAATGCGCGTAGTGCCAGTACGCCACGTTCTCCGCATGCTGCATGCCGACCAGCCGCCCCAGCCGCCCCGAGTCCAGCACCTCCCGGACCCTGCGGAAAAAAGGCGTGGCGCGCAGCACGTGGCAAACCGTCACGCGCCCGCCCGATGCCGCCTCCGCCGCCAGCAGCCTGTCCAGCTCGGCCTCCTCCAGACAGATGGGCTTTTCCAGCAACACGTCGTAGCCGAGGCCCAGTGCCCGCACGCACGGCCCCACGTGGGCATGGTCGGGTGTGGCGATCACCAGCGCGTCTGCCACCCGGCCCAGGGCGAAAAAGGCGTCCGCATCGAGAAAGCACGCCTCCGGCCCCAACCCGTGCCGAGCGGCAACCTCGCCCAAGCGGGCGGGCCGGGGATCGACGAGGTGGGTCACCCGCGCCCCCTGCGCCGCCAGATGCCGCGCGTACACGTCCGCCCCCCGGTTGCCGCAGCCGAGGATGGCGACGGTGACCGTCACCTCCGCTCCACCCCCCAGCCCACCCCGGTCGGCCGCTCCAGCCGCCCCGCCGTCCACTCCAGGCCCGTGAACGGGTCTTCCCCCAGCAGCAGCGCCCCGTCGAGGTCCGCCCAGTCGCACAGCCCCGCCAGATGCGCCGCCGCCGCGATGCCCAGGCTGCTCTCGATCATGCAGCCCATCATCACCCCCAGGCCGTGGGCGCGGGCCAGCCGGAGCGCGGCGAGCGCCCGCAACGGCCCGCCCAGCTTGGCGAGCTTGAGGTTCACCCCGTCGAAGGCCCCCGCCAGCCGGATCACGTCGGGCACGTGGTGCAGGCTCTCGTCCGCCACGATGGGGACCCGGGCGAGGCGGCGCAACTCCGCGTGCCCCTCCAGGTCCCCCGCCGCCAGGGGCTGCTCGACGAGTTCCACCCGGGCCGCCTCCAGCACGGCCAGCATTCGTTTCGCCTGCGGGCGCGTCCAGCCCGCGTTCGCGTCCACCCGCAGCGAGACCTGAGGGACCTCCCTCCGCAGCGCCTCCAGGATGGCCTCGTCCCGGTCGGTGCCCAGCTTCACCTTCAGGACGCCGTGCCCGCGCGCCACGGCCTCGCGTGCCTGGCGCCGCATGTCGTCCAGCTCGCCCAGGCCCACCGTGTAGCTGCTCTCCGGCAGGGGAGAGGGCGACAGCCCCAGCAGCCGCCACACCGGCACGCCCGCCGCGCAGGCCGCCCACTCCACCGCCGCCATCTCCAGCGCGCACCTCACGCTGGGGTGCCCCTGCGGCATCCGGGCCTTCAGCCGCGCGTCCAGCCCGTCCCAGTCCCACCCGTCCGTCAGCGCGCCCGCCAGCAGGGGCAGCACCGCCTCCACCGTCCCGCGCGTCTCGCCGTAAAAGGCGTTCGGCGCCGCCTCCCCCCGGCCCACGATCCCGCCCTGCTCGAAGGTGACGAGGGTGCGCGGGTAGGTCGAGTGCGTCCAGCGCGCGATGCCGAAGGGCCGGGCGGTGTGCAGCTCCAGCGTCTCCCAGGTCACGCTCACGCGGGCCACCGCCCGAAGCCCGTCAGCGCCCCCGCCAGCCGCCCCCCGTACTCGCCCTCGCCCAGCGTCTCCACCGTGACGCGCATGTGCGTGGCGTTCGCGTGGACGAGCCGCCGCCCGTCGAGCATGATCCCCACGTGCCCGGGGAAGAACACGAGGTCGCCCCGACCCGGCGTCTCCACCGGCCGCAGCGCCTCCTGCTGCTGGTCCGCGTCGCGCGGGAGGGCAAGCCCCAGCGCCGCGTACGCGAGCTGCGCCAGCCCCGAGCAGTCCACGCCCCACGCGCTGCGCCCGCCCCAGACGTAGGGCGTCTCCAGGAACCGCAGCGCGAACTCCGCCGCGTCCGCCCACGGGGCGGGGGAGAGGACGACCTCCTGCACCCACGCCCCCGTCCCGTCGGGCAGGAGGACCGGCACCCAGCGGCGCCCGTCCTCGGTCTCCACCTCGCCGGGCGCACGGGTCAGCCGCGCCCCGGCGCACAGCTCCGCGACGATGGGACGGCTCACCCGCGGCCCCGCGAAGGCGTGGGCGCGCAGGGCCGTGACGCGCAACTCCTCCCCCCGCGTCCCGGAGCCCGCCCGCAGCGCGTCCGCCCTCGCCCAGCCCAGATACCGGTCGTGCCCCGTCCGCACCCAGGCCCAGCCGTCCCGCTCGGCCAGCACCTCCAGCCCCTCGCCGGGCAGCGCCTCCGTGACCTGCGAGGCGGCGAGGTCGGGCCGCGCCCGCAGGCTGACGCGGGCATTTCCGGCCCGGGCCGGGCGCGGGGTGACGAACGACCACCCCTCGTCCGGCAGGAGGCCGCGCAACTCCGCCGCCGCCAGCCGGGTGGCCGGGTCGAAGGCGTGCGTGCGGGGGTCCAGGGGGGGAGCGGTGAGCATATCCCCAGGGTAGCGCCTCCCCCTACAGGAAGCGGGTCAGCCAGCGCGCCCAGTTGCCGCCCGCCACCCCCGCGCGGTGCTCCCCCGGCAACAGGTCCAGAAAGCGGCCCACATCCCGGTAACTTCCAATCCCCGCCGGGGCCTTTTCCCGCCCGAACCCGCCGTCGAGATCGGTGCCCAGCCCCACGTGTTCCCAGCCCACCAGCCCCGCATAGTGCCGCGCGTGCGCCGCGAGTTCGTCCAGCCCCACCCGCGGCTGGGCCACGTCCCACCCCGGCCGGATGAACGGGCTCAGGAACACCAGCCCGATCACCCCGCCCGACGCCGCCACCGCCCGCGCCATCCCGTCCGTGAGGTGCCGGTTCCCGGGCAGGAACGCGCGGCTGTTCGAGTGCGAGGCGACCAGCCGCGGCCCGATCTCTGCGGCCTCCCAGAACGCGGCGTCATCCAGGTGCGAGGCGTCGAGCGCTATGCCCAGGTCCCGCATCGCCGTGACGAGGTCGCGGCCCTCCGCCGTCAGCGGCCCCGGCGCGTCCGTACCCCCCGCGTAACGTGTCCGCCCCCACGCCGGGCCGATCAGCCGCACTCCCGCCCCCACCCAGAACCCCAGGTCGTCCGCGTCCCGCACCGGGTCCGCCCCCTCCATCAGGAGAACGACGCCCAGGGGGCCGTCCGCGCCCTCCAGGTGCTCCGCCACCTCCGCCCCGCTCCGCAGCAGCCGGATCAGCCCCCGGTCCTCCCAGCGGCGGTAGGTGTCCAGTTGCGCGAGGGCCTGCGCCCGCGCCCCCGCGTGGTCGGTATAGCCCCCCGGGCTCTCACCCGTCCGCGGCAGCGCGAACAGCGTCCCCAAGGCCACCCGCGCCCCCGCCGCCCGCAGCTCGTCAAATGTCACCGTCGCCGTCTGGCCGGGCACCGGGTCCCGCGCCCGCAGCGCCCCCAGTTCCAACGTCAGGTCCCGGCCCAGCCCCGCGTTATAGGCCAGGTCGAGGTGCCCGTCGATCAGCGGGGGAGGCCGGGTCAAGCGGGCACCGGCCCGTCCACCACGGCCAGCACGTCCCGCAGGCGGTGCAGCGCCCCCGGCACCCGCCCGCAGAGGTCGATCTGCACCGCCCGCATCCCCAGCGCCCGCGCGGCCTCGACATTCTCGGGACGGTCGTCCACGAACAGCACCGCGCCCGCCGGAAGCCCCAGCCTCTCCAGCGCGGAGGTGAACGCCCGCGCCTCCGGCTTGTGGGCGCCCACCGTGCAGCTTGCCACCGCCACATCCACCAGATCGTCGAGCCCCAGCGCCCGCAACGTCCGGTCAATGCTCGGCAGCGTGTTGCTCAGCACCCCGATCCTCAGGCCCCGGGCCCGCAGCCCCGCCAGCACCTCCCGCGCCCCCTCCACCGGCCTGAGGTACCGCTCATAGGGAAAGGCGGCGAGCACCTGGGCGGCCTGCTCCACCCCCAGCCCCAGCCGGGCGCCGAGCCCCTCCCCGTAGCGCGTCCAGAACGCCTCCTCCTCGGGCGTCCGCAGGTCCCACCACGAGGACGCCTGCTCCTGCCACAGCCCCGCCAGCACCCGCCCGGCCACCTAGGAGTCTACTCCGAACCGCTCACTCGCCCACAGCGCCGCCTCCCGGTACACCCCCGGGTCGGCATACGCCAGCGTGTCGTCACGGTCGAAGAGAACGGCGAGCAGCCGCCCGGAAGCTCTTGAAGTTGTCACGATCGAACATTCTAAGCTCTCCCTATGCCCAACAGAACAAAAATTTCACGCACCAGATGTATCGTGAATCTTATCACTAGCAGAGCGACCTGCCCCGATCTGCTCCCGAGATAGCGCCGACCCGGAGAGGGTGGGGCAATTCTATTGCGCCCACTCGCCTGCCTAGCCCGTTCAGAGCAATTTCATTGCGCCCTTGCCCGGTCGGGGTGCTACACTCCGCCCTATGTTCGAGGACCGTCCCAGCGCCCACCCGGAACACCTCCTGCTGACGCCCGGACCCACGCCGATCCACCCGCGGGCCCAGCGGGCGCTGCTGCGCCCCATGCTCGGGCACATGGACCCCGAGGTCTTCGCCCTGAACGGGGAGATTCAGGCGGGCCTACGGACCCTGTACGGCACGGCCCCGGCCACCTTCACCGCGCTGCTGGCGGGAACCGGCAGCCTGGGAATGGAGGCGGGCTTTGCCAACCTCGTGGAAAGGGGGGACGAGGTGCTGGTCTGCGTGAACGGGTCCTTCGGGCGGCGCATGGCGGAGATGGCGGGGCGTTACGGCGCGCGGGTCCGCCTGGTGGAGGCGCCCCTCGGGCAGCCCATCGACCCGGCGGACGTGGCCGCGAAGCTGGACGGCGCGAGGCTGGTCGCCGTCGTCCACGGGGAGACGAGCACCGGCGTCCTCAACCCGGTGCCCGAGATCGCCGAGGTGGTGCGCGGCAGCGGCGCCCTCCTGACCGTGGACGCGGTGACGACGGCCGGGATGGAGCCCTTCTACATGGAGGCCTGGGGGATCGACTACGTCTACACCGGCGCGCAAAAATGCCTCTCGGCCCCCCCCGGCGTCGCCCCGGTGGCGATCAGCGAGCGGGCCCTCGCACGGCACGCGGCCCGGCGCACCCCCACGCCGCTGTGGTACTGCGACTTCGGGGGCCTGCGCGACTACTGGGAGGACCACACCTACCACCACACCGTGCCCGTCAACCTGCACTACGCCCTGCACGCCGCGCTGGAGGCCGCGCTGGAGGAGGGCCTCACCGTTCGCCAGGCCCGGGTGCGGGAAATCGGGGAGGCCGTCCTCGCGGCGCTGACCCCGCTGGGCTTCACCCCCTACGTCGGGGAAAGAGCCGCGCGGCTCCCCACCGTCCTCGCCCTGCGGCTTCCCGCGGGCTTCGACGACGCCGGGATTCGCCGCGCCCTGCGGGAACGCGAGATCAGCGTGACGGGCGGCCTGGGCCCCACCGCGGGCCTGATCTGGCGCCTGGGCCTGATGGGGGAAGCCGCGCGCCCGGCCCCCTACCGCGCCCTGCTCGCCGCCCTGGAGGAATTGCTGAACGAGCGCGGCCTGGTGGCCCGCTTCGAGGCGGCGCTGGGCGCGGTGCCCGCCTGACCGGCAGTGGGGAGTGGGAAAGATCGAGCCCACTGCCCACGGGCCACTCCCCGCCTACCCCATCCGCCCCGTGCGGATCACGTCCGCCACCACCGGCGGCAGGTTCCACGCCAGGATGTCGAAGGCGGAGGAGGCGTAGTCGTAGGGCACCTTGTGCAGGGTGACCCGGGGTTTGCGGCCCACGCAGTCGATCAGGGCCACGTCCGCCCCCGGCTCGCTGTTCAGGCTCAGGCCCACCGAGCCGGGGTCCACGAAGGTCGTCTCACTGACCACCCGCACGAACGGGATGTGCGAGCCGCCCGCCACGATCACCCGCGCGCCCAGCGCCTCGGCCAGGTCCTCCAGCTCGCGCTCGGGGGCCATCAGGTCGAGCCGCTGCTCGGGGGCGTGGGGCGAGCCGTGGAAGAAGCGCACCCGCCCCACCGGGGTCATCAGGCGGCCACCGGGGGGCAAGCGGCGCAGGAAGTCGCGCTGATCGGGCGAGAGCACCTTGCGCGTCCACTCCAGGATCTGGTCAGCGACGCCCCCGCGCGCGGGGCGCTCGCCCAGTTCCAGGGCCACCCGCAGGTCGCTGGAGCCCAGGCCGGTCTGCCAGCCCTCGCGGCGCACGAAGTCGATCACGGGCCCCGGCGAGGCGCCGTAGCCGACCAGATCGCCGACCACGACGACCCCGTTCACCACGTTCTCGGAAAGGAAGCGCTTCACGGCCGTCAGCGCGTGAATGTTGCCGTGGAGGTCACTGATAAACGCCAGTCTCAAGGTGCCCCCATGCTAGTGCAAAGCCCGCCCGCCCGCTGCCGCATTTCCCAAATTTGGCCCGCCCTATCATGGCCCGGTGCGCCCGCCGCCCCCCCTCACCGCCGCCCTCCTCGGGGCCCTGCTCGCCGCCTGCGGCCTGCCGCTCCCCTGGAGTTTCCTGTCGTACCTGCCGCTCGCGCTGCTGCTGCTGTTCGTCTCCGGCGGCGCCTCCCCCCGCCAGATGGCCGGGCGAATGTGGTGGGCGGGCACCGCCTACAGCGCCGTCCACCTGTGGTGGCTCACCGCCTTCCTCGCGAGGCTGTTCGGCACGCCCGTCCTGGGGGTCCTCGCCTTCGCCCTCTTCGCGCTGGAGGGGGCCTTCCTGGCGCTGATGGCCTGGCTCGCCGCACGATTCGCCGCCTCGCGCGAGGCGCGGGTCTGGGCGCTGGCGGGCGGCTGGGTGATCCTGGAAGGGCTGCGCTTCCTCGGCCCCCTCGCCTTTCCCTGGCCCACCCTGGGTTACACACTGCTGCCCACCCCCGCCATCCAGATCGCCGACCTGGGCGGGGTGCTGCTGGGCAGCGTGCTCGTCACGGCCACCGCCGCCGCGCTGGTCAGCTTCTGGTGGGGGAGACGCCCCCCCCTCGTCCTGCTCTCGGCCCTGTGGGTGGCGGCGCTGGCCTACGGGGTGACGCGCGTGCCGGGGGCGGGACCCGTTCAGCCCATGCTGGTGCTGCGGACCGAGTTCGACTCGTTTGGGCGGGCCACCCGTCAGCTCACGCCCGAGGAGCAGCTCGAGGTTCAGCGCAGGCTCAGCGCCTCCCGCATCCCCGGGGAACTCGTCGTCTGGAGCGAAACCGCCCTGACGAGCTTCGAGGTGCCCATACGGCTCCCGGAGTTTCCCGGCCCCGGAATCAGTGGACTGGGCACCTTCCAGCCCCGCCAGAACGCGGTGGTAAGCGTGGACGCCTCGGGGCGGGTGACCGCACTCAATGAAAAAGCAAGGCCCGTACCGTTCGGCGAAACCTTTCCCCTCTACCGGGCGCTGCGCCCGGGCTACCACCTGATTGAAGAGGCCACCGGCCTCGACCTGGCCGCCCTCGCCATTCTCCCGGCCCGGCAAGTCACTCCCCTCCGCCTGAGCGGCACCCTCTACGGCACCTACGTCTGTTACGACAGCGTCTTCCCCTGGGTCGCCCGGCACCTGGTGCGGAAAGGTGCCCAGCTCCTCGTCAACCCCAGCAACGACGGCTGGTACGAGGGCTGGGGCGTGCAGCAACACTTCCTGATGGGCCGGGTGCGCGCCATCGAGACCCGGCGCTGGCTGGTCCGCAGCGTGAACGAGGGCGTCGCCGCCGCTGTGAACGACCTCGGCGAACCGGTCCAGACCCTGAGCGCCGGGGAGGGTGCCCTGCACGTCCGTCCCCGGCTGCTGACCGGGCAGACCCTCTATACCCGACTCGGCGATCTGCCCGCCCTGCTCCTCGCCGCGCTGATGCTCGTCTATGCCCGGCGGCTCGACCGCTGAGTGGGGGAGAGCCTCACTCCTCCCCCGCCCGCAGCCGCTCCATCGCCTCCACGGCCTCGCGGCGCACGTCCACGTCCATCTTCGCGTAGATCGCGCTCGTCGTGACTGAGGCGTGGCCCAGCAGGTCGGCGACCACGTGCAGGTCGCGAGTGGCCCGGTACAGGTGGGTGCCCGCCGTGCGCCGCAGCGTGTGCAGGCCCCACATCTCGGGGGGCAGGCCCAGGTGGCGGTAGTAGGTGTGGGCGATGAAGCGGGCCCCGTCGGTCGAGAGCCGCCCGCCGTAATTCACGCCCGACAGGGATACGAGGAGGGCGGGGTTCCCCCCATCCACCGTCACCGCGCGGCGGGCCACGAGCCAGCGCCCTAGCAGGGCCTTCACCCCAGCGGGCAGCGGAACCACCCGCGTCTTGCCGCCCTTGCCGCGCACGGTGAGTGACCCCCCGGTCAGGTCCACGTCGCCCACGTCCAGCCCCACGATTTCCGCCGCCCGCAGGCCCAGGGTGCCCCCCAGCACCAGCAGGAGCGCGTCGCGGCTCGCGCGCAGCCCGTCCCCCGCGTGCAGTTCGGCGGGCAGGGCCAACAACTCGCGGATCTGGGTCTGCGTCAGCGCCCGCTTTTTCGCGTGGGCGGGGGTGGGGTCGGAAGGCGGCGAGACGCCCGCGCTGGGGTCCGCCTTCAGCACGTTCGCCCAGACCAGGGCCTTCATCAGATTCCGCGCCCCGTACAGGTGGCGCTTGACGGTGTTCGGCTTCAGCCCGGCCTCCTGCATGGTGAGGAGCCAGACCTCGAAGTCCTCGGCGGTGAGCTGGTTGAGCGCGCGGCTGGGCGACTCGGGGGGGCCAGTGAACTGGAGAAATTGCCGAATGGACTCCGCGTAGGCCTTCAGGGTCAGCTCGCTCGTGCGGCCCTTGCGGCTGGATTTGAGCCGCATGTACGTGGTTGTCAGGTCAATGAGCGTCCCGGCGTCCTGCGCGTGCGCCGCCCGCAACCCCTCGCGGCGCCGGTTCTCGGGACTGCTCCATTTGCTCGCCAGTTGCAGGGCCAGGCCGGGGACAGCTTTGGTCACAGGACCACTATACTCCGCAGAACTCAAATTATCAGGAGTAGAGGGTGGACCTGGAGCGGTAGAGGCGGTGTCTCTCTTGTGGCGAGGTGCGCCTCCTCGCTCGGCCCGCCGGACACCTTCGGCTAGGCGGGTCATCACGTCAGCCCGCTCCCCAAGGAAACCCGAAACATGCGATAGAACCTCACCATCGTCCGTGAGCCGCGCAACCGCGCCAAGGATGACCCGCTCTCCGCGACTGGCCTCCCGGAGTCGCCCGCCGTTTGCCCCCTCCTGAACCCTCGGGAACCGTTCGAGGCCCCTTCCTAGCCTTCCTGTGGGGAAGCCGGAAAAGGGAGTCTGAGACCAGGAATATCCTTCAGGTGTCCAGATCGGCCTTTCTTACCGGCGTCAGGAAGCGGATCGCGCCCGGCAGGATGCTGGCGGTGAAGGGGGTGGTCTCCACGTGCAGTTCGCCGTCGTACTGGAGGGGAAAGGGTTCGTCGGCGTCCACGGTGACGGTCTTGGCCGAGAGGGTCTCCAGGTTGCCGCTGAACAGGGGGTCACCCAGGTTGAGCTTGACCCGGACGGAATCGATCAGGTTCGGGACCAGCCGCAGGATGTTTCCGGCCTTGAGCAGGACGACGGTGAAGCGGCCGTCCGACGGGCTGATGTCACTGGTGATGGGCAGGCGGTAGTTCGCCATGCCGAAGTTCGCCACCATGACGCCGATGCCCTCGAACTCCCGCGGCTCGCCGTCGAGGACGAGGTGGAAGGTCGTCTTTTTGGGGCTGAGCTGCTTCATCGCGCTCAGGACGTAGGCCATCGCGCCGAACCGCTCCTTGAGGTCCTCGGAGTCGCGGATCATGGCGGCGTCCGCCCCCGCCCCGGCGAGCATGGCAAAGCCGCTCTTCTCGCCCTTGACCTCCACTTCGCCCAGATCCACCCGCACGGTATGCCCGTCCGCGAGGATGTCCGCGAGCGCGGCGGGGTCCCGCGGCAGGCCCAGGTTCTGCGCGATCAGGTTCGCGGTGCCCGCCGGGTAGGCGAGGAGCGGCACGTCGGTGTAGCGGGCGGCGTAGGCGAGGCTGCTCACGGTGCCGTCCCCCCCCGCCCCGACGAGGCAATCGTGGTTTGTCAAGTCGGAGACGTACTCGGACATGGGGGTATCCGGCTGGAGTTCGCGCTCGGTGACCTCGGCGCCCCCGGCCCGCAGCCGCTCCACGAAGGCGGGGAGGGTGCTCTCCCCCTGGCCGCTGCGGGGGTTGAAGACGACGAGCACGCGCTTGCCCGCCAGACTCGCGCCCCCGTCCGGGGATGTGGCATTTTCCCCAACAGGGGGGGTGGTTTGACCCGTCATCTGGGGCTCATTAGACTGCCCGCACGGAGGCTGCTGCTATGGTGCGTTTCTTCTTTGCTTCTTTACTGTTCATGGGTGTCCTGGCCTCCTGCGCGCCGCGTCAGCAGGCGACAGCGGGCGTGACTGTCACCCCGGTGCTGATCAAGCTGTCCGAACCGGCGGCGCGGGGCGGCACCCTCACCATCCAGGGGCGCTACCTGGGCGGGCCGTCCACCGGGCGCGTGCGGCTGGGCGCGAACGAGTCGGGCGAGGGCGGCTACGTCTTCCCCGCCTCGGCGGTGCGTTCCTGGACCGACAGCGAGATCGTCCTGACCATCCCGGCAGATGCCCCGGTCGGCGGCTCCTGGCTGTTCGTCGAGGTCGGCGGGCGGCAGTCGACCGGGCTGCCTTACAGCGTCCGGCAGTAAGGCCCTTTGGGAGAGGGCGGCCTACCCGCGTGGGGCCGCCCTCTCCCCTATTTTTTCCCGCTGACCGCTCCCTGCTACACTTCCAGGGTTATGGCGCTCCAACGCCCCAAGGGCACCCAGGATCACCTGCCGGACGGCAGCCCGAAACTGACAAGAGACGTGCAGGCGTCCGCGTTCACCCATGTGCAGGACACCGCCCGCCGCGTGCTGGAGCGGGCGGGGGCGCAGTTCATCGACACGCCGCTGTTCGAGGAGGCCGAACTCGTGAGGCGCGGGGTGGGCGGGTCCACCGATATCGTCCGCAAGGAGATGTTCACGGTGTACTACTTCGGGGATCACGGCGGGTATGTCCTGCGCCCCGAGGGCACGGCGAGCATCGTCCGGGCCTACCTCCAGAACGGGCTCAAGCAGCTTCCGGCGCCGCTCAAGCTCTGGACGCACGGCCCGATGTTCCGGGCCGAGAACGTGCAGAAGGGCCGCTTGCGTCAGTTTCACCAGGTGGATTACGAGGTGCTGGGCTCGACCGACCCTCTAGTAGATGCCGAGGCGATCTGGCTGATGTGGGAGGTCGTGCGCGAGTTGGGGCTCACGGGCGTGCGGGTGAAGCTCGGCTCCATCGGCGACCCGACTGACCGCGAGGCCTACAACGCCTACCTGCGTGACCTCTTCAAGCCGCATGAGGGGCGCCTCTCGGGCGACAGCCAGGACCGATTAATCCGCAACCCCATGCGGATTCTGGATTCCAAGAGCGAGGGGGACCAGGCGTTGATCCGGGAGTTGGGTGTTCGCCCCATGCTCGACTTCCTGGGCGAGGAGGCCCGGGCGCACTTCGAGATGGTGCAGGGCTACCTCCGTGACTGGGGGGTGCCCTTCGACATCGACCCCTCCATCGTGCGCGGGCTGGACTACTACCGCCGCACGGCCTGGGAGCTGCACCACGAGGGTGTGGGGGCGAAGTCGGCGCTGGGCGGGGGCGGGCGCTATGACGGGCTGGCCGCGCAGCTCGGCGGGCCGGAGGTGCCGGGCATCGGCTGGGCCTTCGGCATTGAGCGGCTGCTCCTCGCGCTGGAGGCGGAGGGTATGGCCTTCCCGGGGGCGGAGGGGCCGCTCCTCTTCCTCGCCGCGATGGACGAGGAGAATGTGGGGCTGGCGGCGCGGGTGGCGCTTCAGGGTCGCCGGGTCGCCCGGGTGGAGTTCGCCTACCGCGCCCTGAAGCCGGGGAACGCCTTCCGCGAGGCCGACCGCCGCCACGCCCGCTACGCCGCCGTGATCGGCAGCGACGAGGCAGCGCGGGGGGTCCTGAACATCAAGAATCTGAACTCGGGTGAGGGGCGGGAAGTGCCGCTGGCCGAGCTGAATGCCTTTCTGGAGCAAGCATGAAACGCACCTGTTATGTCGGGGAACTGAACGAGTCGTACGTCGGGCAGACGGTCACCTTGCAGGGGTGGGTGAGTCGCGTCCGGGACTTCCCCGAGCAGTATTTCGTGGTCCTGCGCGACCGCAGCGGGATCGTGCAGCTCACCATTGAATCGGACAACCCCACCTATGGGGCGGCGGGCGAGTTGCGGAGCGAGTACGTCATTGAGGTGACCGGGTTGGTTCGTGAGCGGGGAGAGGCCCAGCGCACGGACGCCTATTCCACGGGTGGAATTGAGGTCATTCCGTCCGAGCTGCGAATTTTGAACCGCGCCGTAACGCCCGTCTTCCCGGTGGACGGCTCTCCCGTTCCTGTGTCCGAGGACATCCGCCTGAAGTACCGCTACCTCGACCTGCGCCGCTCCGAGATGCAGCGGGCGCTGATGCTGAGAAGCAAGGCAGTGGCGGCGGTGACGGCCTTCCTCGACGCGGCGGGGTTCGTGCAGGTGGAAACGCCCATGCTCACGCGCTCCACGCCGGAGGGGGCGCGCGACTTTCTGGTGCCCTCCCGGCTGAATCCGGGCGAGTTCTACGCCCTGCCGCAGTCGCCGCAACTGTTCAAGCAACTGCTGATGATCGCAGGTCTAGACCGTTACTACCAGCTCGCCCGCTGCTTCCGCGACGAGGACCTGCGCGCCGACCGCCAGCCCGACTTCACCCAGCTCGACATGGAGATGAGCTTCGTCACCCAGGAGGACGTGCTGGAGGTGCAGGAGCGCCTGCTCGCCCACGTCTTCCGCGAGGTGCTGGGGGTGGAACTGGCCCTCCCCTTCCCCCGCCTGAGTTACTTCGAGGCGATGGACCGCTACGGGTCGGACAAGCCCGATCTGCGCTTCGACCTGAGCTTCGTGGACGTGACCGACCTCTTCCGGGGGGGCGAGTTCGGGGCCTTTGCGAAGGCGGAGGCGGTGAAGGTCCTCGCCGCACCGGAACTCACCCGCAAGCAGATCGACGAGCTGGAGCGGGTGGCGAAGCAGAACGGGGCAAGGGGGCTGGCCTGGCTGAGGCGCGACGGTGAGGGCTTTACGGGCGGCATCAGCCGGTTCGTGGGCGGGCAGGCCGCGGCCCTGATCGAGCGGACGGGCGTGGAGCAGGGCGGCACGCTCCTCTTCGCGGCGGGCGAGTGGAAGAAGGCGGTGTCGGCTCTCGGAGCAGTGCGCCTCGCGCTGCGGGACCTCTTCGACCTGGCGGCGAATGGCCCGCGCTTCCACGTCTCCTGGGTGGTGGACTTCCCCCAGCTCGAATTCGACGAGGAGTCGGGGACCTGGACTTACATGCACCACCCCTTCACGGCGCCGCGCCCGGAGGACCTCCCCCTCTTCGGCACGGACCGGCAGGGCGAGATTCGCGCCCAGGCCTATGACCTCGTGCTGAACGGCTACGAGATCGGGGGCGGCTCCATCCGTATCCACGACCCCGGGGTGCAGGCGCAGATGTTCCGGGCCATCGGCCTCAGCGAGGAGCAGGCGCGTGACAAATTCGGCTTCTTCCTCGACGCGCTCGCGTACGGCACGCCCCCACATGGCGGCATCGCCTGGGGCTTTGACCGCCTGGTCATGGTGATGGCGGGCGCGGGCAGCATCCGCGAGGTGATCGCCTTCCCGAAGAACAACCGCGGCGCGGACCTGATGGCGGAGGCGCCCTCCCCTGTCGATGCTGCCCAACTGGCGGAGGTGGGGGTGCGGGTGGCTTCTCCGGTTGGCGCGGAGGGGTAAGGGAGGGGGAGGCCCCCCTTCCCCTTTGGCTCTTCAGCACTCAAGTGAATAGATTCACGATAGATTTGATCGTGAATTTTTTGTTGTTCTACTCAGGTAGGCTGGAGGGCCGCCTGATGCTGTGAGGAGCAGATCAGGCGGCCCTCCAACCATCCCGTTCAGCGGCCCAGGCTCAGACTTACGGCGGCCACGCCGTCCCTGAACGGCGCAACCTTCACCGCGCGGCCGACCTCCACCACAAAGGCGTTCCAGCCGCGCTTGAGGGCGACCTGATACCCGCGGCTGGCCTTGACGGCCACGTCGGAGTTGACCCAGACGACGAAGAGCGAGCCGCGCCCGGCGTTCAGGGTGACCTCACGCAGTTCCTCGCCCTCGTCGTTCTGGCCGTTGCGGTTGGCGTCACGGTAGGTGAAGAACTTGAGTTCGGCGGTCTGGGTCTCGGCGCTCACCGTGACCGGGTCGAGCACGCCGGGCCAGGTAACGTTCTGGGCATTCAGTGCGGTCTGGGCGCGGAAACTGGGGGAGGCACCGGGAATTTCCAGGCGAAACTGGCCGCCGTTCACGGGCACGCTCACGATCTCCTGCACGGGCTGGCCGGAGGCGCTGACGGCCCAGCCGCTCACCCGGGTGTCCGCGGGGACCGTGCCCTCGACCTTCCCCGTCACGGTCAGGGCGGCACCGGAGGGGGCGAGGAGCGCCGCCGCGAGAAGGGCCAGCACCAGGGGGGAAGGGCGCTTCATACCCCCCAGTCTACGCGCCGGGCTGACGGGTGTGTGACGAAAAATGACGCTGGGTTGAGGAAAAAGGGGGAGGGGCCGGAGCCATGTTGCCCCGGCCCCTCCCGGTCCAGCTCAGGCGGTGACGTTGAGCGCCTTTTTCACCAGGTCGACGATCTCGGGCATGGTGTCGGCGACGGGCACGTTCGCGGCCCCGAAGGCGGCGAGCTTGCTCTCGGGCGTCCCGACGTTGCCCATGATGATCGCGCCCGCGTGGCCCATGCGCTTGCCCGCCGGGGCCGAGCGACCCGAGATAAAGGCGACGACGGGCTTTTTCATGTTCCCCGCGATGTACTCGGCGGCGGCCTCCTCGTCGGCCCCGCCGATCTCGCCGATCACGACGACGGCGTCGGTCTCGGGATCGGCCTCGAACATGGGGAGGACGTCGGCGAAGGTCGTGCCGATCACCGGGTCACCGCCGATGCCGACGGTGGTGGAGGTCCCGAGGCCCGCGTCGAGGAGGAGCTTGGCCGCCTCGTACGTCAGGGTGCCGGAGCGCGAAATCAGGCCGACGCGCCCTTTTTGCTGGTAGATGCGGTTGGGCATGATGCCCACCTTGCACTCGCCGCTGGTGACCAGGCCGGGGCAGTTGCCGCCGATCAATCGGATGCCCTGGCCGCCCTGCGCGCGGCTCCGCGCGTCGAGCTGCTTGACCTCCTGCACGGCCCGCATCATGTCCACCGTGGGGACGCCCTCGGTGATGAGGACGATCAGGGGGACGCCCGCGTGGGCGGCTTCCAGCACGGCGTCGGCGGCCCCGGCGGGCGGCACGAAGATGATGGAGACGTTGGCGTCGTGGGCGGCCTTGGCCTCCTCGACGGAGTTGTAGACGGGCCAGCCCTCGAACTGCTGGCCTCCCTTGCCGGGGGTCACGCCCGCGACGACCTGGGTGCCGAACTCGCGCATCGCGCGGGCGTGGTTGGCGCCCTCGCGGCCGGTGATGCCCTGCACGATGACGCGGCTGTTCTTATCGACGAGAATGCCCATTACTGGTTCGCCTCCTGAGCGGCGGCCTCGGCGGCCTGGAACATGTCGGGGTACATCTGGATCAGGGGGCTGTTGACCTCGGCGAGCAGGGCCTTGGCCTCCTCCTCCGCGGTCCCGGCCACGCGCATGCGGACGGGCTTGGTGAGGATGCCCTCGTTCAGCGCCTGGATGATGCCCTTCGCCACCTCGTCGGCGCGGGTGATGCCGCCGAAGATGTTCACGAAGATCGACTTCACGTCCTGGTCCTTGGACACCAGCTTGACCGCGTTGTACACGATGTCGGCCCGCGCGCCGCCGCCGATGTCGAGGAAGTTGGCGGGCTTGGCCCCGGCGCGGTTGACCACGTCGAGGGAAGTCATCACGATGCCCGCGCCATTGCCCAGGACACCCACGTTGCCGTCAAGCTTCACGTAGGCGAAGCCGTACTTGCTGGCCTCGATTTCCAGCGGGTGCTCGGCCTCCAGCTCGCGCCAGTCGAGGAGGTCCTTGTGGCGGTACATCGCGTTGTCGTCGATCTCGAACTTGGTGTCGAGCGCGAGCGGGGTGCCGTCGGCCTCTACAAAGAGGGGGTTGATCTCGACCAGCACGGCGTCCATCTTCAGGGCCGCTTCCGACATCTTCACCATCATGTCGGCGATCTTGTTCAGGTTGCCCTTGAAGCCCGCCTTGATCGCCACCTCGCGCGCCTCGAAGGGGCGCAGGCCGGTGACGGGGTCCACCCGGTGGCGGATGATCTTCTCGGGGGTGGCGGCGGCGACCTCCTCGATCTCCATGCCGCCCTCGGCGGACGCCATCAGGGTGTAGCTCTGCACGTTGCGGTCGACGATCATGCCGACGTAGTACTCGGTCCCGGCGTCGATATCGACGGCCTTGGTGACGAGGACCTTTTTCACGGTCAGGCCCTTGATGTCCATCCCGAGGATCTTCTCGCCGTTTTCAAACGCCTTGTCGATGGTCGGGCTGAACTTCACGCCGCCCGCCTTGCCGCGCCCGCCGACGTGGACCTGCGCCTTGACGACGACCGGCTGGCCGTACTCGCGGGCGATCTGCCGCACCTCGTCGGGCGTGTAGGCCACCCGGCCCTCCTGCACGTTCACGCCGAAGCGGCGCAGCAGTTCCTTGCCCTGATACTCGTGAAGTTTCACGGACTCTCTCCTCCTTGGGGGGTTCCGCGCGTGGCGGCCTGTCTTTTGTCCCGATCCAGGAGTATAAGCCCCGTTCCGGGGAGGCAGGCCCCTTGTCCCCCGGGTGGGGACAGTGGGGCGGGGTTCCGTTGGGAGCAGGGTGACGTGTTACCTTCCGCCGTATGACGGTTCTTGAGCAGCTCAGGGCGGCGATGGGGCAGGCGGGCGTGGGCGCCCTGTGGGTGAGCGGCCCGGCCAATGTGCGCGCGGTCAGCGGCTTCACGAGCGGCGGGGACGGCAAGGTGCTCGTGCTGGAGGGGGACGCCATCCTCTACACCGACGCGCGGTATACCGTGCAGGCACGGGAGGAATCGGCCCTCACGCAAGTGATCGCCCGCCCGCCGGAGACGTATCAGGACGCGGCGGAACGGGTCAGGGGCCTGCGGGTGGGCTTCGAGGCCGAGCACCTGACGGTCGCCAGGCTGGAGGACCTGCGCGCCCACTGGGACGCGGAGCTGGTTCCGACGCGCGGGCTGGTGGAGCGGGTGCGGCTCGTCAAGTCGCCGGGGGAGGTGCAGGCGATCCGCGGGGCGCAGGCGTTGGCGGACCGGGTCTTTGCCGAGGTGCGCCCAATGATTCGCGCAGGGGTGCGGGAACTCGACGTGGCCCTCGCACTCGAACTCGGCCTGCGCCGCGCCGGGGCCGAGGTGGGCTTCGACGTGATCGTGGCGAGCGGGCCGCGCGGGGCGATGCCGCACGGGGTGGCGAGCGAGAAGGTGATTGAGGACGGAGACCTCGTGACGATTGACTTCGGGGCGCGCCTGCGCGGTTATCACTCCGACATGACGCGGACGGTGGCGGTCGGCACACCATCGGAGGAGCTGCGGCGGGTCTACAACGCCGTGCTGGAGGCGGAGGAAGCGGCGGTGGCGGCGGTGCGCCCTGGGGTGACGGGGGGCGACCTGGACGCCCTGGCGCGCGGCATTCTGGAGCGTCATGGCTTAGGGGAGGCGTTCGCGCACTCGCTGGGGCATGGGGTCGGCCTGAACATCCACGAGGGGCCGAGTCTCAGGAAGGGCAGCGAGGACGTGCTGGAGCCGGGCGTGGTCGTGACGGTGGAGCCGGGCGCGTACCTGCCGGGGGTCGGTGGCGTCCGCATCGAGGATCTGGTGCTGGTGACGGAGACGGGATACGAGGTGCTGAGCCGCACGCCGAAGGAGCGGTTGTGAGGGCGCTGGCGCTGGCGGGGGTCCTCCTGGCGTCTCCGTTTCTGGGCGGGGCGGGGGCGAGTTCACTTCAGCGGGGCCAAGCGGTGTACTACGGCGGGCGGTACAACCCCCACACCCGCATGACGGCGGCGCACCGAACCCTGCCCTTCGAGACCTGGGTGCGGGTGACGCACCGGGGCACGGGCCGCTCGGTGGACGTGATGATCAACGACCGGGGGCCGTTTGGGAGCGCCGCGCGGGTGATCGACCTGTCCCGCACGGCGGCGGCGCGGCTGGGCATCCTGTCCTCAGGGGTGGCCCCGGTGACGGTGCGGGTGCTCTCGCGGCCCTGAGGCACCCCGGACCCGGGCCGGGTGTTAGAATCGGCCCGGGTTTCACCCCCTAAGAGGAGGAGTTTCGATGACGATGGAAACGGCGCTTCTGACGCTGGACACGCTCGCCAAGTACCTGCGCGAGAAGGAAGTCCAGCTCGACATGGAAGAAAACAACGGTCAGCGGTTCATCCGCATGGGCTGGCGCTTCGAGATGGGCGACGCGGCGGTGCTGGTCTCCGTGAACGACGGCCCCAACAACACCAGCCGCCTGGAGATCACCTGCGTGACCCAGAAGCAGTACGCGCAGCGCCGCCTCGACGTGGCGATGATGCTCAACGACCGCAACCGCGAGCGCGCGTTCAGCCGCTCTATCGACGCCGACGGCAACGTTTGGCTGGAGTACGTGGGCTTCTACCCCACCCTGGCCGAGATGCCCCAGGAGACCTTCGACACCCTCTTCGGCGGCGTGTTGATGCACTTCCAGGACGACTACGCCGCGCTGGAGGGCTACGTGCCCGGGCCGCAGCTCCAGCAGCCCCAGGCGTAAGGAAGGGGGCGGGGAAATCCGCCCTCTTTTCGCGGAAAACAAGTGAAACTGTTCTCTAGCTATTAGCTTGTGAACCTTTTCTTCGGGGTATCTGCTCCCTCACCCGCTTCCCCGGAGAGCAGGAACCACGTCCACGTTGTAGTCGATGTCTTCTGCCGTCAAGGTTTCCGAGGGGCGGCCCTCGTCGGCCCAGGTGAAGGTGACGGTGCGGGGCAGGTTGACGCCCCCGTAGGCGCCCCACTCCCGGATCTGGGCCAGCCACAGGACCTTGTTGGGGTTGCTCACATCCTTGTAGCGCATGGCCTCCAGGAGGAACGGGCGCCCGGTCGCCGGGTCGAAGCGGACGAGAAAGCGCTCGCGGTCGTCCCCGAAGGGCACGCTCAGCACGGCGGTGTCGTCGTCCAGCGACTCCCAGCGCACGCGGGGGTCGGTGAGGTAGAGGGCGGGAAACCAGACGGCCTCGGCCCACAGGGCGAGGTTGGCGGCCTGGGCGCCCTCGGGATCGTTGGCGTTGGAGCCGAAGGGGGTTTCCTGGCGGCTCACCCCGCCCAGGTAGGACTCGTCAAATTGCAGGAAGGGCCGCCCGTACCACGTCGCTTCCACGGCGTGGCGGTAGTTGCGGCCCGCCTCGTGGGTGAAGCGGAAGCGGCCCTGAATGGTGGGGACCCAGGGCAGGGGGCGCAGGCCAGCCCGGCCCGTGATCACGGCGCTGGTGATCACCGGGACCCAGTCGCCGTAGGTCTGGCGGTAGAAGCGTTCCACGGGCCCGGGGAGACCCGCGGGGATCGGCACGACCTCCGGGGTGGACGCGCGCCCCGCCGCGTTCCCCGCCGCAGCGGGGAACGGGGTGGGCGGGAACTGGAGGCCGATCCAGCCCGCGAGCGCCAGGACCACGAGCAGGCCGAAGAGGACGCCCAGCACGCGGCGCAGGATCATGGGGCGCCCCGGTGGCCGGGCAGGGGGAGCGGGCCACTCCCCGTACGTGGGATGAAACGGTCGGGCATGTTCACCCCACAGTGTGCGGGAAACGGGTCAGGCGGTGGTCCTCACTTGGGTGAGGGGCGGGCGGCGAGGAGGTCCTCCAGCCGGTCCACATAGCCCGCCAGGGTGCGGAAGGTGGCCTCCACGGGCCCTCGCGAGAGCATGTCCACCCCCGCCTCCCGCAGCGCGTCGATGGGGTCGAGGCTGCCGCCGGAGCGCAGGAAGGCGAGGTAACGCTCGCGGGCGCCCCCCGGGTCCTCCCCAAATTGCGCGAGGAGCTGGTGCGCCGCGCTGATGCCGGTCGCGTACTGGTAGGCGTAGAAGTTGGCGTACAGGTGGGTGGAGAACTGCGCCCACAGGATGCCGCTGCGCTCGCGGTCCATGGTCACGCCGTCGCCGTAGCCCTGTTTCAGCAGGTCGGCGGTCAGCGTGATGAGGTCGGGGGCGCTCAGGGTGCCGCCCGCCTCGATGCGGCGGTAGCATTCCAGCTCGAAGGCGGCCAGGGTCGGCATGATGAAGAAGTAGCGGTGGAAGTTGCCGAGCGCCTCCTCGATGATCGCCACCTCGAAGTCGGTGTCGCCCGCCTCACGGGCCCGCTTTAAGAGATGCTGGCGCACCATCGCCTGGTTGAAGTTCGACGCGACCTCGGCGTGGAAGAGGGTGTAGCGGGGCACGGCGAAGGGGTGCTCGCGCTGGGAGAGCAGCGAGTGCATGGAGTGGCCGATCTCGTGGGCGAGGGTGGAGTAGCTGCTCATGGTGCCGCTCCAGGTCATGAAGATGTAGGGCTTGACCCGTCCGGCCCCGGCGGAATAGGCCCCCTGGCGCTTGCCGTCGTTCTCGGCGTAATCGACCCAGCGTTCGGTGGTCAGCCCGGCACGCAGCTCGCGCACGTAATCCTCGCCCAGGGGGGCCATGCCCTCGGCGATCCACTCCACCGCCTGCTCGTAGCTCACGGGACGGGGCGGCACCAGGGCGGCCTTCACGTCGTACTCGCGCAGTTCGGGGAGGCCCAGCCACCGGCGGCGCACGTTCCAGTAGCGGTGCCAGGTCGGGGTGTGGGCGCGGTAGGTGTCGAGGAGGGTGGTGACGACCTCGACCGGGATGCGGTCGGGGGCGAGGGCCGCGGTGATCGCGTCGGGGTAGCGGCGGGCGCGGGCCAGGAAGACGTTCTGGCGGACGTTGGTGGCGTACATCCCCGCCTGGGCGTGCCGAACGGCGAGGTGGGCGTCGGCGTAGTTCTCCCAGGCCTGGCGCCGCACCTCACGGTCGGGGGCGGAGGTGAGGCGGTCCACATTGCCCTGGGTGACCGTCTCGCCGCCCGCCGTGCCGAAGCGCAGGTCCATGTTGGCGAGGGCGGGGTGGATGCCGCGCTCCGAGGAGAAGGGGGCCTGGACGGCGCCGAGGAGTTCCTCGACCTCGGCGGAGCGCACGTGGGCGCGGTCACGCAGGACCCGCTCGACCCGGATGCGGTGGCCTTCGAGGTCGGGGCGCTGGAGCCAGCCGCGCAGGGTCGCCTCGTCCATCGCCAGGAGTTCGGGCTCCGCGAAGGCGGTCACGCTGCCGAAGCTGGCGGCGACGGCGCTCGCCCGGTCGCGGCGGGCGGCGGCGGCGGCGTCACGGCCGTCCACGCTCGCGCCCATGCTCGCATAGGAGAAGAAGCGGCCCAGGCGCAGCTCGACCTCGTCGGACTCGCGCAGGAAGGCGGCCAGGGCCTCGGGGCTGCTCCCCAGCTTTCCCGAGTGGGCGGCGAGGGCGTCGATGGCGGCGGGGAGGGCCTGCGATTCCGCCTCCCAGTCCCCCGGGGTGGCGAAGAGGGCCTCGATATCCCAGGTCTGCTCGCGCGGCACGTCGGCCCGGGGCGGGAGCGCCGCCTTCCTCTGGGTGATGGTCATGGGGGCAGGCTAACACCGCTTCCGGCCCCGTGTTTGGCCTACCGGGACGCCCGGCGCTGGCGCAGGCACTCGTACAGGACGAGGGCGGCGGCGGTGGCGACGTTCAGGCTGTCGGCGGCGCCGTGCATGGGCACCCGGACGGGGAGTTCGGCGGCGCGCCATTCTGGGGGTAGGCCCTCGTGCTCGGCACCGAGGATCAGGGCGACCCGGCCGGTGAGGGGGGCGTCCCAGTACACCTGGGGAGCGTCGGGGGTGCAGGCGACACGGGTGAACTCACGTTCTGCCAGCCACGCCAGGGCCTCCTCCTCGCCCAGCGCGGCGACGGGCAGGGAGAAGACGCTGCCCTGGGAGGCGCGGATGACATTGGGGGAGTACGGGTCGGCGCCTCGCCCGAGAACGAACACGCCCGCCGCCCCCGCTGCGTCCGCCGTCCGCAGGATCGCGCCGATGTTGCCGGGCTTTTCCAGGCCGTGCAGGACGACGATGACCGCGTCTCCATGCGGTTCGGGCAGGCGCGGGGCTGGGGCCGGAATGAGGGCGAGCAGGCCGTCGGGGTTCTCGCGCCCGCTGACCTTCTCGAAGGCCTCGCGGGAGAGCCGGAGGCGGGGGCCGGGGAGGGCTGATTTCACCTCGCGCGCCTCAGGGCTGTAGAGGGCCTCACAGGTGTAGAGGGTGGCTGGCGTCAGCCCCGCCGCCACCGCCCGGGAGAGCTCGCGGGCGCCCTCGACCAGGATCACGCCCTCACGTTCGCGTTCGCGGCGGGTCCGCAACCGTACGAGCCGTTTGACGTGGGGGTTTTGCAGGGAGGTGATCACGTCAGGAGCGGTCATCGGGTCCCCAGTATGCCCGCTATGCTCGGCGGGATGCCTCTCCCCTTCCCGGCCCTGAAGCCCTGCCCCTGCGGCTCGGGGCGCTCCTACGGCGCGTGCTGCGGCCCCCGGCACCGCGGCGAGCGGCCCGCCGAGACACCCGAGGCGCTGATGCGCTCGCGCTACACGGCCTACGCCCTGCGCGACACGGAGTACGTGCGGCGGACGTGGCACCCGGACACCTGCCCGCCGGACCTCAGTTCGGAAGAAGATGACACGCGCTACCTGGGGCTCAAGATTCACCGCGCGGAGGGCAACGAGGTGGAATTCTCCGCGACGCTGCGGGTGGCTGGTCGCGGGCACCGTATGCACGAGCGCAGCACGTTCGTAAGATTGAACGGCGCATGGGTATATGTGGAAGGCGTGGACCCGCATGATCCCCGCACGTGAGGCACGATGACCCCAGAACCGAACGGAAGGCCGACCCTCGAAGGCGGGCCTCCGGGCACCGGACCTGCCGGATGCATAGGCCAGCAAAGTCGCGGCGAACTGGTCCTGCCCGCCGAAAAGTCCTGAGCAGCACCTGGAAGACATCCCAGCCGAAGCTTCTGCTTCCCAAAACCGTCTATTGCGGACGGCCCATCCCCACAAGGAACTTGCGCTCGCACCGCCTTCACCCCGCCTTGCTCGCGCAGCGAGACGGTGGGCGAGCGGCTCAGAATGCAGCAAGATCAAACCTTCCGGGTAGAAGAGGACGGCCACAGGCGTGATGGGCGAGCCCCTTGCCGAGCGCAGCGGAAAGCTCCCCCCTCTACTTAGAGGAGAGACACGTCAGCGAGCCTGGCGTCAACGCGCGGGCCGCCCCGCGCGGCGGAGTCGTCGCCCCCGGTGGGGGCAGGGGGGTTGGGGGGGTGGGGGTAAACCGCGGCAAGATACCCTGCCCCTCCCTCCACCAAAAGCCCAACCGTGAAGGTCCCACCCTCACCCCAGCTCCCCGATCCGCGGAAGCAGCGCCACCACCAGCGCCGCCGTGAGCAGACTCGCCAACGTGCTGAGCGCCACCGCGCTGGCGACCGTCTCCGAATCCGCCCCATACTCCCGCGCCAGCAGAAAGGCATTCACGGCGGTCGGCATCGCCGAGGCCAGGACCAGCCCCTGAAGGCCGAGCCCCCTCAGCGAGACGGCGGTGAACACCGGCCCGGTGAGCGAGAGCCGCCCCGCCTGCCCGAGCTGAATCCCCAGCGACAGGAGCACCATCGGGAGCGCGGCCTGCCCCAGCAGGTCGATGCCGCGCCGCAGCCCCAGCGGGACGGGGACATGCAGCAGCCGCACGAGCAGCGCGGCGGCGATGCACCACACGACGGGCAGCCGGGCGACGGCGAGCAGCCCTGCCCGCGCTCCCCCCGCCGAGCCGTACAGCAGCGGTCCCAGCGTGAAGGTGAGGACGACCGAACACAGGAAGATCACGACCGCCTGGTCCAGCCCCGGCTGCCCCAGCGCGAAGAGGGCGACCGGCAGCCCGAAGTTGCCGTTGTTGCAAGGTGGCGACGCTCGCCATGACGGCGCGGCGGGTGGCACTCGGGACGCCGCGCGTGGCGAGAAAGGCGAGGAGCACCCCGCCCAGGGCCAGGGCGAAATAGGCGGCGGCGAGGTGCAGGCCCTCCCCCACCCCAACGGTCGTGCCCAGCAGGCTGCTGAGCGCCAGGGCGGGCGTGAGGCCGTTCAGGCTGACCTTGCCCAGCGTGTCCTGGCTGAGGGTGAAGCGCCGGGCGAGGAGCGCCCCCACCCCCGCCACGAGCACGACGGGCAGCACGACGTTGAGGAGGGCCTGGAACACGGGGGGCAGGATACGCGCCGCCGCCTTTCTGGACTCGGTTCAGAGTTCGGGGCCAGGCGGCGGGGCCGCCCTAGCCTGGCTCCATGGGCAAAACGCTGGCATTTCTGGGACTGGGCGCGATGGGCTGGCCGATGGCGGGGCACCTCGCGCGGCGCGCGGGGGAAACGGGTGGGCACACGCTGGTGTGGAACCGCACGCGGGAAAAGGCGGGGGCACACGCCCGAGAGTTCGGCAGCGAGGCGGTGGAGTTGAGCGGGGTGGCGGGGGCCGACGTGGTCTTCACCTGCCTGCCCACGAGCGCGGAGGTGGACGGCATGCTGGGCGAACTGGAGGGGACGTTGCGGCCCGGCACCATCTGGGTGGACTGCACGAGCGGCCACCCGGAGGCGGCGCGGCGGCAGGCGGAGCGGTTGTCGGAACGGGGCGTGACTTTTCTGGACGCCCCGGTGAGCGGGGGCACGGCGGGGGCGCGGGCTGGGCGGTTGACGGTGATGGTCGGGGGGGACGCGGGGGCGCTGAACGCGGTGCGCGATGACTTCGCCTTCGCGGGCACGGTGGTGCACGTGGGCGGGGTGGGCGCGGGCTTCGCGGTGAAGGCCGTGAACAACGCGCTGCTCGCGGTGACCCTGTGGGCGACGGGCGAGGGGCTGGCCGCGCTGGCCCGCGGGGGGGTGAACCTGGGGGCCGCGCTGGAGGTCATCAATGCGAGCAGCGGGCGCAGCAACGCCTCCCAGAACCTAATTGGGCAGCGGGTGCTGACGCGCGAGTTCCCCGCGACCTTCGGGCTGGGCCTGCTCGCCAAGGACGCGGGCATCGCCGCCGACGTGGTGCGCGGGGCGGGGGCCAGCGCGCCCGTGCTGATGCAGGTCGAGGCCCTGACCCGCGCCGCCGCCACCCTCATCGGGCCGGAGGTGGATCACACCGCCGCCCTGCGGCTGATCGAGCGGATGAACGCTGTGGAGCTGCGATGAGCGCGCCCTCCTTCGCGATTGCCACCGACGGTGGGCTGGACGCCTTCGCGGATTTGCGGAACGACGTGCCCGTAGCGCCCTTCAGCCTGACCTTCGGCTCCACGACGTACCGCATGGACGAGATCACCCGCGAGGCGCTGTTCCGGGAGTTGGGGACGAACCCGGCGCACCCGACCTCCAGCCAGCCCACCCCGCAGGACTGGGCACAGGCGTATCGCCGGGCGGGTCAGGGGGGCCTGCCCGTCCTGGCCTTGACGATCAGCGGCGGGCTCTCGGGGAGCCGCAACGCGGCGGAGCAGGCGCGGACGCTGGTGCCGGAGATTCCGCTGAGGGTCCATGACACGCGGACCCTCAGCGCGGCGCAGGCGTTTCAGGTCCACGCGGCGGTGACGGCCGCGGGGCGGGGTGAGACGCTGGAGACGGCGCTGGACTGGGTGCGGCGCACGCACGACGAGACGGAGCTGTACTTCACCATCGAGACGCTGGAGTACCTGCGGCGCGGCGGGCGCATCGGGCGGGTGCAGGCGACGCTGGGGGGGCTGCTGAACCTCAAGCCGGTGATCACGGTGGACCGGGAAACGGGCACGTACACGAACGTGGGCCGGGCGCGGAGTTACCGGGGGGCCATCGAGGCCGTCGCGGCCCAGGTCACGGCCCGGTATGGGGAGGGCACCCCGCTGCGGCTGGGGCTGCTGTACGGCAGCGTCCGGGAGGATGCGGACGCGCTGCTCGCGGCGATCGGGGCGCGGCACCCGGTCGTGTGGGCGGGTTTTGCGGGGGTGAATCCGGTGCTGAACGTGCATACCGGGCCGCGGGCGGTGGGGGTGGCGGCGGCGCCGGGGGGCTGGGTCTGGGAGAGGTAGGGGCTTGGGGGCCGAAGGGCAGGCGACCCGTGCCCCCTCAGCCGGGCGTACAGGGCTCCCGGGCGGAAGCCGGGGGTTGGGAGGCCCGCGCCCCGCTCGCCGGGGCGGCGGTGATTCACGTCCTGGGCTGATGCGGGGTCACCCGCGTGGGGCCGGAGGTCGGGGCACAGGACGGCGCGGAGGGGCCGCGCTCGCCCTGCGCCGCCGGGCCGAGCCAGCGCTCCAGCGTGCGGGAGGCCCGCCTCACTTCGGCCAGATGCGGTTCATCCAGTCGGCGGGGTTGGTGCCCTCCCCGCGCACGCGCATCTCCAGGTGGAGGTGGGGCCCGGCGCTCAGGCCGGTCGAGCCGACCTCGCCGATCTTCTGGCCGCGGGTGACCTTTTGCCCCGGCCTCACGAGGACGCGGCTCTGGTGGAAGTACAGGCTGGTGAGCCCCGCCCCGTGGTCGATCACGACGAGGCCGCCGCGCACCGGGTACTTGCCCGCCAGGACCACGGTGCCGTCGTTCACGGCGGTCACGGCGGTGCCCACGGGCGCCGGGTAGTCGGTGCCGTAGTGGTACTGCACCGGGCCGCCCGCGACGTAGGTGCGCGGCTGGCCGAAGGCGCTGCTCTGGGCCTTCACGCCCACGGCGGGCTGGAAGGGGCGGGTCCAGGCCTGGGGGGTGCGCCGGGCGTAGGCCTTTTCGACGGCGGCGTCCTCGGCCTTGCGCCCGGGGTCCTCCAGCTTGCGGCTGATGCTGGGAGGCAGGTTGATGTGCTGGATGGTCTGGTCGAGCCCCGCGACGGGGATGCTGCCGCGCACGAGGTCGTCCCCCACCTGGACCTCGTACACGACCGGGGTGGTCTTGCCCAGCACCACGCGGCCCAGGACCACGTACTCCCCCGCCGCGCCGCTGGGGGTGAGCCGCTCGGCCGGCCGCCGCACGTCCTCGCCCACCTCGCTGGGAAAGCGCACGGTCGCCTCCCCGGCGCGCGGCCCGCTGAGCCGCAGCACGAAGGCGTCCCCCATCTGGAGTGAGGTGGGGGCGGAGACCGTCAGCCCGGCGATCTGCGCGGCGGGCACCGGGAGGCTCCCCTGGCCGCCGTCGCTGCGCGGCAGGGGCGGGGTGGGCACGGGGGCGGGTTCGCCCGGCAGACGCAACGTCTGCCCCACCTCGATGGTCGTGCCCGTCAGCCGGTTGAGGCGGGTGAGCTCCGCGACGGTCGTGCCGTGGGCGCGCGCGATGGAGTAGAGGGTGTCGCCCGGCTTGACGGTGTAGGCGCCCGCCAGCCCCAGCAGGAGTGCGGCGGCGAGGGGGAGATGGCGCAAGCTCATGCGGGGCAGGATAGCGGTGGGCGCGGCGGGGCGGGTGAAAGGGTGGGGGCGGCGGGTTCTTGCAGCTAGACTCAATCTATCTTGTATTAATTTACTCGGCGTCGAGGATCAGGGTGACGGGGCCGTCGTTCGTGAGGTCGAGGGTCATATGGGCGCCGAAGACGCCCTCACCGACGGGGAGGCTGTGGGCGCGCAGGGCCGCGTTGAATTCGGCGTACAGGGCGCGGGCCTGGTCGGGTGGGGCGGCGTCCGTGAAGCTGGGGCGGTTGCCGCGGCGGGTGTCGGCGTACAGGGTGAACTGGCTGATGCTGAGGATGCCCCCGCCGAGGTCGAGGAGGCTGCGGTTCATCTTTCCCGCCTCGTCGCCGAAGACGCGCAGCCGGGCAATCTTGGCGGCGAGGGTGCGGGCGGTCTCGGGGGTGTCCCCCGGGGCCACGCCGAGGAGGACGAGGAAGCCGGGACCGGTCTCGCCGGTGACGCGGCCCTCGACCGTGCAGGTCGCGCGGGTGACGCGCTGGAGGACGGCGCGCATGCTAGTTGCCCAGGCGGGCGCGCAGGCTGCCGATGGCGCCCGTGAGGAGTTCGGCCTCCGTGAGGTCGAGGTTGCCGCGGGTCTTCTCGGCGAGCATGGTGAGCAGGCGCAGGGACCGCTCGGCGACCTGGCGCGCCCGCCCCTCCTCCAGCAGCCCGTCGCGGGCGGCGCTGGAGGTGGCGGCGTTGAGGTCGCCCAGGGCCGCCTCGGCGGTGGCTTGCAGGGAATTCACGAGTCCGACGAATTCGGGATGGGGCATGGGGGGCAGTGTACGGGGGGATGCAGGCGGGGTGGTCCCCGCCGCGCCTCCTCACCTGCGGGACGGCGAACTGGAGGAGGGCGCCCACCGCAACTGCAGCCAGGGTCAGCAAGGGGGGTAGGGCGCAGCGATCGGGGATGGAACGGGCGGCGAGCCCGTGCCCGGGAGCTCTGGGGCTAGACGCATGGGCGATGCAAGGTGTTCGTGTTCCTACCCGGGCATCTTTTGTATTAATTATCAACTTAAAACAGGGTGGGCTGATCTCCCAGAGGCTGAGGGGGGGCGGAGACCGGACCCTCGGGCTCCTTTTCCCCGCGCAGGACGGCCGCCGCCTCGCGGAGGTCGCGCCAGGTCAGGCTTTTGGGACCGCCGGGGGAGCGGGTGTCCTGGCGCAGCAGGTAGGCGGGGTGGAAGAGCGGCATCAGGAGGGCGTCGTGGGTGCCGCCCCGGGCGTCCGGGCAGCGGTAGCGGTGCCAGGTGCCGCGCAGCCGGGTGATGCCCAGGCGGGTATTCAGCAGGTGTTGCGTCGGGGTGTTGCCCAGGCTCAGGATCACCCGGGGCCGCAGCAGGGCGAGTTGCGGCCCCAGCCACAGCGAGGTGCAAGCCTCGATCTCGTCCGGCTCGGGCGTCCGGTTGCCGGGGGGGCGGCACTTGGCGACGTGGGTGAGGTAGGCGTCCTGCCGGGTGAGGGCCACGGCGGCCAGGATGCGGTCGAGGAGCTGTCCCGCCGGACCCACGAAGGGGCGTCCCAGGCGGTCCTCCTCCCCCCCCGGCGCCTCGCCGATGATCACCAGGGGCGCCCCGGGATTGCCATCGGCGACGACGACCTGGGTGGCGCCCGGGCGCAGGCGGCAGGCCGTGCAGCCCTTCGCCCGCAGTTCGAGGGCTCGCAGGGCGGGCACGCCGGGCGCTGTCACGGCGGCCTCAGCCCTGGGCGGGGACACCCTCGCTCAGCCGGGGGCGCTTGCTGCGGGCCTCGCGGCGGGTCTTGGGGTCCAGGCCGACGAGCAGGAAGAAGTTTTCCAGGGCGTTCTCGCGGCCCTTGATGTCGGGATGCTCGTGTTCGGCGGTGCCGGTCACGAAGGGGAGCTGGCGGTACAGCTCCAGGGCATGCTCGATCACCTCGTCGCTGGCGTGCGTCTCGGCATAGGCGCCCAGCGCCGCGTATACCTCGCGGCGGCTCTCGGCGTGACGCAGGAAGGCGTCGGGGTGGGGCGTCTCGGGCGCGCGTAGCATGTCCTGGCGGGCGATGCGGCGGTAGTGCTTGAGGCCTTGCAGGAGCTGCTCGGTGGTCAGGGGTTCCTTCATTGGTCCTCCGTGGAGCGGGAAAGGCCCGAACTCGGCGTCTTGAGAGGAGTATAGGGTTCCCCGTGCGGGGCCTTTCCACCGCCCCGGACCCCGCCCCACCCAATTCATGAGAACCATGGGAAGCAGTACTTGATGGGGGACAGGGCAGCGGCCCAGCCAGCGCCCTCTTTCCTGGCGATTTCAGAAATGAGTCAGATCCTGAGAAGCTTGAGTCGAAGAGGCCGATTTCTCGCGTATTTATCGTCCCCGGCACCGTATAATGTCCGTATAGGCGTATAAAAACTGCCCCTCAGGCCGAGGATTAAGGAAAAAAGAATAAAGGCGGGGTAAACTTCCCCCGTCGATGAAAGCGTTCCGCGTCCTCCTCCTTGCCACCGCTCTCGGAAGCGGCAGTGCGCTCGCCGCCTCATACACCGTGAGGGCGGGTGACACCCTGTCCAAGATCGCTGCCCAGTACCGGATGGACCCGGCGCAGCTCATGCGGCTGAACGGTCTGAACAGCTCCACCATCCAGGTGGGCCAGAAGCTGAAGGTGACTGGGACGCCCGCCCAGGCGAGTACGGCCAAGCCCGCCGCCCCGGCAGCGCGCGGCGGCGGGGCTTTTGTGAGGACGGCGGCCACCCGGTTCCTGGGGTTCCGCTACGCGGCGGGCGGCACGGGGAGCTGGGGCTTTGACTGCTCGGGCTACACGATGCGGGTGTTCCAGGAGATGGGGATTCGGCTGCCGCACAGCGCCGCGGGCCAGTGGCGCATGGGCACGGCGGTGAGCAGCCGCAACCTGCAACCCGGTGACCTGGTGTTCTTCAACACCACGGGCGTGGTCGCCAGCCACGTCGGCATCTACGTGGGGAACGGCATGATGGCGAACGCCAACAGTTATTACGGCCGCACGATGATTGAGCCGCTGTTCGGCAACGCCTACTGGGCCAGCCGCTTCGTCGGCGCCCGCCGCATCCTGGGCTGAACCCGGGAGGAGAACGCGCTCGACCCCGCCCCCATCCCGCCCGGTGGGGGCGCCTGTCTGGGTGGACCGGAAGAGGGGAGCGCCCCGTGTTGGACAGCTCCCCTCTTCACTGTTGTATTAATTGCTCGTCCGGGGGAGCGTTACTGCCGGATCACCTGCGCGTCCTTGGGGAGGGTCTTGAGGCCCGCCACGGTCAGGCCGCTGTTGACCTTGTAGTTGCTCACGGTGAGGTCGGCGAGGACCTTGCCGCCGCCGACGAGCTGCACGCGGGTGGGCCGCCAGCCCGCCTCGGTGATCCAGACGCGGGCGCGGTCGGTGGTGCCGGCGTTCTTTGGGGTGGCCTCCAGTTGGTAGACCTTCTTGCCCGAGATGGTGGCGGTGCTCAGCAGCCGCACGTTGTACTGGCTGAGCAGCGTGGCCGCGTTCGTGAGCTGGGTGAAGTCGAGCCCGCCGAAGCCCGCGCTCTCGGCCGCCTTCTTGACGGGCGTGACCGTCACCTGATTGGTCAGGAAGAGGTACTGCCGGATCTCGTTGCGGTCCGCGACCACGATGTTGTCGGCCAGCGCGTCGGGCGCGGCGAATTGCAGCCGGGCCACCCCCTGGGCGGGGATGCTCTTGACGGTGAGGTCGATCTTCTGGGGGGAGGATTCGAGGGTGGCGCTGCCGCTCAGGCGGAAGGTCACGTCCCTCGCGGCCTTCTGGGCGGCGTCCACCCGGTTCAGGATGTCCTGCACAGTCTGGGCGCTCGCCGTGGAGGCCAGGGCCATAAGGGTCAGCAGGGGAAGGAGTCGGTTCACCCCCGGAGTCTTCCACCCCCTCTCATGAGAAGGAAGGGCGCACGCTGACGGGGGGTTCACCGCCCCTCGTCCGGCGGGCCGCCCAGGGGCAGGCTGTAGCCCAGCCGCGCGCCCAGGCCGCCCGTCCCCCCGCGCACGTCCACGCTGAGGGTGCCCGGACCGGCGGGGAGGGTGGCCTCCGCCCCGGCCCGCAGGGGGGCGCTGGCAAGACGCCACGGCTCGTACGCGAGGTAGAGCCGGGTGGTGCTGCCCTCGCCCAGCAGGTCGGCGGCGCTCAGGCTCCCCACCGCTCCCAGGGAGCCGGGTCCGGCCAGGGCGTCGAGGGCCACGGACACGCCCGCCTCGGTGCTGTAGGTCACGCCGCCGGTCACGCCCAGCACTCCCCGGCCCGCGCGGGCACCCAGGCGCAGCGTGAGGGTGCCCGCGCGCTCGGTGGCCGGTTCCGCCTCCGGGTCGTCCCCCTTGGCGGGGGGCAGGACGCGGGTGAGGTCGCGCCGCCACTCCACCCCGCCCGAGACGTTGTTCTGCGGGCCGAACTCGCCGCCCAGCACGGCGATCAGGGTGCGGCTGACCCGGTAGCGGGCGGTGAGATCGGCGTTCCAGCCCCGGTCCCGCAGGTCGGTTGGGGTCAGCGTCCAGGCGGCGAGGGGGTCTACCTCCGCTGCACCCCCCGTGAAGAAGGTCGCGCCGAGGTTCAGGGCGACCGGGCCGAGCGTCGCTGTTCCGCCCGAGGTCAGGCGCAGGCCGCCCCTCCAGGTGACCGCCGCGCTGGCGCTGGCACTGACGGCCCCGGCGGGGGGCAGGCTGAAGCCCCGTGTGGTCGCGACCTCCACCGCCCGGTTCGACGCAGTGACCGAGAAGGTGCCGCGCCCCAGGGGAATATCGCTGACGCCCGCGGACAACCAGGGGCCGCCCGTGCGGTAGGCCGCACCGAAATCGAGGTTCACGGCGCCCGCCGAGCTCGCGAGGGCCGCGGCGAGGGTCAGGGCTGTCATCCATCTTGTGGCCGCGCTCTGCATACCCGGCAGCGTAGCAGTGCCCGTCAGGTTCGCGGCAGCCGGAACCGTTAACGTACCTCCCGTGAAAAAGCTGCTCCTGGCTCCCCTGCTCGCGCTCGGCCTGGGCGCCTGCGCTCCCGCCCAGCCTCTCGTGCAGGTCCCTACCTTCGAGGTGCAGAGCGTGCGCCTGACCCGCCTGAATCTGCCCAGCGGCAAGGACCCGGCCCTGGCGAACCTGACCCTGCGGCTGAGGGTGCAGAACCCCAACCCGGTGCCCGTGCGCCTGGCGAACATCGCCGGACGGTTCGTGATCGACGGTCAGGAGGTCGGCACCGTGAACCTCCCCAACGTGAGCCTGCCCGCCCGGGGCGAGACCGAACAGCGGGCCGACCTGAGCCTCCCGGTGACCCTTCAGACCGCCGGGGCCTTTTTAAGGGTGGCCCGGGGCCAGGAGGTCAGCTACCGGGTGGACGGCACCTTCACCGCCGACCTGGGCGTGCTGGGCCGCCCCACCTTCGGGCCGTTCACGCTGGTGCAGGGCGTGTGGCGGCAACCGGCGATCCTGCCGTTCTGAGCGTGAGCTGGAAGGAGGGCGGCATTCCCTCTTCCAAGGGTGGCAGGAATGGCAGCCGCTGAAGGGCAGGCGATGCCTGCTCGCAAGCAGCTCTACATGTCCCAGCCTCGCCCGCCAGAGGGAAGGAGCAACAACGCCAAAGCTTCGGCTCTTTCAAAACCGTCTCCTGTGGACGGCCTATTCCCCCAAGTGACTCACGCTCGTACCGCCTTCACCCCGCCTTGCTCGCGCAGCGAGACGGTGGGCACGCGGCTTGGAAGACAACAAGATCAAACCTTGCGCGGAGAGAAGCGGCCACAGGCGAAGTGGGCGAGCCCCTTGCCGAGTGCAGCGGAAAGCTCCCCCCTGCCCTCTGGGTAGGGGGGCTGGGGGTGGGCACACGGAAGCCGTTCCACAGTTCAACGAGAGTTACCCTGAGCCCCGTGACCTCCAAGGACTTCCCCGATCCCCAGCGGGCCTGGGCTTACCGCCCCACCTCCCCCCTGCCTGGCGCACCTGGCGGTCCCCTCGCGGGCCTCACCTTCAGCGTGAAGGACCTGTACGGCGTGCCGGGCTGGCCGCTGCGCGCCAGTACTCTCGCCCCCGTCCCCGACCCCGGCGAGAGCCCCCTGGTGCGGCGCCTGCTGGAACTGGGCGCGAGTGCCGTGGGCAAGACACACCTGCAAGAGATCGCGCTGGGCATCACGGGGATGAACGGCTTTGGGGGGACGACGCATCCCGTATACCCGGAGCGCGTGCCTGGCGGGAGCAGCAGCGGGGCGGCGGTGAGCGTGGCGCTCGGGCAGGTGGACCTCGCGCTGGGCACCGACACGGGCGGCTCCATCCGGGTTCCGGCGGCTTGGTGCGGCGTGGTGGGGTACAAGCCGACGAAGGGCCATCCGGCGTGGAGTACCGAGGGCGTGCTGCCGCTCTCGTGGACGTGTGACCATACGGGACCGTTGGCGCGGGACCTGCGGACGATTGTGCGGGTGCAGGAGGCGCTGACGGGGGAAAAGGTCAGCCCGCAGGACTGGGCGGGCGTGAGGGTGGGCGTGTGGCTTCCTGAGGGCTGGGTGGACGACGCGGTCTGGGAGGCGGTGGGGGCCTTTGCGGCGCGGTTGGAAAACCTGGGCGCGAGCCTGCAACCGGTGGAGTTTCCCGAGGTGCTGGACGCTTACTCCCCCATCGTGCTGAGCGAGGCGGCGCGCGTTCATGCGGAGGCGCTGCGGGAGGATGACCCCGGCTTCCTGCCCTTCACGCTCGCCTCGCTGCGGCAGGGGCAGGCACTCGGCGGGGCGGAAGTCGAAATGGCCTTCGCGCGCCGCGCAGTTTACCGGGCACAGTTGGATGACCTCTTCACGCAGTTCGACGTGCTCCTCGCCCCCGCCGTGCCTACCCCACCGCCGCTTATCGGGCAGGACGAGGTGGCCCTGCGCGGGGGAGTGACGCCGCTGCGCCGGGCCGTGCTGCGCCTGACCGCGCCCTTCAGCCTGCTGGGGGCGCCGACCGTCGCGGTCCCCTCTGCCACTCCGTTCGTCGGCGTGCAGCTTGTGGGGTCGCATGGCGAGGACGACCGGCTGCTGGGGCTGGCCCGGGCGCTGGAGGACTAAGCTGGGCGTATGCCCACACGCCCCGTCCTGTTGCCGCTGCTGCTGACGCTGCTCTCCCCCGCTCAGGCCCAGGACGCGCCGCAGACGCTGAAGTGGGGCAGCCTGACCGTGACGGTGACGCCGCGCCCGGCGGACAAGTTTGACGCCCAGGCGCAGGCGCAGGCCGTGGTGAAGAATGGGAGCCGGACGGTGCTGACCGTGCAGGGGTGGAACCTCACGCCGGAGCTGCAACCCGTGCGGCCGGGCGGCCTGCCGGAACTCGTGCTGACGGAATACTCGGGCGGGGCGCACTGCTGCTTCACGACGTATGTATTCACCCAGGACACGGGCCGGGTGGAGAACCTCGGCATCATCGAGGGGGGGAACTACGGGCTGCGCTTTGCCGACCTGAACGGCGACGGCGCGAAGGAACTCGTGCTGGGCAGCGACACCCTCGCCTACTACGACTGGAGTTTCGCCACGAGCCCGGCCCTGATGACGGTGTTGGGGTGGGACGGGGTGCGGCTGGCGGACCGCACGCGCGCCTACGCCTACGTGCCCGCGCAGGAGGCCGCGCGCAACCTGCGCGATCTGCTCGCCGGGCTGGGGAACCCGAGTGCCTTTGCCGAGGACCTGCGGGCGAGGCTGGGCGGGTACTACGCGAACATGATCCTCGCCGGGCAGGGTGTGCAGGCCGAGGGGGTGCTGACGGCGCAGGTGTTCACGAAGTCCGCCCCGCTGCGCGACTGGTTCGCGGGGCACCGCACCGGCCTCATCAACGCGACCTACGCCCAGCCGGAGGGCCGACTCCGCGCGGTGAACAGCGCCACGTACCCGCTGAAAGAGCCGGGCACACCCTGAGCCCGGCGCAAAGGCAACGTCAGACACACTTCATGAGGGCTGCTTAGCCTGTGGCATGCGTTTTTCTGCCTTCCTGCCTGCCGCCGCGCTCCTTCCCGCCCTGACCGGCTGCGCCTTCGGGGCCTTTATCAGCCCGAGCACCGCGCTGGAGAAGGCCCTCAACGGCACGTACGAGGGCATCGGCGTGGGCGGCACGGGCCGGGTGCCGTACCGCCTGGTCCTGAGCGTGCAGGAGCGCGAGGGGCGGGCGAGCGGCGTGATTACCAACCTGGAAAGCCGCAAGGCCTATGCCCTTAGCGGCAAGTTCCAGCGGTCCGGGGAGGGCGGCACCCTCGACGTGAACCTGTACGAGAACGGCGACCGGCTGCGTGGCACCCTGCGCGGTCAGATCGTCGGGACGAAGTTCAGCGGGACCCTGCGGACGGTGCTGCTGGGCAAGGAACTGCTGGGGTATACGGTGAATCTGGACAAGCGGGAGGAGGGGGCGGCCCCCAATGGTCCCGCCGCCCCGGCACCAACCGCGCCCTGAACGCTAGACTCTCTCCCGGTCGCGGTGTCAGCGCCGCGCGAGGAAGGCCCCGGAATCCCCCCGTCAGGCCGAAGGAGTTGGTTTATACGCGTGCCCACCTGATTACCTATGGCTGCCAGATGAACGAGTACGACACCCATCTGGTCGAGTCGCAACTCGTGAGTTTCGGCGCGGACATCGTCCCCAGCGTGGACGAGGCGGACTTCGTGCTCGTCAACACCTGCGCCGTGCGCGGCAAGCCCGTGGACAAGGTCCGCTCATTGCTGGGCGACCTGCGCAAGCAGAAGGCGCAGCGCCCCCTCGTCGTCGGGATGATGGGCTGCCTCGCGCAGCTTGAGGAGGGACAGCAGATCGCCCGCAAGTTCGAGGTGGACGTGCTGCTCGGCCCCGGCAGCCTGCTCGACATCGGCAAGGCGCTGGAGGCGAATGAGCGCTTCTGGGGGCTGCAATTCAAGGACGAGCTCCACGGCCACATCCCGCCGCCCCCGCAGGGCAAGCTCCAGGCGCACCTCACGATCATGCGCGGGTGCGACCACCACTGCACCTACTGCATCGTGCCGACCACGCGCGGGCCGCAGGTCAGCCGCCACCCGGACGACATCCTGCGCGAACTCGACCTGCTGCTCGCCGCCGGGGTGCAGGAGGTCACGCTGCTGGGGCAGAACGTGAACGCCTACGGGGTGGACCAGGGGGCGAAGTTGGCGGGGTATCCGTCCTTTGCCAACCTGCTGAGGATGGTGGGGCAGAGCGGCGTGCGGCGCGTCAAGTTCACGACCAGCCACCCCATGAACTTCACCGAGGACGTGGCCGCCGCGATGGCCGAGACACCCGCCGTGTGCGAGTACGTCCACCTGCCGGTGCAGAGCGGGTCGAACCGGGTGCTGCGCCGCATGGCCCGCGAGTACACCCGCGAGAAGTACCTGGGGCACATCGCCGAGATCAAGAAGCATCTGCCGGGCGTGGTGCTCGCCACCGACATCATCGTGGGCTTTCCCGGCGAGACCGAGGAGGACTTCGCCGAGACGCTGAGCCTGTACGACGAGGTGGGTTACGACTCCGCCTACATGTTCATCTACTCCGCGCGGCCCGGCACGCCGAGCTACAAGCACTTCACCGACCTGCCGCGCGAGCTGAAGACCGAGAGATTGCAGCGTTTGATCGCCAAGCAGAAGGAGTGGAGCGCCCGCAAGAACGCGGAGAAGGTGGGGACCGTGCAGGAGGTCCTGCTGCGCGGTGACGCCCACGACTCCGGCTTCCTGGAGGGCCATACACGCGGGAACCATCCCGTCGTCGTGCCCAAGGCGGTCGGCGCGAGTGGGGCGGGCCTCTACCGCGCCCGGATTGAGCACGCCACGCCGCACATGCTCTACGGGCGGTTGATCGGCGCGGACGGTCAGGACCTGCCCGAACTGCCCCGCTTCAACCCCGAGGCGGCGGCGCTGAGCAGCCCGCTCCAAATGGTCTAGGTGGCAGGCCTCCCTGCCGCCGGCGTCACCTGCGGGTAAGCTGGGGCGCGGAGAGTGGACCTGATGAGAAAACTGGCTTGCGGAGTGATGGGGTTATGCGGGGTGCTGGCGGCCTGTGGCGAGACCACCCCGCCCGGCAACGCGTATCTGGGCATGAAGCCCGAGTTGCGGACGAACTACATCGATATCGCCACGGACAGGTATGTCGCCTGCGACCTGTCGTACGGCAGCATCCCCTTCAAGCAGAACATCGTTGTCGTCGAGTTCTCGGCGCCGGGCCTCCCCGACGTTGAATCGGCTGATGTCGAGGTGATCGGTGAGAAGACGGGGGACAAGTCCTTCGCCATGAACAGCGAACTGAGGCGGTCGAGCCGGGGCAACTACATCGCCGACGTGGTGTTCTACGAGCGCCTAGTTCCGGCCAGCGTGGTCGCGCTGAATGTCCAGCCGCAGTACCAGTACGTCAGCCTGACGAGCCGCCCGCGCGGGAGCTTCAAGGCGCAGGTGACGATCGACACGCCGAACGGCCCCGAGACGGCGACGACGGGCAGCGTGAACGTCTACGACTCCTGCGCCTACCTGAACAACACGGATTCGAGGGACTGAGCGTTTGCACCTTCCGCTGACTCTCGGTCATATTTGTGTTCGGCTCACGTTTCTTGAAGGCCGCATCACCCGGGGGTCAGGTTCAGCCCGCACAGTGAGAGCCATGAAAAAGATGATGTTAGGGGCGGTTGGTCTGAGTGCAGTGCTGGCAAGTTGCGGCGGCGTAGCTATTGACGATAGCCAAGGCCCACGTAGCCAGTATCAGCTCGCGACGGATGCTAGGGATACCAACACAGGTAAGGTTATTCCCAAAGGAACGTACGTCATCTGCGATAACAAGAGTACAGATGTCGAGCTTGATGTAAATTGGCTCGTAGGGACAAGCAAAATCAACCTTCTGGCCTTTGGCGAGTACTACGGAGAGGGCAGGTATCTCGACACTTACCAGGTTGATCCCTCCACCGGAGGAAGCGGCACGTTAGTCTTCACCATTGAAAAAGGCGTTGCTCCTCAGAATCTGAACGTGGTGAAGCCTCAAGCGATCATTGTTACCCCCATCACCAATGTGAACGTGAAAGGATACACTAGACTGGGTGCTCAGGCAGTAAACGCCCAGGGCGTAGCCGGCACTATTCAGCAGTCTGATTACGTCTTCCCGGTCGTGGACTGCCTCTAATCATCACAGCTAAAGAGGCCGCCCACAGTGGGCGGCCTCATTTGTGCTGTCCTCACGTTCGCTTAAGCCTGCATCACCCTCAGGTCAGGTTCAGGCCGCACAGTGAGAGGTATGAAAAAGCTGCTGGGGGCGGTCGGGCTGAGTGCGGTGCTGGCCAGTTGTGGCGATATCACGGTGGTCATTCCCGATCCCATCCCGGGGACGCTGCCTTCCCCCACGCTGACGCTGGAGGCCGTCGCCGGGTACAGCACCAACTACCGCCTGACCCGAGATGTCCGCGACCAGAATGGTCAGACCATCGCGGCGGGCACGTTTGTAGTCTGCAACAACCTCAATACGCAGATGGCCGTGGACGTGACCTGGACCGGCGGCCTCAGCAAGCTCTACGCCCAGTTCAAGGGGCTCAGGACGGGCGACTACGAGAACGTCACCTTCTACCCCTTCGGCAGCGTGGACTACAGCGGCTCGGGTACGGCGACCTACACCTTCGGCCCGAACACCGCGCCCCAGAGCGTCGGCAAGAGCGTGAGCGCCCAGGCCATCGTGGTCAACCCGGTTACGAACGTCAATGTGAAGGGATATACCTACGTCCGCCTGCAAGGGCTGGACGAGAATGGCCGGGCGAGCAACATCGTGGAGAGCGTGACGGCCATTCCGGTCGTCGACTGCCTGTAATTCCCCAAGAAGAGGAGGCCGCCCCCAATGAGGCGGCCCCTTCTCTTTGCCCTCCCTCAGCGTTCGCCCATGGCCTGCGCCTCGCTGAGGTGTCCACTCCGCCCGCTCGTGTGGCCGCTGCCGGTCATCAATAGACCGAGCTGCGTCTCGGTGGCAGTGGCGGCGTCCACCTCGCCCACGACCCGGCCCTCGTACATGACGAGAATCCGGTCGGAGAGGTTCATGACCTCGCCCAGGTCGGCGCTCACGAGCAGCACGGCGAGGCCCTGGTCGCGCGCCTCGACGATGCGGGCGTGGATGAACTCGATGGCGCCGATGTCCACCCCGCGGGTGGGCTGCGAGGCGATCAGGATCTTCGGGTTCTTGTGCATCTCGCGGGCAACGATGAGCTTCTGCGCGTTGCCGCCCGAGTAGCGCCCGGCGTGCAGGTTCACCGAGCGGGGCCGCACGTCGTACTGGTCGCTGAGTCTGCGCGCGTTCTCCTCGATGGCCTCCAGGTTCAGGAAGCCGAAGGGGCCAGCGAAGGGGGCGTTGTCGTGCTTGCCCAGGATGTAGTTCTCGGCGGTCGTCATGTCGAGGACCAGCCCGCGCTCGTTGCGGTCCTCCGGGATGTGCGAGACGCCGCTCTCCTCGACCTCCCGCACCCCGTGCGCGTGGCGGCCCAGGTAGGTGATCTCGCCGCTCGCCACGGGCGTGAGGCCGGTGATCGCCTCCACGAGTTCGCTCTGGCCGTTGCCCTCGACGCCCGCGATGCCCACGATCTCCCCGGCGCGAACCTGGAAGGAGACGTTGTCCACGGCGTTGCCGTGTTCGCCCCTCACGGTGACATTCCGCACGTCCAGGGCCACCTCGCCGGGTTGGGCGGGGCTTTTTTGCACCTTCAGGCTGACCTCGCGGCCCACCATCATGCGGGCGAGGGTCTCGGTGGTCGCCCCCTGGGTGGGGATGGTGCCGATCATCTTGCCGTCGCGGATCACGCTGATGGTGTCGCTGATGTGCAGCACCTCGTGGAGCTTGTGGCTGATGAAGATGACGGCGTTGCCGCTCGCCGCGTACTGGTTTTTCAGGAAATCGAACAGCTCGTCCGTCTCGCTGGGCGTGAGGACGGCGGTGGGCTCGTCGAGGATCAGGATGCGGGCGCCGCGGTACAGCGTCTTGAGGATCTCGACCTTCTGCTGGAGGCCCACCGGGAGATCGCCCACGAGCGCGTCGGGGTTGAGGTCGAAGCCGAACTGCTTGATAAGTTCGGCCACCCGCCGCCGCGCCGCCGCGTAGTTGATGGAGGTGCCCGCCCGGGGCTCGGCGCCCAGAATGACGTTCTCGGTCACCGAGAGGGTGTCCACCAGCATGAAGTGCTGAAAGACCATGCCGATGCCCCGCGCGATGGCCTGCGAGGGGTCGGTGAAGTTCACAACCTCGCCGTCCACCACGATCTCGCCCGAGGTGGGGGGCTGGGCGCCGTAGACGATCTTCATCAGGGTGCTCTTGCCCGCGCCGTTCTCTCCGCACAGGGCGTGGACCGAGCCCCAGCGCACCTGCATGGAGATGTTGTCGTTCGCCAGCACGAGCGGGAAGCGTTTGGTGATTCCGCGCAGCTCCAGCGCGTATTCGGAGTTGTGCCGCACCTCGCGCAGCACATCGCTGCTTGCTACCGTCATGGGATTCAGTGTACCGCCGCCCGTCCCCTCGCCTTCAAAGGCAAGAAGCCTCACAATGGGCACACATGGAAACGTTTTGGCTGGCCGTCACGAACCTGGGGCGTGACGAGGTGTTCATTGTCGTCCTGGCGCTGTACACCTGGCTGGTGAACCCCCGGGGCGGGCGGAACCTGGGTGTCGCCTTCGCCCTCTCGTATCTGGTGAACACGGCCCTCAAGTTCGGCTTCAATGAACCCCGCCCCTTCACGGCCAACCCCGGGCAGGTCAGCGAGGCCGCCCGCGTCACCGCCCTCGGCCCCGGCCTGCCCAGCGGCCACACCCAGATGGCCGCCACGCTCTGGGGCGGCATCGCCGTGCAGGTCGGGCGCACGGGCATGTGGGTCGTCGCCCTCGTGCTGATCGCGCTGATCGGCCTTTCACGGGTGGCCCTGGGCGTTCACTACCCCCTCGACGTGCTCGTGGGGTTGCTGCTGGGGGCGGCCTTTGCCGGGCTGGCCGCGAGCGGGCGCTTTCCGCAGGCAGAGGCGCTGCGCTGGATCATCCCCGTCATCCTCCTCGTCCTCGCCGCGTTCCTGCCGACGGGGACGCCGCGCGAGTACGGCACCTCGCTGGGGCTGTTGGCGGGCTTCTGGTTCGTGCGCCCAACCTTCACCCCGCCGCGCGACTGGGCGGGCCGCCTCATCGTCGCCCTGATCGGCCTGGTGGTCGTATTTGCCGTGTACTTCGGGCTGAGCGCCCTGCCGCAGGCGTTCAAGGACATTGGCCTGGTGCGGGCGCTGCGCTACGCCCTGCTGGTCGTCGTGGCGGTGGAACTCGTGCCCCTGCTGCTGAGGCGCTGGCTGGCGAGGGGATAAGGGCGGGGCGAGAGAAGGCAGATCAAAGGGGGGGCAAGCCTGAGGATGGGCGGCTCCCCCACTTTCTTGGAGCCGTGTCGGGCTGAGTCGTTGGAGGGCAAGCTGGCGCTTGCCACCCCCCTCCCAGCCTCCCCCGCAAGGGGGGAGGAGTGACAGCGCCAAAGCTTTAGCCCCTTAACAACCGTCTACTGTGAACGGCCTATTCCTGCCCTTGGCTCGCTCTCGCACCGCCTTCACCCCGCCTTGCTCGCGCAGCGAGACGGTGGGCACGCGACTTGGAAGACAGCAAGATCAAACCTTGCGCGTAGAGGAAAGCGACCACAGGCGAAGTGGGCGAGCCCTTTGCCGATCGCAGCGGAAAACTCCCCCCTCCTCCAAGAGGAGAGACACGTCAGCGAGCCTGGCGTCGCCGCGCGGGCCGCCCCGCGCGGCGGAGTCGTCGCCCCCAGTGGGGGTAGGGGGCTGGGGGTGGGGGCAAGGTCCGCGACTCGGAAGAACTCTCCCCGAATTCAGCCCTCCCCCCCATACTCCCCAAACACCGCCCGGCTAATTACAAGCTGCTGAATCTCACTCGTCCCCTCGTAAATCTCGGTCACCTTCGCGTCCCGGTACAGCCGCTCGACCGGATACTCCCGGCTGTAGCCGTTACCCCCAAAAATCTGGATGGCGTCCCGCGAGCAGTCCACCGCCGCCTCCGAGGCGAGCAGCTTGGCGATGCTGGCCTCCTTGCCATACGGCTGCCCCTGATCCTTGAGCCACGCGGCCTTCAGGGCGACCAGCCGGGCGGACTCAATGCGGGCTGCCATGCGGGCGACCTTGAAGGAGACACCCTCGAACTCCCTGAGCTTCTTACCGAACTGCTCGCGCTCGGAGGCGTAGCGGGCGGCGTGTTCCAGTGCCGAGCGGGCAATCCCGAGGGCCTGCATGGCGATGCCGATGCGCCCGGCGTCCAGGCTGGACAGGGCGATAATCAACCCCTGCCCCTCCTCCCCGACCAGGTTCTCGGCGGGCACGCGCACCCCGTCGAAGGTGACGGTCGTGGTGTGCGCCGCGTGCAGGCCCATCTTCTCCTCGGGGCGCCCGAAGCTCAGGCCGGGGGTGTCGGCGGGGACGATGAAGCAGGACACGCCCCGCGCCCCCGGGCCGCCCGTGCGCGCCATGACGAGATAGGTGTCGGCCTGCCCGCCCGAGGTGATCCAGGCCTTGGAACCGTTCAGAATCCAACCGTCCCCGTCCCGCTCGGCCTTCAGGCGCAGGCTGGCGGCGTCGCTGCCCGCCCCGGGCTCGGTGAGGCAGAAGGCGCCGATGTGCTCGCCACGGGCGAGGGGGCGCAGGTACCTCTGGCGCTGCGCGTCGGTGCCGTACCGCAGAATCATCTGCTCGGGCAGGCCGTTTTGCACGCTGACGATCACGGCCACGCTGGCGTCGGCGGCGGCGATCTCCTCCAGGCACAGGGCGTAGGTGACGGAATCCAGGCCCGCGCCGTCCCACTCCTCGGGGAGGGTGGCGCCCATCAGGCCCAGTTCGGCCAGGCCGCGCAGTTGCTCCCGGGGGTACTCGCCGCTGCGGTCGAACTCGGCCGCCTTCGGGGCGATCTCGGCGCGGCAATACTCGCGGACATGCTGCACGATCATGCGCTGGTCGCCCGACAGGGCGAAGGCCATACCCGCATCGGCGGAGAGGGTCGCGGTCATGCCCCAGGCTACCAAACGGGCGTTAGGTCCATCGGGTCCTAGGCTCCTGCCAGGGCGTCCGCCAGCGCCTCCTCGATGCCGCGCCCGCGCCAGCCCGTGTCCACACTGAGGGCCTCCCCACCCTGCCAGCGCAGAGCCGCACCGATCACCGCGCCGCCCGCGATGGCGAGGGCCGCTGCGTTCAGGGCATCCAGCGGGGCCCCTGGACACAGCCGGGCTGCCGCGCGCTCCAGGGCCGGGGCGAGGGGAAGGGGGGGGCGGGTGATGCGGACGCGGGCGGGCAGGCCAGGCACGTGCCGGAGTGTAGCGTTCTCCCGCCAGACCGCTAGAATGCCCGGCGATGATGGCTGCGGGGCGGGTCACATGCGGGCGCTGAGGTGGTTGCTGGTCGTGGGGCTGGCCCTCGTCACGCTGGCGCTGGCGGCCCTCACGCTGGGGAGTTTCGCCAGCCTGAACCCGAACGCGCCGCTGTGGCTGCGTTCGGTGGGGAGTGTCGAGCTGCTGCTGAGCGCACAGGTGGGGGCCGCTGGTCTTCCCGCGTTCACCCGGGCCGTTGCCCTGACCGTCCTGACAAGCGTGCTGGCGGGACTGGTCGCGTTCCTCAAGCCGCGCACCTGATCCGGGCGTCCGGGTCCCCCATGCTACCCTTGGGGCGTTTTGCCGCGAGGAGACGGGCTCAGGCCACCGGTCCCTCCCACTGCAAGGAGTGTCTGCCCTTATGGAACCCATACTCATCCAGGACGTGCTGAAAATTCTGCCGCACCGTTTTCCCTTCGTACTCGTCGACCGCGTGCTGAGCGCGGGGAACGGCGAGGTCCATGCCCTGAAGAACGTGACCGTGAACGAGCCCTTCTTCCCCGGGCACTTTCCGCAGGAACCCGTGATGCCGGGCGTGCTGATCGTCGAGGCGCTGGCGCAGGCGAGCATGTTCTGCCTGCACGAGCGGATCGAGCCGGGCACGGTGGGCTACCTCGCGGGGGTGGAGGGGGCGCGCTTCAAGCGGAAGGTGATTCCAGGCGACCAGCTCCACCTGCACGCGAAACTCGAGTTTCTGCGCCGGGGACTGGGCAAGACGACCTGCCGCGCCGAGGTGGAGGGGCAAGTGGCGGCGGAGGCGACGATCCTGTTCGCGGTGGCGAAGGGATGAAGAGTGAGTGGTTAGTGGGGAGTGGGGAGTGGATGGAGTGGGGTAGGAACAACGTGCGGAGGTCCACCCGGACCAGCCCTGTCCTGAAAGCGCGTGCCTCCGCTTTTCCCACTGCCTACTGCCCACTCCCCACTCACCGCCCCGAGGGGGCGCCCCGTTGACCCGCCTCACCCGTTACGTCACCCGGGAGTTGCTGCCGCCGCTGGTCGCCGGGACGCTGCTCTTCACCGCCATCCTGAGCTTCGGATACTTCTTCATCTCCAGCCAGTGGCTGCGGGGGGTGCCGGTCGGGCTTACCTTGCAGTGGATCGGATATCAGGTGCCCGACACGCTGGTGAAGGTGCTGCCGATGGCCGTCGTGCTCATGACGGTGGTGGCCTTCGGTCGCCTCGCCACCGAGCGGGAACTCGTGGCGGTGCAGTCGGGCGGCGTGGGGCTGGGGCAGGTGGCGCGGCCCGTGGCGGTGGTCGCGGCGCTCGTGACCGCGCTCGCGGTGTGGCTGAGTCTGTGGGTCGCCCCCCGCGCGAACGTGGAGACGCGCGGCCTGTACTGGGACGTGCTGACAGGCGCGGGGCTCTCGCAACTCGTCGGGAAGACGGTGGACCTGGGGGGGAACCTCACCCTGTCGCTGGGGGGGTACGACGCTCCTTCGCGCGAACTCCGGGGTGTGCGGGTGGAACGCTGGGCGGCGGACAATCCGAAGCGGGCGACGGTGATCTTCGCGGACAGCGGGACGTTCGAGAACAATCAGCTCAGGCTGCGCGGGTATCAGGTGTACACGGTGGACTACGCCGCCGCCGCCCGCCTCGCCGGGGTGCAGGACGATCCCGCCGCCTTCCGCTCGGCCGTGCAGGAGGTCTTTCCCAACGTGGTGATTCCCGAGGACAGTTCCAGCACCCTGAACCTCGACACCGGCCTGTCGCGCAAGCAGACCCTCGCGCAGTACGCCGACGCCATCGGGGCGGACAGCGAGGGGTGGCCGGAACTCGTGGGCAAGCTGACCGGTCCGGGGGTGGGGGCCAGCGAGCGGCAGGACGCCCGGGTGAACCTCAACCGCAAGCTCGCGCTCCCCTTCGGCAATCTGGTGCTGGCGCTCGCCGCGCTGCCCTTCGCGCTGCGGTACGGGCGGACGCTGGGGGTGAGCCTGGGCATCGCGCTCATGATCGCGGTGGCGTACTACCTCGTCTTCTTCGTGGGGCTGACGCTGTCGGGGGCGCTGCCGGGTCTGCCCGAGGTCGGCGTCTGGCTGGCGAACGTGGTCTTTGCCGGAGCCGGACTGTGGCTGTTGAGGCGGGCATGAGGGAGGACACGGGCGGGCAGGCGGCCCCCCTGCGGACGCTGTTTGTCTCGGCCTCCATCGGCTCGGGGCATCACCAGGCGCAGCTCGCGGTGCAGCAGGCGCTTCAGGCGCGGGGGGTGGCCTTCGAGGACCATCAAGGCGACGCGGTGACGTATCTGGGGCCGGTCGAGCGCCGCCTGACGGTGGACCTGTACGCCTTCGAGCTGCGGTACGCGCCCTGGCTGTACCGGGGCTTCTACCAGTTCACGGACCTCGACCACCCGGTCAACTTCATCAGCAGCGCCTTCTCGTGGGTGGGCCTGCCCGGGATGCGATCGGACCTGGAGCGCAGCCGGCCGGACGTGGTGGTCAGCTCCTACTGGGCGCCGACCGCGCTGGCGGGCACGGTTCGCAGGCGCACCGGGCAGCCGTTTCTCAACGCCCTGATCGTCACCGACTACCGGGTCCACCGCCACTGGGTCCGGCATGAGGCCGATCTGGTGATGGTCGCCTCGCCGGAGACGGCGGAGCAGATGGTGGAGCGCGGCCTGGACTCGGGCAAGGTCGTCGTGACCGGCATTCCCATCGCGCCCGCCTTCCGCACGCTGATGGGGGCGGATCGCCGGGCGCTGCGCCTGAAGCACGGCCTGGACCCCGACGTGCCGCTGATCCTCATTTCCGGCGGGGGAACGGGCACGTTCCGGGGGTTGGGGACGGTCCTGCGGGAGCTGTCGAACCTGGGCCAGCGCGTGCAGGTCCTCGTGCTGGCCGGGGCCGACGGGCACGGGGTCGAGCGGGTGGGCGGCGCGACAGTCCATCATCTGGGCTTTACCACCGACTTTCCCGAGCTGCTGGCCGCCTCCGACCTCGTGGTGGGCAAGGCGGGGGGGCTGACGGTGGCCGAGGCGACCACGCTGGGTATTCCGCTGGTGGTTCACGAGCCCATTCCGGGGCAGGAGGAATACAACGCCGACCTGCTCGTGCGCCACGGGGCGGCCCTGTGGGCGCGGGAACGGCGGGACGTGCGCGGCGCGGTGCTGCGCGCCCTGGACCCGGACGAGCGGGGACGGATGAGTTGTGCGGCCCGGCGCCTCGGTGTGCCCGACGCCGCCGACCGGGTGGTGGCCGCCCTGCTGCAAAGGTTAGGGCGGGCATGAGGCGGCGGGGCTGGGTGGCGCTCGCGGGGCTGGGCTACGTCGGCCTCCCCTACCTGCTCGCGCAGCGGCTCAATCTGGGAGTGATCCGGGAGGGTCGGCAGGCGCGGAAGGCCCTCGCCCTCACCTTCGACGACGGGCCGGACCCGGACACCACTCCCGCCGTGCTGGACGCCCTGCGGGAAGTCGGGGGCCGCGCCACCTTCTTCGTGCTTGCGGAGCGGGCGGAGGCGCACCCGGACCTGATCGGGCGGATGCTCGCGGAGGGGCATGAGGTGGAGGCGCACGCGGATCGCCACCTCCATGCCTGGGTGCGGACGCCCTGGGGAGCCTTCCTCGACCCATTGAGGGCAACACGGCGGGTTTCGGCGGTGACCGGGCGGCCCGCCCGACTGCACCGCCCCCCGCATGGCGCCTACACCCTCGCCACCCTGCTCGGTCAGCGTGCGGCGGGGGTCACGGGCGCCCACTGGGGCATCGAGGGGCGCGACTGGCACCCGGCTTCCACCGCCGAATCGGTGCGGCAGGGGGTGAACGCGCTCGCCCACCCCGGGGCCGTCGTGGTGCTGCATGACGCCGGGCCGGGCGCGCGAACGACGATTCCCATGCTGCCCGGCCTGCTCGCCGATCTGGGGGGCCGGGGATATGCGCTCGTCCCGCTGGGTGAGTTGGAGGGGGCCCGGCCGCTGACCGTGCGGGACCTACCACGCCGCCTGATGGGGAGTCTCGACCGAGCGTTTGATCGGCTGGGAAACACACGGCCCGCCGGGGGGCGCGCGGACAACCTCTTCCGGGTCGGGCGGGTGCAGTTCCCCCTGGAGGGCGTCACGCTGGCGGACGGCACCCCCATTCCAAAAGGCACCCCCGCCGCCGAGTTCCACGTCAACAACCCGCTGCTGGTGGACCTGGGCCTGCGCCGCAGCCTGCGCCTCGCGCGGGAGGACCTGCGGGACGTGGCGCGGGACCTCCAGACCCGGCCCGAGCTGCGGGACGCGCGGGTCGTCTTCTGCCTGAGCGCCCTGTCGCCCCTCCTCGCCACGCTGGGCTTCGAGACGCGGGACCTGTCCCTCGGGGCGACCCGCCGCCTGCGTCTCTGGGCAGGCGTGCTGCGCCGGGCTTACGGCAGCGCTTCTCAGGCACCCGAGCCCAGGTTGAGCGTGATGGGGCGGGAGGCGTTCGTGAAGCGGTACGGGACGGGGAAGGGCCGGGGAGGCTCCTGATCCGCACGGCGTGAAACCGCACGCCCCCACCCCCGGGTTCCGCCCCAGCCTTCAAGGTTCCTGACACGCGGCCAGCAGGGTACGATCACGTATGACGCAGAGTTCAGGCGAGTCCGTGGCGGTGCCGCCCCCTCTGAGCCCGGGACGACTGATCGTCGTGAACGGGACATCCAGCGCGGGCAAGAGCACCTTCTGCCGCGCCCTGCAAACCCGGCTGGAAGAGCCGTACCTGCTGCTGGGTTACGACCTGCTGTGGATGACCATGCCGCCCCGTTACTTTCCCTTTCAGCCGCAGGAGAAGGAGGGGGCGTGGTACGAGACGGCGGACGGGGCCGCTCCACCCGTCACCGGGCTTGGGTTGGGTCCGGTGGGCCGTCAGGTGGTGTCCGGGCTGCACCACGCCGTCGCGGGGCTGTTGACCTCCGGCAACCACGTGCTTGTGGACGTGCTGTTCCTGGAACGCTCCTGGGTCGAGGAGGCGGCGCGGTTGTGGCAGCCCTTTCAGCCGCTCCTGATCACGTTGAAACCGCCCCTGGAGGTCTGCGAAGCCTGGGAGGCCGAGCGGGAAGCCACCCGGGCGGGAAGGCCGCAGGGCCTGGCCCGCTGGGCCTACGACAGGGTGTATGCCCACGGTGAGGGGGACCTCATGATCGACCCCTCCCGCGGCAGCCCCGAGGAGGGTGCGGGAGACGTGCTGGAATGGTTGCGGCAGGACCGGCCCCGGCAGGGGTTGCAGGTCAAACCCCTGCCTGTCTGACGCGCCCCGCGCCGAACTCGGCCCTCTTGCACGGGGTTCCCGCTTTCCCCGTACCCTCTTTCCCGTGAACTACGACGACTTCGCCGACCTCTACGACCACCAGTACGACCTCTACCGCGACGACCTGCACTTCTACGCGGGGGTGGCCGAGCGGGCGGGCGGGCCGGTGCTGGAGATCGGGGCGGGGACGGGGCGGGTCACGGCCTTTCTGGCGCGGCGGGGCGTGCGGGTGGTGGGCCTGGAGCCGAGCGCGCGCATGATCGAGCGGGGGCGGGCACGGGCGGCAGAGAGCGGCCTGCGCCTGGAGTTCGTGCAGGGGGAGGCGGGCACCTTCCGGCTGGGGGAGCGGTTTCCCCTAGCCATCGCGCCCTTCAACGCGCTGATGCACCTGTACACGCCGGGCGAGCAACTGGCGGCGCTGGAGAACATCCGGGCACACCTCACGCCGGGCGGGCAATTCGTGTTCGACCTGTACGTGCCCCGCTACGGCGAGATGAACACGCTGCGGCACGAGGGCGAGACGTTTCACTCCCCGGACGGCTCGCGCACCGACGTCTTCCTGGTGCAGCGGCACGACCGGGTCCGGCAGCACGTGACGACCGAGTATTACGCCGATACCACCGCCCCGGACAGTACCTTGCGGCGGCGGCACTACACCCTCACCCAGCGGTACTACACCCGCTTCGAGATGGAGTGGCTGCTGCGTTGCGCGGGCTTCGAGCCGCCGCGTGTGACGGGGAGCTTTCAGGGCGGGCCGCTGACGGAGACGAGCGACGTGATGGTGTTCCAGACGCGCTCGGGGTAGGCCGGGCCAGGGGTCCACAAAGTTGCGCCCCGTCCCCGGGGTGCCCCTGTATGCTCACGGATATGACCAAAATCCTTCAGGTGGGCCTGCTCGTCAGCCTGCTGCTGCTGCCCTCCTGCGCGCCGTCCTTTCAGGTCGGGGGCGAGACGGTGCGGGTGCTGGGCGGCACGGCCTTCCGCTTCGTGAAGTCGGTGGAGGGGGACGCGCTGAGCCCCGAGGCGCTGGCCGCCCTTCCCGCGGACACCTACGTGACTTTCCGCGACTGCCCGGGGGCGGGCGTCTCGGCGAGGGAGGTGCGCGCCGTGGGGCCGGGGACCGCCCGCGACGTCTGCGTGAGGGTGGTCACCCGGGCGCGGCAGGCGGAGGAAGCCCTGAACGCGGTGAGAGTCATCGCCTTCCCGGCGGTGGTCGCCGCCGCCGCCCTGTTCTGGTTCCTGCTGCGCGCCCTGACCTTCCGGGCCTGACGGTCGCCCCTCACGCCCGGCCCCGCACCCTGCGCCGCGCGCGCCTCATCCCGTGGTCGGGCCGCACGCCGTCCGCGATCAGGTGCAGCCACTGGCTGAGGTAGTAGCCGCTGAGCAGGGGCAGCAGCACCTTCAGGGTGAGGGGCTGCGGGACGGTCGGGAGCGGCACCTGGGGCCAGACGAAGCGCAGCAGGCCGACCACGAGTCCCGCGATGACGGCGAGGTACACCAACCGGGTGAGGGGGCCGAGCAGCCAGGTGTGCGAGAGGCCGCGGTGGCTGAAGAGCATCCCGTACGGCACCCACAGCACCCCCAGCACGCCCCAGCGCCGCTTGCTGTCCACCCGGCCCTCGGCGAGGTCGAGGTCGGGCGAGAGGAGGAAGGTGCCCGCGAAAAAGCCCAGGCTGAAGTTCAGGGCCTGCGCGGGCGTGACGGTCACCAGGCTCTGCCGGGTGGCGAGCAGCACCCCGGCGGCGAGGACGCTGTAGGCGGCGATGTTGATGAGATTGTGAATGCGTCCGCTGGGCACGCCCCATTCTGACGTGGCCGGGCCGTTCATGCACGTTCATTTTCGATGAGGCATGCTGAGGCCCACATGAAACGTCTTCCCGCCCTGCTCACGGCAGCGCTGCTGTGTGCCTGCACGCAGACTCCTTCCGGGCCCGTCACCGCCCAGACCGTCGCGCTGGGGACGGCGCTGAGCGCCCCGGCGTCGCAATCCTTCGGCGGGTCGTGGAGCATCGAGGACGTGCCCGCCTGGCTGAGCGTCTCGCCCCCCTCGGGCAAGGGCGACGTGAGCGTGAAGGTCACGGCGGACCGCTCGCGGGGAACGCCGGTGGGGGCGGATCAGCCCCGGCTGAGCGGCCAGGTCACCGTGGTCTGGAAGAACGGCTCGGCGAGTGGGCGCACGGTCTGGACCGTCACCGCGGACCAGTACGCGGTCACCGGCCAGGTTGTGGATGGGGACAGCGTGCAGGCGGGCGACGTGGAGCCGCGGGGCCTCCTCAGGACCGGGGGCACCCGGGAGGCGCGCGGCGTCATCGTGAGGTACCGCTCGGCGGCGGCGCAGGCGGTCGCGCTGGGCCGGGCGGTCCCGGTGGCCACGCTGGGCGGGGCGGCGCAGGCCGTGACCCGGGACACCCTGTCGCGGCTGGACGTTCCGGGCGGCGCGCGGCGCGACCTGGGGGGCCGGGCCGTGCTGCTGGAGACGGCGGACGTGACCGGGGCGCTGCGGGCCCTGCGCGCCGATCCCAACGTGGAGTACGCGGTGCCCAACGCCGTGCTGCACCCGCAGGGGCTGGCCCAGCCCGTGGTGCCCTCCGACGAGTACGCGGGCCTCCAGTGGGCCTACAAGGTGCTGGGGTACGGGGCGGTGTGGCGCGACATGGAGGCCGGGGGCTACACCCGCCCGGTCACGGTGGCGGTGATCGACACGGGGGTGCGCTTCGACCACCCGGACCTTCAGGGGGCGCTCTACGGGCCGGGCGAGGGCGCGCTGGACGTGCTCACGAGCAGCACCAACGGGGACGGGAACGGCCCTGACACCGATCCCACCGATCCCGACACCCCGGGCCGCACCGCGGGCAGCCACGGCACCCACGTGACGGGGATCATCGCGGCGCGCTGGGGCAAGATCAGCCAGTACGCGGGCTGCGGGTCGTGCAGCACGAGCGGCGTGGTGGGGGCGGTGTACCGGGCCCCGGTCAGGGTACTGCCCATCCGGGTGATCGACACGGCGGACAACGCGACGACCGCAGATGTGGTGAATGCGGTGCGCTACGCGGCGGGCCTCACGGTCACACTGGGGGGAAAGACGTACACCAACCCCCACCCGGCGGCGGTGATCAACCTCAGCCTGGGCGGGGACGTGTCGGCCGAGGAGGCCCGGCCCCTGTGCAGCGCGGTGGCCGAGGTGACCGGGCGGGGGGCGCTTGTCGTGGCGGCGGCGGGGAACGCCTACGGGACGGAGCCCTTCTACCCGGCGGCCTGCGAGGGGGCGGTGGCGGTCGCCTCGGTCACCCTGTCGGGCGCGGGCGCCCCGGTCCACGCCGAGTACAGCAACCGGTACCCGCAGGTCATGCTCTCGGCGCCCGGGGGGGTGGACCTGTCGCGGGGGGCCACCTACTACAACGGGGGCAACCTCAACGGCCAGCGCTACCCTGACGTGATCCTCTCGACCGACTGGGACTACGTCAAAGACCAGCCCACCTACTACAGCTACGCGGGGACCAGCCAGGCGACCCCGCAGGTCAGCGCGCTCGCGGCCCTGCTGCTCAGCAAGGGCGTGACAAAGGGGCGGGACGACACGCTGGCGCGCATGACGGCGACGGCCACCGACCTGGGCGAGGCCGGGCGCGACGAGGCGTTCGGCTACGGCCTGATCGACCCGGCGGCGGCGCTGGGAAACCTGGCCGTCAGCGACGCGCTGGGGCTGCGCGTGCAGGGCAGCCGGGGCTCCGCCTACCTGCCCGCCCTCGATGCGCTGGGCCGCTTCACCGCCTACCTGCCCGACGGCACCTTCAACGTGATCGGGGGCCGCGACCGTGACGGTGACGGCATCTACGGCGGGGCGAACGACCCGCGCGACGAGCGGCAGGTGACCGTCGGCCCGGCCGAGCCGCAGGTCGCGGTGGGCGCACTCTCGCCGGGGCCGTGAACCGGCGTCGGGAGGATGTTCCTGCCCTTTGCAAGGTCCTTGCTCCCCGGACCGCCCCGCCTTCCCTTGACACTGTTCCCGCCCCCCCCTACGCTGAACGCACTTGCACTCGATCCCGCTGCTTCGCCGCCCTCCCGTCCGCCCCTCACGCGGGGGGGACGCGGCATGACGCAGCACACGGAGGCCTCATGAAGAAACTGCTCCTGACCGCCCTGCTCGCCGCCCTCCCCTCCGCCGGGGCCGCCACGCTCGTCTTCGGCGGCAACGGGGAACCCGTCAGCCTGGAGCCGGGCAACATCACCGACGGCATCTCCATCCTGGTGCAGCGCCAGATCTACGACACGCTGGTGGACTTCAAGGACGGCACCACCGACCTCGTGCCCGGCCTGGCGACCTCGTGGAAGAGCAACGCGAACGCGACGAGCTGGACTTTCAACCTGCGCAGGGGCGTGCGCTTCCACGACGGCACCCCCCTCAACGCGGACGCGGTGGTGTTCAACCTGCGGCGCTGGTGGGACCCCAAGGACCCCTACGGCTTCCGCGACCAGGGCCGCACCTTCGAGATCGTGGGCGAGCTGCTGGGCGGGTACAAGGGCGACCCCACGGCGGTCATCAAGGACATCGTGAAGGTGAACGACTCCACGGTGCGGGTGGACCTGAACAAGCCCTCCTCGGTGTTCCCGAACGTGATCGCGGCTGGGTACTTCGGGATCGCCAGCCCGACCGCGATCCGCCAGCAGGGGGCCAAGTACGGCACGCCCGCGAGCAAGCCGGTCGGCACCGGCCCCTTCATCTTCCAGTCGTGGCGCACGGGGGACCGGGTCACCCTGCTGCCCAACAAGCTGTACTGGGGCACCAAGCCCAAGGTGGACCAGCTCGTGATCCGCTCGATCAAGGACGCCTCCCAGCGCCTGAACGAGCTGAAGGCCGGGACCATCGACTTCGCCAACGACCTGACGCCCGACTCGCTCAAGAGCGTGCAGGCCGACAAGAACCTGGTGGCGGTCAAGCGGCCCTCCTTCAACGTGGGCTTTGTCAGCCTGAACAACCGCAACCAGTACCTGAAAAACGACAAGGTGCGCCAGGCGATCTCCATGGCGATCAACAAGGACGCCATCGTGGAGGCGTTCTGGAACGGGCTGGGGGTCAGCAACGCCAGCTTCGTGCCGCCGGTCCTGAGCTGGGCGAACTCCAAGAACGTGCCCGCCGACTACAAGTTCGACCCCAAGGCCGCCAAGCAGATGCTCACCGAGGCGGGCTACCCCAACGGCTTTTCCATCGACCTGTGGTACATGCCGGTCAGCCGCCCGTACTTCCCCAACCCCAAACCCATCGCCGAGGCCATCGCCGCCGACCTGAGCGGCATCGGCATCAAGGTGAACCTGAAGACCGAGGACTGGGCGAAGTACCTCGACGACCGCAACAAGGAACCCGGCTTCGACATGTACATGATCGGCTGGACGGGCGACTACGGCGACCCCGACAACTTCTACGGCGCGTACTACGGCGCCAACGCCAGCGACGACATCAACTGGAACCCGCCGCAGCTCCAGACCCTGCTGGAACGGGGGCGCGCCGCCGTGTCGCAGGCGGACAAGGCCAAGATCTACTCGCAGATCCACGAGATCACCTACAAGGCCGCCTACCGCATCCCGGTGGTCCACAGCCAGCCGCTCGCCGCCGCCCGCACCTACGTCAAGGGCTGGGTGCCGAGCCCGCTGGGCAGCGAGGCCTTTAACACCATCAGCCTCGTGGGCAAGAAGTAAAGCTGGACGCGGGGGCGAGGGCGCCCCTGACAGCCGGGAGGCACGCGGGACGGGCGAGAGAGGTGGCCCGCCCCGCGTCCCCTTGAGGAAGAGGAGGAGGGCCAAGTTGGGCAGTTATCTCATTCGCCGCGTCCTGCGGACCCTGCTGGTGATGATTGGGATCAGCGTGGTGGTGTTCGCCTTCGTGCGCTCGATCCCCGGCGACCCCGCCGTCGCCATGCTGGGCGAGCGCGCCACCCCCGAGGCCGCCGCCGCCCTGCGCGAGCAGCTCGGGCTGAACAAGCCGTGGTTCATCAACTACCGGGACCCCGCCAACCTGCTGGACGCCCAGTTTCCGAAGTACGTCGGTCAGCTTCTCCAGGGGAACCTGGGCAGCGGGATCAAGAGCAACATCCCGGTGCGCGACGAGCTGGCGGCCCGCTTTCCCGCCACGGCGGAACTCGCCATCGCGGCGCTGCTGTTTGCCCTCCTGATCGGCCTGCCTGCCGGGGTCATCGCGGCGCTGCGGCGCAACAGCGTGTGGGACAACCTGGCGACCACGATCAGCCTGGTGGGCGTGAGCATGCCGATCTTCTGGCTGGGGCTGCTGCTCTCGTACTTCTTCGCGGTGCGGCTGGGGTGGCTCCCGCCCTCCGCCCGCCTGGGGAACGAGACGACGCTGCAACCCGTCACCGGCTTCTACGTCCTCGACGCGCTGCTGCGCGGGCAGCCCGCCGCCGCGTGGGACGCGATTCGCCACCTGATCCTGCCCGCCATCGCGCTGGGCTCGATTCCGCTGGCGATCATCGCGCGGATCACGCGGTCGAGCCTGCTGGAGGTGCTGGGGCAGGACTACGTGCGGACCGCCCGCGCCAAGGGGCTCGCCGGGCGCACGGTGACCCTCAAACACGCCCTGCGCAACGCCCTGCTGCCGGTCGTCACCGTGATCGGCCTCCAGGCGGGGGCGCTCCTCGGCGGCGCGGTCCTCACCGAGACGATCTTTTCCTGGCCGGGCCTGGGCTCGTGGGTGTACGACGCGATCAGCCAGCGCGACTACCCCATCATCCAGGGTGGGGTGATCTTCGCCGCGCTCGTCGTGAGCGTGGTCAACCTGCTGGTGGATCTGAGCTACGCGGCGCTGGACCCCAGGATTCAATACCGGTAGGTGGGAAGTGGGGAGTGGTCAGTGGGGGCACAAGCGTAAGCTCCCCGCTTGTGCCCGATCTTTTCCCACTCCCCACTCCCTACTGACCACTCCCCGAGGTACCCCATGACGACCCTCTCCCCTCCCCAGGCGGCCCCCAAGCGTCAGCCCAGCATCTTCTGGCGGCGCTTCCGGCGCTCCACACCCGGCAAGGTCGGCGCGGTGATCGTGGCCGTGTTCGTGCTGTTGGCGCTCCTGGCCCCGGTCATCGACCCCTACGACCCGACCACCGACCGCAACTACCGCCTGAACCTCAAGCCGCCCTCGGTCGAAGCCCTGTGGAACAAGGACACGGCGGAGGTGTACCGTGATCCGGCCACGGGCACCGTCAACGCCTGGGCCGCCCCCTTCGGCACGGACAACCTGGGACGCAGCGTCGCCACGCGCGTGCTGCACGGCGCGCAGCTCAGCCTCAAGGTGGGCGTGGTCAGCACGGTGCTGGCGCTCATCGCGGGCACCCTGCTGGGCGTGCTGGCGGGGTACTTCGGCGGCTGGTTCGACACGGTGGTGGGCTACCTGTCGGACGTGATGCTGGCCTTCCCCTCCATCCTGCTCGCCATCGGGTTCGCCTCCATCTTCTCGACGGACAACCCGCCGCTCCTCATCCGGGGGATGGACCGCCTCTTCGCGTTGAACAGCCCCCAGCTCGTGACCGCGATGCTCGCCGTGTCGCTCGTGCAGGTGCCGGTGTATATCCGCCTGGCCCGCGCCGTCGTGCTGAGTGTCCGCGAGCGCGAGTTCGTGCAGGCGGCGGGGGCGCTGGGCGCCACCCAGGGCCGGATGATCTTCCGGCATGTGCTGCCCAACAGCCTCTCGCCGCTGATCGTGCAGGGCGCCCTAAGCATTGCCACCGCCACCATCGAGGTCGCCGCGCTGGGCTTCCTGGGGATCGGCGCGCAGCCGCCCCTGCCCGAGTGGGGCACCATGATCAGCGACTCGCGGCAGTACTACATCGACGCTCCCTGGACGATGGTTTTTCCCGGCCTCGCCATCTTCCTGACCGTGCTGGGCTTCAACCTGCTCGGCGACGGGTTGCGGGACGTGCTGGACCCGAGAAGCACCCAGTAGGGGACGACCAGGAGCAGGGGGCGGACGATGCCTCCTGCTCCTCTCCTTTGCGAGCTTGAGGCGAAACGAGGAGTCGGTGAGTGACCTTTTCACGGACTGGCACGAGGGCGAGCGGTACTCGCCACCCCTCTCCCACAAGGGGAGAGGGAGCAAAAGACCTCGTGCTATGCAGCATTTTCCCTATTCACATTAAAGTTTCGAGGCGGCTATTTACACCAACGCCTCCGCCAATCCCGCCAAGTCCTCCGGGCGATACCGCTGGCCCGTCGCGTGCAGGAGTTGCCGGGCGAGGCGCAGGGCAGGCAGGGCGGAGAGGTCGAGGGTCGCCGCCCCACTTGTGCCCGTCTTGCCCTGCCCCGTCAGGTCGGCGAGGGTGTGGTAGGGCTGAAGGAGGCCGGGCGGAAGGGTCCCCCCCGTCAGCACGATCAGGTCAGCCCGTTCCGCCAGGGACAGCAGGGCGGGGTCGCGGCGGCCCAGGGCATAGACCCGCAGGCTGCCCGGCAGGTCGCGGATGAAACGCTGGGCGTCGGGGAGGTTGTCGGCGGCCACCGTGACCTGGCCCAGCCCCAGGCGCACGAGCGGCAGCGCCTGCGCGAGGTCGGGGCCGTTCCCGATCAGGAGGGCGCTCGCCCCGCGCGCCGCGTACCCGCTCGCCTCGACCGCGTCCAGCAGGGCGTCGGCCAGGGTGTAGGTGCCGCTTGCTCCCCCCGCCGCCCCGCCCGTCAAGGCGACCGCGTCCACCCGACCGGCCCGCCGCGCGTCCGGGTCGGCCTCCACGACTTCCGCCACCGCCGCCTCGCGTGAGGGATGGACCAGGGCCCCGGCAAAGCGCAGGGTCCGGCAGGCGAGGAGCACGGCGGGGAGGTCGTCGCCCGGCACGTTCAGGGCGAGCAGGCCGGCCTCGCGCAGGGTCAGGGCGGCGTGGGACGGGTAGGCGATCAGGGCGAGGGGCGCGTCGGGTGGGGCGGACATCAGGGCCAAGTGTACCGCGCGTCACGAAGGGGGCCGCCCCGGGTTGGAGGCGGCCCCCCTGCGCGAAACCTCAGTTGGACTTGCTGGCCGGGTTCTGGGGAGAAGTCGGGCTGTTCCCCTGGGTCGTGGCGACGGTGGTGCTCGCAGCGGGGGCGCCCGGGGCGGGCGAGGAGCCCCAGGTCGCGCCGCTCGTGCCCGCCTGCGTCCCGGCGGCCGGGGCGGGAGCGGCGGGGGCAGGCTTGGGTCCCTCCTCGATGGGCTCCAGCCACATGGTGCCCACGATATTGCGGGCCTGGCGGCTCGCCCGGTGCAGCCGCTCGGCGGCCTCGGGGCTGACGGACTCGACGGCCTTCAGGATGGAGTGGCGGGCGGCGGGCACGCGCGCCAGCACGACGGCCCCGACACCCACCAGGGCGAGAATCAGCAGGCCGCCGAAGCCCCCGCGCCCCTCGGCCCGGCGCTGGGCCTCCAGGGCGCGGCGCTGCCGCCGGGCCTCCTTGTCCAGGCGGGCGAGTTCGCGCTCGGTCTGCTTCTGAACGGGGGCGACCTTCTTGGCGATGGCGCGCTCCAGCTGGTCCGCGTCCCAGTCGCGCTTGCGGGCCCGCAGTTCCTTCTCGGCGCCCCGGCGGGCACGGTGCAGGAGCCGCTCGGCATCGCGGCGTCGGCTCTCGAAGCTGCCCTCGGCCCCGCGCAGCCAGCCCCCAACCTGATCCTCCGCGCGGGAGGCGAGGGCCTGACCCGCTTTGCGGGCCTTTTTCGCCTCGCGCCGGGCCTGGCGCTGCCGCTGCGCCACCATTCGCTCGGCCTCGCGACGGCGCTCGGCGACCCGGTCCTGGGCCTCCCTGGCCGTCTGCCGAACGTCGTGGGTGAGTTCGGCGGCCCTGGCACCCACCGCACCGGCTGCCGTGCCCGCGGCTTCCTGGGCGCCTTCCAAGAGAGAGTGGGCGCGGCTCGGCACCTCTTCCCGCAACGTTTCCAAGGTTTCAACCCCCTTGTGGGCCACGACCTTGGCCCCGTGTTGTGCCGCCTCCAGCAGGGCCTGGGCGCGGCCCGGCACCTCCTCGCGCAGGGTTTCGAGCGTCTCCGCCCCCTTGTGCGTGGCGACCTGGGCGGCGTGCCCCGCCTGGCTGGCCGCGCTCGACAGAGCAGGCTTCACCGTCCCGTCCAGCGTCTCCTGCGCCGCGCCGAAGAGGTCCTGGGCGCCCTCGACGAGTCGGCGGCGGACCTGCGGGTTCAGGGCCAGGGCGCTCAGCGCGCCGAGCAGCAGCAGGCTGCCGCCCCTCACACCTGGGTCGTTGTCGTTCATGTGGTACTCCTTTCACGTCGCTCCGCGCGGGCAGGCGGGAGGACCATAAGGGTCATTCTGCGAGCCGCCCAGGGCGGGAACGTGGGGAGAACGTAACGTGGATTTCATGTTCCCGCGCGCCCCGTTCGCCCCACCGTGACCCGCGTGCCCCTTCGCCGGGGCGCAAACGCTCTACACTCGGGGGCGTGACCCGCAAGGCCCGCGCCGCCACCGCCTCCCCTGCGCCGTCCCCGTCCGTGCCTGCCCCGGCGGTGACCGGGCCGCGCCTCTCGCGGCTGGAGGTGCGCAACCTCGCCACCATCCGCGACCTGACGCTGGAGTTCGGGCCGGGCTTCAGCGCCTTTACCGGCGAGACGGGCGCGGGCAAGAGCATCATCGTGGACGCGCTGGGGCTGCTGCTGGGGTCGCGGGCGAACACCGACCTGATCCGCACGGGCGAGGACAGCCTCCTCGTGACCGGCTTCTGGGGCGAGCCGGACGGGGAGGAGAGCAGCGCCAGCCGCCGGGTGACGACGCAGGGCCGCGGCACCGCCCGGCTGGACGGCGAGGTCGTCAGCGTGCGCGAGCTGGGGGAGTGGGCAGCGGGCAGGCTGACGATCCACTGGCAGCACTCGGCGGTCAGCCTGCTCACGCCCGCCAACCAGCGGTCTTTGCTCGACCGTCAGGTGGGGGCCGAACTCGCGGCGTACACGGCAGCCTACCGGGCGTGGATGGACGCGCGGGCGCGGCTGGACACCCTGCGCGCGAACGAGCGCGAGCGGGCGCGGCAGCTCGACCTCCTCTCCTTCCAGGTGCGCGAAATCGCCTCGGTCGCCCCCCAGCCCGGCGAGGAGGAGCCGCTGACGGCGGAACTCACCCGGCTGTCGAACCTGGAGACCATCGCCATGGGGGCGGCGGGGGCGCTCGAACTGCTCTCGGACGGCGAGACGAGCGCGGCGGGATTGATCGCGGACGCGGTGAAGGCGCTGAACGCCGGGGCCAAGTACGACGAGACGAGCGCCCAGCTTCAGCGCGACCTGCGCGAGGCGCTGGACAGCGTGCAGGCCGTGGTGGGCGAGTTGCGGGACGTGGCCGAGGACAGCGCCCCCGACGCCGAGGAACTCGCCCGGGTCGAGGCGCGGCTCTCGGCGCTGGGCAAGCTGCGCACCAAGTACGGGCCGACGCTGGAGGACGTGCTCGCCTTCCAGGCGGGGGCGGAGGAGGAACTCGCGGCCCTGACCCGCGACGAGCAGGACGCGGGCACCCTGGAGGCGGAGGTGGGCCGCCTGGAGCGCGAGGCGCGGCGGGCCGGGGAGGTGCTCGACGAGGCCCGGACCCGGAAGGCGGGCCCGCTCGCCGGGGCGCTCGTCGCGGTCGTCCGTGAGCTGGGAATGCCGCACGCGCGGCTGGAGTTCCGCCTCTCGCCGCTGCCGAATCCCGGCCCCTCCGGTCTGAGCGACGTGGCCCTGCACTTCACGGCGAACCCGGGCGAGGCGCTGGGCCCGCTGGCGGACGTGGCCTCGGGCGGCGAGCTGTCGCGCGTGATGCTGGCGATCAGCACGGTCCTGGGCGCCGACACCCCCGCCGTCGTCTTCGACGAGGTGGACGCGGGGATCGGAGGCGCGGCGGCCCTGGCGGTGGCCGAGCAGCTCGGGCGGCTGGCCCGCGAGCGGCAGGTCCTCGTCGTGACCCACCTCGCGCAGATCGCGGCCCGCGCGGACCACCACTACAAGGTCGAGAAGGGGATCGAGGACGGGCGCACGGTCAGCCGGGTGCGGCTCCTGAGCCCGCAGGAACGCCTGGAGGAGATCGCCCGGATGCTGAGCGGCCATGCGTCCGAGGCGGCGTTGGGCCACGCCCGGGAGTTGCTGGCGGGGCGGCTGGCCTGAGCCCCACCCTGAGGCGACATGGGTGTTCGCTCAAGGCGACCTTCAGTCGGTCGTCAGACGGCGCCCCTAAGCTGGCCGCATGAACAAGACGCTGACCGCCGCGCTGCTGCTGGGCGCGGGCCTTCTCGCGGGCTGCTCGGTGAACGGCCCGGGCACCCTGAGGGTCCACGAGGTGCTGCTGTACGGCGCCGCGCAGGAGCGCATCGTGTGGGTGTACGGCACCCTGGGGTCGGGCGGGCAGACGAGCGTGAAGCTCGGGGGACAGGCGGCAGAGTTGCGGGCGCAGGTGCAGGACCCCCTCGCCGTGGCCGGGACCCTGAGCGTGAATGGGAAGGCGACGTACCGGGTGCCGACGAGCGTGGTGTCCCCGGGGCTGGTCCTGACGCGCGACACGCGCGGCCTGTTCGACATCTCCTTCAACGAGGCGGGCGGGACCATCTACTACACCGACGGGCGCACCTGGACCCGCCTGAACTCGGCCACAGGCCGGGGGGTGGCCGGAACTCCCGTGAGCGGCCTGCGCGGGGCGGGCCACCTGACCGACGCGGAGGCCGCTGCTCTGGGCAATGCCCTCCTGAATCAGGGAACGCTGGCCGTCGCTGTGCTGAATGAGGCGACGGTGCCCGACGCGCCCCTGGCCGTGGAGCCCACCCCGGGCGAGTACCGCCGCACGGCCCTGTACGTGCTGCCCGGCGTGCGGACGGTCGCCGCGAGCGCGGGCAACCCCACCCCGACTCCAGCACCCACCCCCGGAGGCCGCGTGAACTTTACTGTCCTGGCCAGCGGCGCGAACGCCACCGCCACCGACCCCGCCGTGCAGGTCGCCACCACCCAGGCGGGCCTGAACGCCCTGTACAGCGTCGCCTACGGGCGGCAGACGGGCGCGCCGGGCGTCCCCAGTCTCGCGGGCGGTGAAACGGTTGTCGGCGTGTTCCTGGGTCAGCGGCCCACGGGCGGCTACGGGGTGAGCGTCACGGGGGCGAGCGTGCGGGACGGCGTGCTGACCCTGACGGTGGAGGTGAGGGCCCCCGGCCCCGACACGATCACCACCCAGGCGATCACGAGCCCGTGGACCATCATCCGCGTGCCCGGCAGCTACCGCGAGGTTCGGGTGGTGGACACGGGGGGCCAACCCTTCGCGCAGGGAGCGGGCGGCTCGGTCCGCTGACATTCAGGGCAACGAGAGGGGGAGCGGCCCGGCGGGGCACGTTCCCTCTTTGTGTTCCCCCTCACGTAACAACCGTTCGTTTGGAATGGAACCGTTTCCCGGGTCAGGATGAATGCGAACATCCAGACATTCCGTCCCGAGTGCCCGGGACTGCTCGCTCCCGAAAGGAACCCCGCCATGAGCCTCACCCAGACTCCCCTGCTGCAAGACCTCGGCATCCAGAATGCAACCCTGCACCACAACCCCGGCGTGGACGAGCTGTACGCGGCGGCCATCCGCCGGGGCGAGGGCGAGCAGGCCGCCTGCGGTCCCCTGACCGTGCGCACGGACAAGACCGGCCGCAGCCCCAAGGACCGCTTTATCGTCGAGGACGACCTGACGCGCGACCGGGTGTGGTGGGGAGGCTTCAACACGCCGATCAGCCCCGAAGTGTTCGACCGGCTGCTGGAGAAGATGACCGCTTACGCGGGGGGGCGCGAGCTGTTCGTGCAGGACGTGTTCGCGGGCACCGACCCCCGCTACCGCATCGGGGTGCGGGTGGTGACCGAGATGGCCTACCACTCGCTCTTCGTCCGCAATATGTTCGTGCGGCCCACCCCCCAGGAACGCGAGGACTTCCGGCCCGACTGGACGGTGCTCAACGTCCCCTCCTTCCGGGCGGACCCGGCGACCGACGGCGTGCGGAGCGAGACCTTCATCCTGGTGAACTTCACCCGGCGCATGATCATCGTGGGCGGCACCCAGTACGCGGGCGAGAACAAGAAGGGCATCTTCGGGGTGCTGAACTTCCTGCTGCCCGAGCAGGGCGTGATGCCCATGCACTGCTCGGCGAACGTGGGGCCGGAGGGCGACGTGGCCCTCTTCTTCGGGCTGAGCGGCACGGGCAAGACGACCCTGAGCGCCGACCCGGAAAGGCGCCTCATCGGCGACGACGAGCACGGCTGGACGGACACGGGCATCTTCAACTTCGAGGGCGGCTGCTACGCCAAGGTCATCAACCTCAACCCGGAGGCCGAGCCCGCGATCTACCGCACGACGCGGACCTACGGCACCGTGCTGGAAAACGTGGTGCTGGGGCCGGACGGGATGCCCGACCTGGACGACGGCTCGCTCACCGAGAACACCCGCAGCGCCTACCCCATCACCGAGATCGACAACATCGTGGAGGAGGGCCGCGCGGGGCACCCGAAGAACGTCATCTTCCTGACCGCCGACGCTTTCGGCGTGCTGCCGCCGCTGAGCCGACTGACGCCCGAGCAGACGATGTACCAGTTCATCAGCGGCTTCACGGCCAAGATCCCGGGCACCGAACAGGGCGTGACCGAGCCGCAGCCCACCTTCTCCACCTGCTTCGGCGCCCCCTTCATGCCCCGGCACCCCGGCGAGTACGCCCGGCTGCTGGCGCAGAAGGTGCGCGAGAGCGGCGCCCGTGTGTGGCTGGTCAACACCGGCTGGACCGGCGGGCAGTACGGCCAGGGCAAGCGCATGAGCATCGCCCACACCCGCCGCCTCATCAACGCGGCCCTGTCGGGCGAACTCGACGGCGTGACCTTCGAGCGCGAGCCCTTCTTCAACCTGGAGATTCCGACCGAGGTTCCGGGGGTGCCCGCCGGGGTGCTCAACCCCCGCGACGCCTGGGCGGACCAGGAGGCCTACGACCGCACCGCGCGCAAGCTGGCGGGGATGTTCCGCGAGAACTTCAAGCGGTTCGAGGACGGCGTGGACCCGGCAATCACGGCGAGCATGCCGGACCACGGGTAAGAACTGTTCAAGTCTGGCAAAACACGGTGGAACGCCGCCCGGGCCTCGGCTCAGGCGGCGTCTCTCCTGCAAAGCCGGGTTATGGGTTCAGGTCCTGAACCTCCCGCCCTTGCTCCCAGTCACCCCGATCAACCGCATAGTCCACGTCCACCGACTGGTATTCGTCAGACCAGTATTCCCGCTCCAGGGACATCCCCACCTTTTCCATCACGCGGCGCGAGGCCAGGTTGTCGGCAGCGGTCGAGGCCACCACGCGGCGCGCGCCGAGTTGACCGAAGGCTCTGGCGAGCAGGGCTCTGGAAACCTCGGTGGCATACCCCTTGCCCCAGGCCGGGCGCCGGAGCCGGTAGCCGAGTTCCGGCTCAGCGGGGTGCGCCCCGGGGCGCGGGCGCAGGTGAAACCACCCGATAAAGGCGCCCGTCGCCTTCTCGACCGCGGCCCAGTAGCCGTACCCCTCCCCCCGCTCGTCGTAGGCCAGGAAGTGCGGCAGGATGTCGTCCCGAATCTCTTCCCGCGAGGCGGGGGGGCCGAGAAAGCGCATCACCTCGGGGTCACTGTCGAGTTCGAACAGCAGGTCCGCGTCGCCCGGCGTGAAGTGCCGCAAGATCACCCGTTCCGTTTCGAGGTAGACCCGCATGGGGTGACTGTACGTGATGCTGAGGCCGCCGCCCTCAGTTCGCCGGTTCCGCCTCCACCACCGCCCGCTCGCCGCTCAGGCTAATCCCCACGCTGGCGGCAATCACGCAGAGCATGGCGAGCCCTTGCAGGGCCGAGAGGCGCTCGTGCAGGAAGAGTAGGCCGCTCAGGGCGGCGATGGCGGGTTCCAGGCTCATCAGTACGCCGAAGACGCGGGCGGGGAGGGCTCGCAGGGCGGCCATCTCCAGGCTGTAGGGCAGGGCGCTGGAGAGGACGGCGACGGCGAGGCCCGCGAGGAGCGCCGAGGGGGCGAGCAGGGCGGTTCCCGCCGTCAGGAGGCCGAAGGGCAGGGTGACCAGAGCGGCCACGATCATGCCCGCGACCACCCCGGTCACGCCCGGCACCCGCCGCCCCAGCTTCCCCCCGGCCAGGATGTACAGCGCCCAGAAGGCCCCCGCGGTCAGGGCCAGCGCGGCGCCCAGGAGGTCGAGGTGCCCCTCTCCCCCGCCGTGCGGCGCGATCAGGACGATGCCGAGGGCGGCGAGCGCGACCCACAGCAAGTCCCGCATTCGGCGGGACAGGACGAGGGACAGCACGAGCGGCCCCACGAATTCCAGCGTGACCGCCAGGCCCAGCGGCAACCGGGTCAGCGACAGGTAGAAGGAGAGGTTCATCAGGCCGAGCGCGGCGCCGTAGGGCAGGACGGCCCGCCACGCCGCCGGAGTCAGGGCGCGCAGGTTGGGGCGAAAGACCAGGCTCAGAATGGCGGCGGCGAGCGTCACGCGCAGCGCCGTGGTGCCCGCCGCCCCCAATGCGGGAAAGAGGGTCTTGGCGAACGCCGCACCGCCCTGAATGCTCAGCATGGAGAGCAGGAGCGCCGGGACGGGGGGCAGGGAGGTGGGGAGGGCTCGGCGCACGGGGGGCATTATGGGGCTCGGTGCCGCCAGTCGTGGGGCACCAACAAGACAGGAGGAGCCGAAGCGTTTGCCCCAACTCCTCCTTGTCTGTCACCGCTCAACGCCCCTCACGCCCACTTGATCAGGCCCGCCTCCAGGTCGTTGCTCAGGCCCTCGATCTCGGGGAGCATCCGCACGCCGACCGAGTACAGGCCGCTGTCCTCCAGCGGGACCTGGGCGCTGTAGTGGCCGTTGCCCTGGGGGGTGAGGGGCACGCGGGTGAAGTGGTCGCCGCGCTTGAGGACGGCCTCGACCCGCAGTTCCTCGGGCTTGATCCCCGCCGGGTTCACGGTCGCCTGCACCTCCACCCGCTCGCCGGGACGGGCGGTGGCGGGCAGGTGGGCGCTGGCCTGGAGGCTGGTGTGGGGCCACTGCTGGCGCACCCAGCTCTTCCAGCCCGCGATCTCCCGCGCCCGCTGGCTGCCGTTCCTCGCCAGGGCCGCGCCGCGCTCGGTCAGGGGCAGGTAGTACTGGTTCACGTAATCGATGACTTGCCGCTGCATGGAAAAACGCGGGCTGACCGTCTGGATCGCCCGGCGCACGACCTGCCGCCAGCCGCTGCGGCCCTCGGCATCCGGCTGGGGCGGCGCGTAGTACAGCGGCACGATCTGGGTTTCGAGCGTCTGGTACATGCTGAAAGCGTCGGCGTCGTCCTGAGTATTCAGGTCGGCGTACTCGCGCTCCTCGCCGATGGGCCAGCCGTTCGTGCCGTCATACCCCTCGCGCCACCAGCCGTCAAGGATGGAGAAGTTGGGCGAGCCGTTGAAACTGGCCTTCATGCCGCTCGTGCCCGAGGCCTCCAGCGGGCGACGGGGGTTGTTCAGCCAGATGTCCACCCCCTGCACGAGGTGGCGGGCCACGTTCATGTCGTAGTTCTCCAGGATCACGATCTTGCCGCGGAACTCGGGCTCCTGCGAGACGCGGTAGATCTCCTGGATAAAGGCCTTGCCGGGGTTGTCGGCGGGGTGCGCCTTGCCCGCGAACACGAACTGCACGGGCCGCTCGGGGTCATTCACGATGCGGCTAAGGCGGGCCTTGTCGCGGAAGAGCAGAGTCGCGCGCTTGTAGGTGGCGAAGCGGCGGGCAAAGCCGATGGTGAGCGCGTTTTCGGACAGCACGCCGTCAGTGCCGGCCACGTCGGCGGCGCTGGCCCCGTTGCGGGTGAGTTGCTCGCGCAGGCGGCGCCGGACGAAGGCGATCATCTCGCGCTTCATGTCGAGCTGCACGTCGGCGAGCTGGGCGTCGGAGAGCGCCTCCACCGCCTTCCACATCTCCTCGTCCTCCAACCGCTCGGTCCAGTCGTCCGGCAGCACCGTGCCGAGCAGGTCGCGCATGGGCTGCGAGGTGAAGGTGAGGTTGTGCGCCCCGTTCGTCACGTGGCCGATGGGCACCTCCCGCGCCTCGGCGCCCTCGTACAGGAACTTCCACATGTCGCGGCTGACCTCGCCGTGCAGTTCGGACACCCCGTTTGCCGCGCGGCTCATGCTCAGGGCGAACACGGTCATGGAGAAGGTGGGCACCCAGTGGCCGTCCCAGAACTGGTCGTGGCGGGCGAGGGCATAGAGTTCCTCGCGGGAGGTATGCAGCAAGGACGGCCAGCGGCCCAGGTAGCGGTCCATCAGGTCGTATCCGAAGGCGTCGTTGCCGGCGGGCACCGGCGTGTGGGTGGTAAAGAGGGTGGAGGAGGCGACCGTCTCGGTGGCGGTGCGGAAGTCCAGGCCCGTCTCCACCAGTTCGCGGACGCGCTCCAGGCCGAGCAGGGCGGCGTGGCCCTCGTTCATGTGGTAGACCTGCGCGGGGACGTTCAGGGCCCGGAGCGCGCGGATGCCCGCCACGCCCAGCAGCACGTACTGCTGAACGCGGAGTTCCTGGTTGCCGCCATACAGCCGCGCCGTGAGCTTGCGGTCCTCCCCCTCGTTCTCGGGCACGTTCGCGTCGAGGAGGAGTACCCGGATGCGGCCCACGCGCAGGTCCCACACCCGCACGTGAACGTCGCGGTGGCCGATCTGCACGCTCACCCGGGCCTCCTCGCCCCCGGCGGTGAGCGCGGGCTTGATCGGCAGGGTGGTCAGGTCGAGTTCGTCGTAGGCCTCCTCCTGCCAGCCGTCCTTGTTGAACAGTTGGCGGAAGTACCCCTGGTGAAACAGCATCCCGACCGCCGTGAAGGGCAGCCCGAGGTCTGAGGCACTCTTGCAGTGGTCGCCCGCCAGCACCCCCAGACCGCCGCTGTAGATCGGCAGCGACTCGTGGAAGCCGTACTCCATGCTGAAGTAGGCGACCGGGCCGAGGGCCGCGGCATTCTTGCTCGCCCAGGTATCCTTCTTCCCCATGTAGGCGTCGAAGTCGGCCATGACCTGCGTGTAGCGGCCCAGGTAGTCCGGGTCGGCGGCGGCCTGCTCCAGCCGGTCCTGGGACACCTCCAGCAGGACCCGGACGGGGTTGTGTTGGAAGCGCTCCCAAATTTCGGCGTCGAGGTCCCGGTACAGTGCCTGGGCGTGCGGCGTCCACGACCAGTAGAGGTTGTAGGCGAGTTCGGAGAGCCGCCCGATAGCCTCGGGAAGCTGGGGAAGCACGGTGACCTGGCCGATGACGTTCATACCCGCTGAGCTTACACCACGGTGCCGGGACCCTATCTCGCCCCCCCCGGCGGCGGCCCTCGCCAGCGCCCGACCTGTCCAGACGGCCTAGCCGTGGCCCTGCCGCAGCTCCTGCCGCTCCCAGGTGACCACCCGCTTCAGGCCGGTGCGGAGGAGGAACACGGCGGCGAACAGGCCGATCTGGGTCCAGGTGGTGAGTTCCACCGTCCGCAGCAGCGTCGCCACGACCTTCAGGTTCAGCGCGAAGAGGATGCCGTCGGCGACGAGGAGCCGGGCGCGCAGCAGGTCCCGGCCCCGCAGCAGGGCCAGCAGCGCCGCCCCCACGTAACCGAAGAGGATGAGGTTGCTGGCGAGCTCCACGAACAGGCGCAGCGCGGGGAGCACGGCCACCTACCCCTGCCTGGCCTGACCCTGTTCGGACTGGAGCGGGGAGGTAATCTTGGCGTCCGCCCGCTGGCCCTCGGCCTCGCGCACCTCGCGTTGCAGGAAGTAGTTCAGGGCCGTCCGAATTCCGGCGATGGCCGCGAGTTTTCCGATGTCGTCCCAGTTGGGCGCGACCGCCGTTCGCAGGATGTCGGCGGCGAGCAGGAACTCCAGCACGACCGAGAGCCAGCGGCCCAGGCGCAGCCGGATGGCCTCCTTCAAGGATTCGGGTGTGCCCTGCCGCAGGAAGAACAGCCCCAGCGAACGCCACAGGGCTTCTAGCACCGCGATCCCCACGACGATGCCGGAGGCGCCCTCCACCCCGGTCGCCAGGTAACGGGTCACCTGCCCGACCACCACCTCGAACTGCCCGAAGAGTCCCGCCGCTTCGCCTTCCATCCCCGCAGGCTAGCCCCTCCGGACACGAGCGGGTGATAGACGGGCACAGGGGATGTTGAGGAACGTCTCCGCTCCCCGCGCGTTAGCCTGGGGCGTGACGCGCGCCGCCAACGAGGACGATCCCCAGGCCCTGCTCCACGCCGAGGGGGAACGCCTGGCCCGGCGCCTCGCGCAGACCCTGGGGGGTGGCGAGGCGGATGTGGCCCGGGCGCACCTGCTCGGCCTGAGCCTCGCCGTGAATCTGGTGAACGCGCTGATCCCCACCGTCGAGCAGGTGACGCGCCATGCCGGGCGCCCCCTGCACGCCCACCTGATCGGGGACGAGCGGGGGCGGGCGGTGATCGAGACGGTCACCCTGGACGGCGAGCGGCACACCCGGTTGCCGGTGGACGACCTGCTGGACTCGGCGCTGTACCGGGCGGGACGGCTGCATCCCACGGTCGCCGCGCATCTGAGCGAGGCTATGACCGGCAGCGAGCATCACGCGACCCGCGCGCTCGCGGCCTGCCTGAAAAGCGCTCCTGTTCTTGATGCCATCCGGCGGCAGCTCACGGCCCTGCTCCAGAAATAGGAGCCGGGGAGGGGTGCGCCTTGGCTCCCCTCCCCGGCCCGGGCCTGCCCTCAATTCAGGCGGGTGATGCGGCCCAGCGGCCCCGGCGCGACCGTCTTCGACTTCAGGTAGGCCACGAAGGCGTCGATGTCCACGTCGCCGCCCAGGCGGCCCGTGCCCTGCGCGAACACCGTGAAGTTGTCGCCGCCGTCCGCGAGGAAGTTGTTCACCGTGACGCGGTAGCTCGCTGCCGGATCGAGGGGCTGGCCGTTCAGGGTGATGCTGCTGACCTTCTCCCCCTTGGGCTTGCTGTTGTCCCAGGTGTAGGTGAAGCCCTCGCTGACCTGGAGGATGCGGTTCTGCCCGGCGGAGGGATTGTCGAACTGCTGCTCCAGCACGTCCTTGATCTGGGCGCCCGTCAGGGTGATCACCGTCAGGATGTTGCCGAAGGGCTGCACGGTGAAGGCGTCGCCGTAGGTGACGTTGCGCTCGGGGTTGGGCACGTTCACGGGCAGGTCGGCGCGGATGCCGCCGGGGTTCATGAAGGCGATCACGGCGCCGCCCTTCTCGGGGGCGCGGGTGGCGGCGAGCTGCGAGTCGGCGATCACGTCGCCCAGGGCGCTCTCGCCCGCCGGGTTTTGCGCGCGGGTGATCTGCTCGACCCCGAGAGTGGCGATGGTCTGCCCCGCCACCGGGTCGGTCAGGGCCTTGGCCTTCTCCACGATGGCGGTCATGGCCGCGTCCTTGGGGCCGTCCTTGGCGTCCACCACGACGTTCCGGGCCTGGACGGACAGCACCCGGTTGGTGCGGGTGTCGATGCTCAGGTCGAGGCGCTGGAGCAGGTGGCCGTAGGCGTCGCCCTGAATGACCACGCGGTTCTGCCCGTTCGGCCCGGGCACCAGGCAGTTGTACCCGCGGTGCGTGTGCCCGCTCATGATCACGCTGACCGCCGGGTCGAGGCCCTTGGCGATGTCCACGATGGGACCAGTCAGGGTCTTGCAGTCCACCACGTCGAAGGCGTCCGGGCTGGCCCCGCCCTGATGGACGAGCGCGATGATGGCGTCCGCCCCGCCCCGCTTGATCTGCGGGATGACGGCGTTGATGGACGCCACCTCGTCCTCGAAGCGCAGGCCCGCCACGCCCGAGGGGGTCACGACGGTCGGCGTGTCCCTGAGCACCGCGCCGACAAAGGCGATGCGCGCCGGGCCGACCTTCACGATCTTGTAGGCGGGGAAGACACGCTGGCCGGTCTTCTCGTCGATCACGTTCGACGCGATGTAGGTGTACCCGGCACCCGGGAAGGTGTTCTCGTACTTGCAGGCCCGGTCGGGCGCGTTGCTGTCGCAGCCGCCCTTTTGGAAGCGCAGGAGTTCCCCGATGCCGTTGTCGAACTCGTGGTTGCCGACCACGTTGACCTGCATCCCGAGCTGGGTCAGCGCGTCGATGGTGGGCTCGTCGCGCAGCAGGGCGCTGACCAGGGGGCTGGCCCCCGTCATGTCGCCCACCCCGACGAACACCGTGTTGGGATTGTCCTGGCGGGCCTGAGCGAGGATGCCGCCAATGGCCTCGATGCCGCCCGCCTGCACCGACACGGTCTTGGTGCGGTCGGCGGGGTCGGGCACCCGGAAACTCGTGGGGAGCAGATTGCCGTGAAAGTCGTTCACGCCGATAACCGTCACGTCGGCCCGGTTCGCACTCAGCAGCATGGAGCAGCTGCTCAGGCTGAGCGCCGTGCCCACCAGCATCAGGTTCTTTTTCATGCGCCCACAGCATAGCGGGTGGCGAGTGATGGGGTTGTCAAGTGGCGGAAGGCCTCAAACAGGCTGCGAGGCGTCCGCCAGCACCCGGCGAACGGCCTGCCTGAACTCCCCGGGACTTCCGGTGGTTCCCTGGGCGAGCGCGGGCCGCCCACCCCCTTGCCGCCCGTCACCTTCAGCGCGGCTCCCAGCAACTCCACGGCGGACACGTCGGCCCGCCCGCTGCCGACGCCGCAGCGTCCACCCGGGGCGAGGGCGGCCCGCACCTCCCCCGCCGGGGTGGCGGCCAGGGCGGCGGGCAGGAGCGCCGCGTCGTCCAGGGTGAGCCAGCGGAGCGGGACACCGGCGACCTCCTCTAGCGGCGCCGCCGCCGCCAGGGCCACGGCCAGCCGCTCACGCAGGGTCGCCGCCTCGGCCTTCAGGGCGTCACGTTCCGTGCCCAGGGCGGCGACCCGCTCGGGCAGAGCCGGGACGGGCACACTGAACCTCTGCGCCAATACCCGGGCGTCCCGGTACACGCCCGTCAGAAAGGCGGAGGCCTCCTCGCCCGCCATGAAGACCACCCGGGTCAGGCCTGACCGGATGCGCTCGGTCCTCACGACGACGACCGGGGCGACCATGCCCGCCCGGGGAACGTGGGTGCCGCCGCAGGCGCTCACGTCGAAGGGGGTGCCGTCCGCGTCCCGGAAGATGACCAGCCGCACGTCGCCGCGCACCCTGGTCTCGCGGCGCAGCGGATAGTGCCCGAGGTCTGCCTCGGGGACGGTCGGTGTCTCCAGCGTGAGGTCGCTGCGGGCCAGGGTCTCCCGCAGCAGCGCCTCGGCGGCTTCCACATCCGCCTCGGCCGGGTCGCCCTCCAGGTCGAGGGTACTCTCGGCGTTTCGCATGCTCACCGCCGCCACCCGGAAGGCGGGATTGACGCGGAGGAACGCCTGGGCGAGCAGGTGCTCCGCCGAGTGCCGCGCCATGTGCCGCCAGCGCCGCGCCGCGTCCACCTCGCCGGTCACCTCAGCACCAACTGGGGGCAGCGTCCCCTCCACCTCGTGCCAGACCACGCCGCTCGGCTTGTCCCTGCGGGTATCGAGGACCCGCGCCTCGCCGCCGGGCCAGTGCAACACGCCCGCGTCCCCGTTCTGCCCGCCGCCCTCGGGGTAGAAGGCGGTGGCGTCGAGGGCCACGGCGCCGTCACGCGCGTCCACGACCGTGGCCGTGAAGGTGAGGAGGGTCGGCGACTGGTGGTGGTGGTACAGGGCGAGGGTCATGGGGCCAGGGTAGAGCGTCCGGGGTCCCCTCAGGAGGGCTGGGGCGCCGGTGGGCGCGGCGTCAGCCCATTCTGCCGCACCAGCCTCCGCACCTCCTGGCAGCGGCAGCCCGGGTAGGTGCAGAGCAGCGCCTCGGGATCCTGGGTGAGCAGGCGCACGGTGCCGTCCACCAGCTCGCGCACCCGGAAGAGGCGTAGGGTCGCGTTGCCGACCCGGGTGGAGCGGCCCCGCACATAGGGCTCCAGGCGCCCGAAATCCGCCGAGCAGTTGGGAAAGGCGGTGGGCACCACGCCGCCCTCCAGCGGCACGTAGCGGGTGAGGAGCGGCATTCCCGCCACGTGCTCGCCGTAGTGGATGGTCGTGTTGCTCCCGAAGTCCACGCCCATCAGCAGGGCGTAGCCGTCCAGGTCGTACAGCGCCCCCACCGGGGCGTAGGGGCTGGCGAGCGTCTGCGCCGCCGTGACGCGCTCCGCCTCGGTCCCCAGCGCGATGAAGCTCAGGGTGGGGTGAAAGGAGCGCACCGCGTCCGCCCGCTCCACGAGTTCCTGGGGCACCCGGCCGATGTCGCGGCTCACCCGGGTGTCCCGGTGAAAGCGCGCGTGGACGGGCGACGTGGGATGGCGCAGCAGGGTGTGGTAGGTGAAAGCGGGGGCCACCACCGTCGCGGCCCGCGCACTCAGGGCGTCCACCACCGCCCGGGCGCCCCCCTCCAGGTGCCCGAACGACTTCAGGCTGGCGTGGACGATGACATGCTGCGACCCGTCCAGCCCCAGCTCGGCCAGCCCGGTCTCCAGCTCGGCGGGCGTGACGGATGGTTTGCGCAGCATGTTCAGCACGGGGGTCAGTTTACCAGCGGGCCGCCGTCCGTGATCAGAGGGCAGCCCACAGAAGGAGCCGCCCGCACACGGACGACTCCCTTTTCTTTTTCTGAAAGCTGACCGCTGACCGCTTACTTCTTACTTCACGAACAGCAGTTGCCGGTACGTGGGCAGCGGCCAGTGCTTGTCGGCGACGACCTTCTCCAGGCGGTCGGCGGCCTGCCGCACCTGGCTCATCGCGGGCAGCACGTGGTCACGGACGTGGTGGGCCTTGTCGTGAATCTCCTCGCCGCCCGTCTCCCGGTTCTGCTCGCGCAGGGTCTGGAGGGCGTCGTACAGCTCGTCGGTGAGTGCAGCGACCTCGGTGGCCGTCGCGTCGAGCGCCCGGCTGGGGGTCTTCACCGCGCTCAGGTCGCCCAGGTACTCGGCGGCGGCGGGCAGGATCATCGTCTGGGCGACGTACTCGGTCGTCTCACCCTCGATGTTCACCGTCTTGAAGTAGATGTCGTACATGATTTCCTGCCGGGCGCTCAACTCGCGCTCGGAGAGGACGCCGAACTTGCTGAACAGCTCCACGTTGTGGGGGGCGGTCAGGAGCGGGATGGCGTCCAGGCTGGTCCGCAGGTTGAGCAGGCCGCGCTCATGCTCGGCCTCGCGGTGCCACTCCTCGGAGTAGCCGTCCCCGTTGAACACAATGCGCTTGTGCTTGCTGTAGGTCGCCTTCACGATCTCGCCCACCGCCGCGTCGAGCCCCGCGCCCCGGTTGAGCTGCGCCTGCAACTCGTTGGTCAGCGACTGCACCGCATCCGCGACGATCAGGTTGAGGACCGTGATCGGGAAGGAGATGCTCTGGGAGGAGCCCACCGCGCGGAACTCGAACTTGTTGCCGGTGAAGGCGAAGGGGCTGGTGCGGTTGCGGTCCCCGGCGTGGCGGGGCAGGGGCGGCAGCACAGGCGAGCCCAGGCCCAGCAGCCCGGCCTCGGCGCCGCGCCCGCCCTCACCGCTTTCCAGGCGGTCGAAGATCTCGGTCAGCTCGCTGCCCAGGAAGATGGAGATGATGGCGGGCGGCGCCTCGTTCGCGCCCAGGCGGTGGTCGTTGCTCGCCGAGGCGACGGAGATGCGCAGCAGGTCCTGATGCTCGTCCACGGCCTTGATGACCGCCGCGCAGAAGAACAGGAACTGGAGGTTCTCGTGCGGGGTGTCGCCGGGCTCGAGCAGGTTCTCGCCCGCGTCGGTGCTCATGCTCCAGTTGCAGTGCTTGCCCGAGCCGTTCACGCCCGCGAAGGGCTTCTCGTGCAGCAGGGCGACCAGGCCGTACTTGCGGGCGGTGTTGCGCAGCACCTGCATGATGAGCTGCTGGTGGTCGGCGGCCACGTTGCTCTGCTCGAAGATGGGGGCGATCTCGAACTGGCCGGGGGCGACCTCGTTGTGGCGGGTCTTGACCGGGATGCCCAGCGCGTAGAGCTGCTGCTCGGCGTCGGTCATGAAGCTCAGCACCCGGTCGGGGATCGCGCCGAAATAGTGGTCCTCGAGCTCCTGCCCGCGCGGGGGCTGCGCGCCGAAGAGGGTTCGCCCGGTCATCACGAGGTCGGGGCGGCGGAAGAAGAACTCCTCGGCGATCAGGAAGTATTCCTGCTCGGCGCCCAGCGTGCTGCCCACCCGGGTGCCCAACGAGGCGCCGAAGAGGTGCAGCGCGGGGGTCACGGCCTGGTTCAGCGCCTCCACCGAGCGCAGCAGCGGGGTCTTGAGGTCCAGGGCCTCACCCGTCCACGAGGCGAAGGCGGTGGGGATGCACAGGGTCGCCCCGTTCGCGTGCCGCATGATGAAGGCCGGGCTGGAGGGGTCCCAGGCGGTGTAGCCGCGGGCCTCGAAGGTGGCGCGCAGGCCGCCCGACGGGAAGGAGGAGGCGTCGGGCTCGGCCTGGATGAGTTCCTTGCCGCTGAAGGCCGCGATGGCTCCGCCGTCCCCGTTGGGCGAGACGAAGGAGTCGTGCTTCTCGGCGGTCGCGCCCGTCAGGGGCTGGAACCAGTGGGTGTAGTGGGTCGCGCCCTTCTCCATCGCCCAGGTCTTCATGGCGAGCGCCACCGTGTCGGCGATGGCGGGGTCGAGCGTCTCGCCGCGCTCCACGGTGCCCCGCAGGCTCTTGTACGCCGACTTGGAGAGCCGGGTCTTGAGTTCCTCCAGGGTCAGCACGTCGCTGGCAAAGAGTTCGCCGACCACCTGGGCGGGCGTGGCGGGCGGCGAGGTCTCGACCCGCCAGTTGCGGGCGGCAGAAATCACGTCCAGATCGTGGTTCATAAGGCATCCCCTCCGGGCGGGGTGGACAGGGTGCGGCCCCACCGCGCAGTCCCCGCGAGTATAGGCGCGTGCGGAAGAGGTGGTCAACGCGGGCACGACAACTTGCACAGATAGGCTGGACAACCGGGCTTTCTTGGGGGGATCGATGCAAACTGCTCCTCATGTTCATGCCGGAAGTACGGAGACCGGAGAACAGGCCGCATTCGCCCAGACGCCACGGCTTGCGCGTCCCCCCACCTTCCCGCTACGGTCAGGGGACACGGAGGCGCTGACATCCCATGACCCCAACCCCCCCACCGACCGCGCAGGACCTGCTCGGCACGCTCCAGCAGGAGGGCGTGGAGTTCCTGCGGCTGCAATTCACCGACATCCTGGGCACCACGAAGAACGTGGAGGTGCCGCAGTCGCAGTTCGAGAAGGCGCTGCGCGGCGACGTGACCTTCGACGGCAGCGCGGTGGAGGGCTTCACGCGCGTCGAGGAGAGCGACATGCTGCTGCGGCCCGACCTCTCCACCTTCCTGATCTACCCGCAATTCTCGCGGGGGGACGAGGGCCGGGGCCGGGTCGCGCGGCTGATCTGCGACGTGACCCTGCCGGACGGCACGCCCTTCGAGGGCGACCCGCGTTTCGTGCTGAAGCGGCAGGTCGAGCGGGCGCGCGGGCGGGGCTTCGAAATGTTCGTGGGCACCGAGCCCGAGTTCTTCCTGTTCGAGCGGGACGCGGGGGGGCGGGTCAGCCCGGTCACGCACGACAAGGCGGGTTACTTCGACCTGGCGCCCGTGGACAAGGGCGAGCGCATCCGCCGCGAGATCGCCGGAAAACTGGTGCAGATGGGCTTCGAGATCGAGGCCGCCCACCACGAGGTCGCGCCCGGGCAGCACGAGATCGACTTCCGCTACGCCCCGGCGCTGGAGACGGCCGACCGCATCGCCACCTTCAAGTTCGTGGTCAAGCGGGTGGCCCTGGAATACGGGCTGCTGGCGAGCTTCCTGCCCAAGCCCATCGTGGGCGTGAACGGTTCGGGAATGCACTGCCACCTCAGCCTGTTCCGGGGCGGGCAGAACGCCTTCGCGGACCCGGGGGGCGAACACGGCCTCTCGGATACCGCCCGGCACTTCATCGCGGGACTCTTAGAACACGCCGAGGGGATGGCGGCGATCACCAACCCGCTCGTGAACTCGTACAAGCGGCTGGTGCCGGGCTACGAGGCCCCGGTCAACGTCGCCTGGAGCACGAGCAACCGCTCGGCCCTGATCCGCATTCCCGCCAAACGCGGCAACTCCACCCGCGCCGAGGTGCGGATGCCCGACCCCTCCTGCAACCCGTACCTGACCCTGGCCGCCCTGCTGGCGGCGGGGCTGGACGGCATCGAGCAGGGGCTGGAGCCGCCTCCCGCCATCGGGCGCAACATCTTCCGCATGACGGTGCGCGAGAAACGCCACCACCGCATCCGCGAACTCCCCGCCGACCTGCGCGAGGCGGTGGACGAGCTGGAAAAGGACCCCGTGATCGCCGGGGCGCTGGGCGAACACGTCATGGAGCATTTCGTGGCCGCCAAGCGCGCCGAGTGGCGCGAGTACAGCGCGACCGTCCACCCCTGGGAACTGGAGCGGTATCTCGACCTGATCTGAGGAGGGCCGCACACCTCCCCCCACCCCCATCGGCGCCCATCTGAGGTGTTCCGGGGGCAAAAAAGGCTTTGTTTCGCCGAGAACAATCGACTATTGCTCCTCTGTTCCACTCGGAGCAACAATCTTTTCGCAATCTGATTTGGAACCGGTTCCTCTTGAAGTCGGCCTCATGAGCCCTACATTGACTTCCCTTTATAACCTGCCTAGAATCAGCGCCATCTCAACCACCGCGCACACCGCGCATCATCCCGGAGGACGCATGAAGAAATCCGCCCTGAGCCTCTCCATTCTGGCTGCCCTGGCCCTGGGAACCGCCAGCGCCCAGACCACCGTGAAGATCGCCACCCTCTCGCCCCTCTCGGGCGGGCAGAGCGACCTGGGCACCCAGATTCGCAACGGCGCGCAGCTCGCCGTGAACGAGTACAAGGCGCAGTTCCAGAAGCTGGGGATGAACCTGCAACTCGTCGCCTACGACGACCAGGCCGACCCCGCGACCGGCACCGCGCAGGCGCGCAAGATCGCCGCCGACCGGCAGATTCTCGCCGTGGTGGGCACGCTGAACTCCGGCGTCGCCATCCCCTCCAGCCAGGCGCTGGCCTCCAGCCACGTGGCGATGGTGAGCCCGGCGAACACCGCGAACCAGGTCACCGACCGCGGCCTGAGCAACATGAACCGCATCGTCGCCCGTGACGACGCGCAGGGCCCGGCGGGCGCGAACTTCATCACCGGCAACCTCAAGGCCAAGAAGGTCTACATCCTGAACGACAAGACCGCCTACGGCGAGGGCCTGGCGAAGGAAGTCGAGAAGGCGCTGCGGGCCAAGAACATCCAGGTCGTCGCCAACGAGGGCACCGAGGAGAAGAGCGACTTCTCGGGCATCGTCTCCAAGATCAAGCTCCAGCGCCCCGACGCGATCTACTTCGGCGGCATCTACAACCAGGTGGGCGTGTTCATCAAGCAGCTCCGCGACGCGGGCATCGACACGCCCGTGGTGGGCGGGGACGGCCTGGACAGCTCCGAGCTGGCGACCATCGCCGGGACGGGCGCGAACAACATCTACTTCACGACGGTCGCCGCGCCCATCGACGCGCTGCCCGCCGCGAAGGTGTTCGCCGCCAACTTCAAGAAGACCTTCAATGACGAGGCCCAGGGCTTCGGGGCCTTCGGCTACGACGCCGCCAAGGTCGTGCTTCAGGGCATCCTGAACGCGGCCCGCGCCAACGGCAACAAGGTTCCCACCCGCGAGCAGGTCGAGGCGGCCATCCGCAAGGGCACCTTCACGGGCCTGCTCTCCGGCCGGGTCAGCTTCAACAGCGTCGGCGACCGCACGGCGGCCACGCTGTACGTGATGAACGTGCAGGGCGGCAAGTACCGGCTCGCCACCCGCATCCCAGTCAAGCCCGCGCGGCAGTAACGCCGCCGAACGTCCCAACCGGCGGGGGAAGGCCGAGCAGCACCCATTCCCGACCTTTCCCCGCGACCCTGGGGCTGGGCATCTTGCCCGGCTCCTTTTTTTGGGGGGAACGCTGAGGGCTGACCGGGCGCCGTCAGGTGCGCTACCGTGTGCGGAAGGTTCCCCCGCCGCGCCGCGCGACTGCCCGCCGTTCTCGCCCCCATCCCCCGGCCCCCCGCGCCCGGGCCAACCGAGAGAGGAGTATCGACTTTGGACCTCGCCACACTGCTGCCATTCATCGTGAACGTGATTGTGGGCGGCCTCGTGCTGGGCTTCGTGTACGCCATCATCGCGCTGGGGTACACGATGGTGTACGGCGTGCTGCAACTCATCAACTTCGCGCACTCGGAGGTCTTTGTCACGGGTGCCGTCGTGGGCTTCGAGGTCTTCCGGGTCCTTGCCCCCAGCCCGATGAACGGCTACCTCAAGCTGCTGATCGCGCTCGTCGCCGCGATGGCGGTGTCGGGCCTGCTGAACGTGCTGATCGAGCGGCTGGCCTACCGCCCGCTGCGCAACGCCCCCAAGCTGGTGCCGCTCATCACGGCCATCGGCGTGTCGCTGATCCTCCAGGACCTGCTGCGGATCATCGAGGGGTTCCAGGGGAGATTCGACCTCACGTACACCCTGCCCGCGGGCTTCAGCGGCAAGTTCTGCGCGGCGCAGAGTTCCTGCGCCGCCGCCGGCGACTTTCTGCGCACCGTCGGCATCGACCTCCAGCTCAAGGACGTGATCCTGATCGTGGTGGCGCTTCTCAGCCTGGGCGTGCTGAATTACCTGGTCAACCGCACCCGGCTGGGCAAGGCGATCCGCGCCGTCGCGCAGGACCGGGTGACCGCCGGGCTGATGGGCATTGACTCGAACCGCATGATCAGCGCGACCTTCCTGATCGGCGGGGCGCTGGGCGGGATCAGCGGCGTGCTGTTCGGCATGAAGTTCGGCACGGTGAACGCCTACTCGGGCTTCGACCCCGGCATCATCGCCTTTACCGCCGCCGTGCTGGGCGGCATCGGCTCGATTCCGGGCGCCGTGCTGGGCGGGCTGGTGCTGGGCGTGATCCAGAACCTGATCGGGGTCACGAACGTGTTCGGCAGCCTGCTGAACATCGCCAACCTGGAGTCCATCAACGCCTCCTACCAGCGCATCGGGGCCTTTATCGTGCTTGTCCTGATCCTGATCTTCAAACCGACCGGCCTGCTCGGCAAGAGCAACGTGGAGAAGGTATGACGGCTGCCAACCCGTCGGCCCCGCGCCGCGCCCGTCCCGCGCCGGAGCGGACCATTCTGCTCGTGCTGATCTTCCTGGTCACGAGCGCCCTGCTCCTGCTGTCGCACAACAGCGACCTCCTCGGCACCCTGGGTGGCCTGGGCCGTCTGCTCCAGAACCCCATCGTGGAGGCGGTCATCGTCTCGCTGTTCCTCGCCAACGTGCTGTTCGCGTACCTGTGGCGCGCGGCGCCCTGGGCCAAGGCGCTCGTCGGCCTGGGGAGCCTGCTCCTGGTGCTGCCGATGGCGGGGCAGGAGGACACCAGCCTGCTCGACCTCAGCATTCAGATCATGATCTTCGCCGCGCTCGCGCTGGGGCTGAACATCGTGGTGGGGCTGGCGGGCCTGCTCGACCTGGGGTACGTGGCCTTTTTCGCGGTGGGCGCGTATACCTGGGGGATCTTCGGCAGCCCGCGCTTCGGGGAAATTCTGCGCTACTACGGGGAGAACCCCGGCGCGACGAACGCGGCCACGCTGGCCTTCGGGCTCTTCCTGACGGCGGTGACGGCGGCGAGCATGGTGTATATCCGCCGCCGGGTCGTGCGGCCCACCCGGCTCTCGACCTGGAGTTTCGGGCTGGCGAGCTTCGGGCTGGTGGCGGGCCTGCTGCTCACGGGCCGCGCGCTGCTCGTCCTCAACGCCTCCCGGGCGCAGGGCCTGGCCAACGGCATCGACGGGAACTTCTTCTGGCTGTTTCTCGCGCTGAGCATCCTGGCCGCCGCCATCGTGGGCGTCCTGATCGGCCTGCCGGTGCTGCGGCTCAAGGGGGACTACCTCGCCATCATCACGCTGGGCCTGGGCGAGGTGATCCGGGTGCTGGCGAACAACCTCGACCTGTTCACGGCGGGCTCGCAGGGCATCACGCCCATCAAGAGCGCGCCCGTGCCGTGGTTTGACCGCCTGGCGGGGACGCTGGGCTTCCAGCCCGACCAGTACTACCTGCTGTTCCTGTACCTGCTGGTGCTGGCCATGATCGCCCTCATCCTGACGGTGAACATCCGGCTGGACCGCTCGCGGATCGGGCGGGCCTGGATCGCCATCCGCGACGACGAGGTGGCCGCGCAGGCGATGGGCGTGCCGCTGGTGCAGACGAAGCTGATCGCCTTTGCCACGGGCGCCAGTTTTGCGGGCGTGATGGGCATGATCTTCGCGGCCAAGCAGACCTTTATCTCCCCGGAGAGCTTCAACCTGTTCCAGAGTATCGGCGTGCTGAGCATGGTGATCCTGGGGGGTATGGGGTCCTTCCCGGGCGTGATTCTCGGCGCGGCGGTGGTCACGCTGCTCAACCTGCGCATCCTGCCGGGGCTGGGCGAGGCGACCGCGAACCTGGGGCTGCCGCAGCAGGTGAACCCCGGGCAGCTTCAGCGGCTGATCTTCGGCGTGATCCTGGTGACCATGATGCTGCTGCGCCCCGAGGGGCTGCTGCCCAACCGCCGCCGCACGCTGGAGCTGCACCAGGACGAGAACCAGGAGGACGAGAGCGCCCAGGGCGAGGGCCGGGCGCTCACGACGGGCGGCGAGGTCTACAGCCCCGGTTTCGCCCCCCAGAAGCAGGAAGACCGGGCGGGAGGCGCAAAGTGACCGCCGCCAGAATGACGTATTCCGGGCCGATCCTCGACGTGCAGGGGGTCACGAAGACCTTCGGCGGCCTGACCGCCGTGAACGACGTGACCTTCCAGGTGCCGCCCCAGAGCATCATCTCGGTGATCGGGCCGAACGGGGCGGGCAAGACGACCTTTTTCAACCTGATCACGGGGATCTACACCCCCGACCGGGGCACCATCCGGCTCGCCGGGCAGGAACTCGTGGGGCTGCGGCCCGACCAGATCGCCGCCGCCGGGATCGCGCGCACCTTTCAGAACATCCGGCTCTTCTCCACCATGACCGCCGAGGAGAACATCATGGTGGGGCGGCACGCCCGGCTGAAGGTGGGCTTCTGGGACGCGGTGCTGCGGACCGGCACCTTCCACCAGACCGAGGCCGAGGCGCGCGAGACGGCCCGGGTGATGCTGGACTTCGTGGGCCTGAGCAAGTGGCGCCATGAGCTGGCGACCAACCTCCCCTACGGCGACCAGCGCCGGCTGGAGATCGCCCGGGCGCTCGCCACCACGCCCAAGCTGATCCTGCTGGACGAACCCGCGGCGGGCATGAACCCCCGCGAGACCGAGGACCTCAAGGCCCTGATTCGCCGCATCCGGGACGACCTGGGGGTAACGGTGGTGCTGATCGAACACGACATGCGCCTGGTGATGACCCTTTCGGAAAACATCACCGTGCTGGACTACGGCACGAAGATCAGCGAGGGGCTCCCCCATCAGGTTCGCAACGACCCGCGCGTGATGGAGGCGTACCTGGGCCGCGGCGCGGCGGCGGGCGAGTACGGCAAGGAGGCCAGGCCGCATGCCTGAGACGCAAGTGATGACGAGCGCCGCGCAGGCGACGGGCACGCCCATGCTGGAGCTGCGCGACGTTCACACCTACTACGGCCACATCCACGCCCTCAAGGGCCTGAACATGACCGTGAACGGGGGCGAGATCGTGGCCCTGATCGGCGGCAACGGGGCGGGCAAGACGACCACCCTGCGCACGGTCAGCGGCATGATGAAGCCCCGCCACGGCCAGGTGAGCTACGCGGGCCAGAACGTGACCGGGTTGCCCGCCCACGTGATCATGGGGCGCGGCATGAGCCACGTGCCGGAGGGGCGGCGCATCTTCGGTCAGCTCTCGGTGCGCGAGAACCTGGAGGTCGGGGCGTACACCGTGACCGACCGCCGGGTGATCGAGGAGCGCATCCAGGAGGCCTTCGCGCTCTTCCCCCGCCTCAAGGAGCGCGAGGGGCAGCTCGGCGGCACGATGTCGGGCGGCGAGCAGCAGATGCTGGCGATCGCCCGCGCGCTGATGGTGAACCCGAAACTGCTGCTGCTGGACGAGCCCTCGATGGGCCTCTCGCCCCTCTTCGTGGAGGCGATCTTCGACATCGTGGAACGGCTGAACAAGGAGCGCGGCACGACGATCCTGCTGGTGGAGCAGAACGCCAGCATGGCGCTCGCCATCGCGCACCGGGCCTACGTGCTCCAGACGGGCGAGATTCGCCTCAGCGGTCCCGCCGCGCAGATCGCGCAGGACGAGAGCGTGCGCAAGGCGTACCTGGGCGACGAGTAGAACCGACTTGCTCTCATTCCAGAACATCCGGGCAACCCACCGGATGTTCTTCCATTGCCGCAAGCCGGTTTTTTCTTCTTCTCGCTCCGCTCGGGTTCGTCTTCGACTCACCTGAAGTTGTTATAAAGAAAGGTTCAAGGTGTGGGGCCGCTTCGGAAACGGGGCGGCCTCTTTCTTGTGCCGCCGCCCACCGAGCCCCGGGGCGGGACCGGGTACGGTGAGCCATGAAGCTCCGAACGCTCCCCGCCCCCGCGCTCGCCCTCCTGTCGGCCACGCTCCTCACGTCCTGCCTGCCCCGCCCGGAGGCCTTCGACCCCAACCGGCAGCCCCAGCCCTCGGACTTCGGGCCGCACAACGTGGCGACGGAGTGGTGGTACGTCTCCGGGTATCTGCCGGAGTCGGGGCTCGCCTTCCACTGGGCGCAGTTCAAGGTGAACTACCGGGGTATTCCCTACCACGCCGGGCACCTCGCGGTCGCGGACCTGCGGGCCGACAAGCTGAACCTATTTGAAAACGAGTCACAGAACACCCGCTACGGCTTTCCGCCCCTGCGGGTCGAGCAGGGGCAATGGCGCCTGAACCAGCAGCCCGACGGGAGTTTCCGGCTCGGCGCCGGGCCACTCAACCTCACCCTCAAGCCGCTCAAGGGGCTGGTCGTTCACCCGCCGGGCTACTCGGGCACCCCGGAGGTGGGGCGGCTGTACTACCAGAGCATTACCCGGCTGGAGGCGAGCGGCACGGTGGCGCTGGCCGGTGGGGAGACGCGGGAGGTCACGGGTCAGGTCTGGCTCGACCACCAGTGGGGTGACCAGCAGCCCGGCGCGCAGGCCCGCTGGGACTGGTTCGGCCTGCACCTCTCGGACGGCTCGGACCTGATGCTCTACCGGGTGCGGAACGCCGCCGGGCAGGTCGTGCAGGTGGCGGGCTCGCGGGTGGATCAGGCGGGCGTAGCGCGGGAGGTGCCGGACGTGACCATGACGCCGGGCCGGGTGTACCGCAGCCCCAGCGGGCGCGAGTACGTGCTGGGGTGGACCGTGAGCGCGCCCGGCCTGAGCCTCACCCTGGACGCCGTGCGCGACGAGCAGGAGTTGCTGACGAAAAACACCTCCGTCGCCTACTGGGAGGGACCGGTGCGCGGGCAGGGAACCCTGAATGACCGGCCGATCACCGCCGAGGGGATGGGCGAATTCATCGGCGGCACGCTGACGCGGGAGGAGGGGGGGCGCTTCGTCCCCTCAGGCCGCTGAGCCCGTCTGGGAACATTCCTCCTGCCACTCCAATAACTTGACATAACCACACTCAAGTTGCACAATAGGGGTACCTAAGGCATTTGTCCCACGGAGGTACCCCTCTTGAATCCCGAACGTTTTACCGAAGCTGCCACGCAGGCCCTGGCCGCCGCGCAGCAACTGGCACAGCAGAACCACCAGCAGAGCCTCACCGTCGCGCACGTGTTGCGGACGTTGACCGACAACGAGACCGCGGCCCGCGCGCTGACCGCTGCGGGAGCCGACCTGAAAGCTCTGCGTTCCGCGCTGGACGCCGAGATCGCCAAACTGCCGCGCGTGCAGGGCGGCGGCGACAACCTGTATCTCGACCCCGCGCTGAACCGCGCGTTCCAGAAGGCCGAGGAGGAGGCCAGGAGCTTCGGCGACACCTTTATCGCCGCCGACACGCTGCTCCTCGCCCTGCGCCGCGAGAGCCGCGCGCCCGGCCTGCCCGCCGAGGCCGCCCTGCGCCAGGCCGTGACGGAGGCCCGGAAAGGAAAGACCGTGACCACCAAAACCGCTGAACAACAATTCGAGGCGCTGGAGAAGTACGGCACCGACCTGACCCAGCGCGCCCGTGACGGCAAGTTCGACCCCGTGATCGGCCGCGACGAGGAGATTCGCCGCGTGATGCAGATTCTGCTGCGCCGCACGAAGAACAACCCCGTGCTGATCGGCGAGCCCGGCGTCGGCAAGACCGCCATCGCCGAGGGCCTCGCCATCCGCATCGTGAAGGGCGACGTGCCGGAGGGGCTCAAGAACAAGCGCATCGTCTCGCTGGAGATGGGCAGCCTGCTCGCGGGCGCCAAATTCCGCGGCGAGTTCGAGGAACGCCTCAAGGGCGTCATCGACGAGGTCGTGCAGTCGCAGGGCGAGATCATCCTCTTCGTGGACGAGATTCACACCATCGTCGGCGCGGGCAAGACCGAGGGCAGCCCCGACGCGGGCAACATGCTCAAGCCCGCCCTGGCGCGCGGTGAGCTGCACCTGATCGGCGCGACCACCCTCGACGAGTACCGCGAAATTGAAAAGGACCCCGCCCTGGAGCGGCGCTTCCAGCCCGTCTTCGTGGACGAGCCCAGCGTGGAGGACACCATCTCCATCCTGCGCGGCATCAAGGAGCGGTATCAGGTCCACCACAACGTCGAGATTACCGATCCCGCGCTCGTGGCCGCCGCGCAGCTCAGCCACCGTTACATCAGCGACCGGCAACTGCCCGACAAGGCCATCGACCTGATCGACGAGTCGGCGGCCCGGCTGCGGATGGCGCTGGAATCCAGTCCCGAGCGCATCGACCAGCTCCAGCGCCGCAAGCTGCAACTGGAGATCGAGCGCGAGGCCCTGAAGCGCGAGAAGGACCAGGACTCGCAAAACCGCCTGCTCGACATCGAGGACTCGCTGCGCGCGATCACCGACGAGCTGGCCGAGGTCCGCTCCCGCTGGGAGGCCGAGCGAGGCGAGGTTCAGGCCCTGCGCGAGAAGCGCGAGGCGCTGGATCAGGTCCGCACCGATATTGAAAAGGCCCGCCGCGAGTACGACCTCCAGAAGGCCGCCGAGCTGGAGTATGGCCGCCTGCCGCAACTGGAGCGCGAGGTGCAGGAGCTGGAGCGCAAGCTCAAGGGCGCCGAGTTCGCGCACATGGAAGTGACCGAGGAGGACATCGCCGCCGTCGTGAGCCGCTGGACGGGCATCCCCGTGAGCAAGCTGATGGAGGGCGAGCGCGAGAAGCTGCTGCACCTGGAAGAGCAACTGCACGGGCGGGTGATCGGGCAGGACCGCGCCATCGTGAGCGTGTCCGACGCGATCCGCCGTGCCCGCGCCGGGCTGAACGACCCCAACCGCCCGCTGGGTTCCTTCATGTTCCTGGGGCCGACGGGGGTGGGCAAGACTGAGCTGGCGAAGGCCCTGGCCGAGTTCCTCTTCGACTCGACCGACGCGATGGTCCGGCTCGACATGAGCGAGTACATGGAGAAGCACACCGTCGCCCGCCTGATCGGGGCTCCTCCCGGTTACGTGGGCTACGAGGAGGGCGGCCAGCTCACCGAGGCCGTGCGGCGCCGTCCCTACTCGGTGATCCTGCTCGACGAGATCGAGAAGGCGCACCCGGACGTGTTCAACGTGCTGCTTCAGGTGCTGGACGATGGCCGCCTCACGGACGGTCAGGGCCGAACGGTGGACTTCCGCAACACGCTGATCATCATGACGAGCAACATCGGCTCACCGCTGATCCTGGAGGCGCAGGCCCGGGGTGACAGCGCCGAGAGCATCCGCGAGCAGGTTCTCGCCGTGCTGCAGGCGCACTTCCGGCCCGAGTTCCTGAACCGCGTGGACGACGTCATCGTGTTCGACGCGCTGACCCCCGCCGACCTGCAGCGGATCGTCGAGATCCAGATGAGCGGCCTGCGGAGGCGCCTGGCCGAGCGCCGCGTGACGCTGCACCTGACCGAGAGTGCCAAGGACAAGCTCGCCCAGCTCGGCTACGACCCCGCCTTTGGGGCCCGTCCCCTCAAGCGCGCCATCGCCCGCGAGGTCGAAACGCCGCTCGCCCGCGAAATCCTGTCGGGCCACGTCCCCGAGGGCAGCACCCTGACGGTGGACTACGACGGCCAGAAGTTCCGCTTCGAGACCGGGGTGCTGAACTAAACCTCAGCGAAGAAAGCCGCCACCTCTGCACGGGTGGCGGCCCTTTCTTTGCCCGGACGGGTATAAAGCCAGCAGCCTGAAGCGAGTGTTTCGATTGCGCTCCCTGGTGGAGGCATTCCTCCGTCTGCTCCTTTTCCTCAAAACTTGCGACGAGGATACGTTCTGCCCCGGTACCAGCGTTTAACAGGTAGAAGATATTCAGGCACCGCTTGCCTCTCTTGACGAGCCCGTGCGAAGAGGGATTATTTTGGCATTACAGCAGACTGCGCCGGAGGTGCAAGACACGTGGCTTCGGTGATTGTCTTGATTCCACGAGAAACGTTCAGTGGGTAGGGAGGACACCCGGACGCAATGATTCCTCTATGAATATACAAGCCGCCACCCCATGGTCGGGCGGCGGCTCCCTGTTTGCGGTTTAGCGGCGCGTGGTGGTGGTCGTGGTATCCACCCGGCGCACGTTCGTGGCGCGGCGCCCTCCCAGGCCCGCCAGGCCGAGCAGACCGGCAAGGCCCAGCCAGCCCCAGTCTGTTCCGCGGTTGGTGGTCGTGGTCGTCGTGTCCGTGGTGGTGGTGGTGTCAGTGGTTCCAGCCGTGCCCGTGGTATCGGTCGTCCCGGTCGTGTCCGTACCCGTCGTGTCGGTGCCGGTGGTATCCGTGCCCGTGGTATCGGTGCCGGTCGTGTCTGTCCCGGTGGTGTCTGTGCCCGTCGTGTCGGTACCCGTGGTATCGGTCCCGGTCGTATCCGTTCCAGTCGTGTCCGTGCCGGTGGTATCGGTGGTTCCGGTGGTGTCCGTTCCCGTCGTATCGGTCGTTCCGGTCCCCGTCGTATCGGTGGTGCCCGTCCCCGTCGTATCCGTGCCGGTCTGGGCGAGGACACTCGTGGGCACGGCGAGCAGGGCGGTGACGGTCAGAATTCGCAGGGTCTTGTTCATAAGTGACCCCAGTGTGACCCGAGATTTCGACAGACACATCTCAGGCGGGCGCTTTTTTCTTGACCAAATCTCTATGCACTCCTTCACATCCCTACACCTTCATGAAGGCAAGCTCTTCAATTCGTTGCCTTCCAGACGAGCCCCACGGCCTCCTCCACACTGCGGACGCCCTCGCGCCCATCCAGTCCGGGGGGCACGATGAGGTTGCGGTAGCCCGCCCGGGCCGCCTCCTCGGCGCGGCGCAGGGCTCCCTGGGTCGAGCGGACCTCGCCCGCCAGACCGACTTCCCCGAAGACGGCGACGTTGCCGGGAAGCGCCCGGCCCACCACCGCGGAATACACCGCGAGCGCCACCGGGAGATCGAGCCCGGGGTCGGGCACCTTCAGGCCGCCCGCGAGGTTGACGTACACGTCCAGCCCCCCCAGGGTGAGGTCGAGGCGGCGTTCCAGGACAGCCAG